>CADBKF010000053.1 GCA_902795195.1 Oscillospiraceae bacterium
CAGAAGGCCTCCCAGCTGGCCAGCTGCAGCCGGGTCTTGCCGGTGGCGAGGGCGTAGCGCTGGCCCAGCCGCTTCTGCTCCCAGCCGTGGGAGGTGGCGGCCGTGTCGTAGAAGGCCAGCTCGCGTCCCGGCATGACCGGCGGGGTCTGGCCCAGGAAGGCCGCAAGCTCGCTCTGGCAGCGCTGGGTCGCCAGCTCGTCCTGGCAGAGCACCAGCATCGGCCGGTCCAGGGCAGCAAACAAAGCCGCAATCAGATGACTGCGGTTGATCTGCGCCACGCCGGACACGCCGACGGATTTTCCCTTTTTCAGCGTCCGTTCGATTTCCTTGTACTCCGGCAGACCCCGGAGGGCGTTGAGAATCAGCTCCATGACTGCTCCTTGCAAAATTGACAATTGACAGGTGACAATTGACAATTGCCACCTGTCAATTTTATTTTCCGTTGTATTTGCTGGCTGCGCTCTGCAGGCCGTGTGTGATGAACTCCAATGCTGCCTCCGCCGCATGTTCGATGGCAGGGGAGAGGGCCTTCTCCTCGTCGGGCGTGAAGCTCGAGAGCACCCAGTCGGCCAGGTCGTAGTCGGGATGGGGCTTGGCGCCCACGCCGATCTTGACGCGCGGGAAGCTCTGCGTGCCCAGGTGCTGGATGATGCTCTTCAGGCCGTTGTGCCCGCCGGCGGAGCCGTCGCCGCGCACGCGCACGCGGCCCACGTCGAGGGACACGTCGTCCGAGAGCACCAGGATGCGCTCGGGCGGGATCTTGTAGTACTGGGCGGCCAGCGACACGGCCTCGCCGGAGCTGTTCATGTAGGTCTGGGGCTTGACGAGCAGCACCTTCTGTCCGGCCAGCTCGCACTGCCGGACGAAGGCCCGGCACTTGGCCCGGTCGATCTTGACCCCGGCCTTGCCGGCCAGCAGGTCCACGGCCCGGAAGCCCACGTTATGCCGGGTGCGCTCGTACTCGGAGCCCGGATTGCCGAGCCCGACGATCATCCACTGCACGCCGCCGGATTTGGAAAAGAACACGGTATCACCTCTTTGAGGGGTTAGGGGTTAGGGGTTAGGGGTTAGGGGTTAGGGGTTAGGGGTTAGGGGTTAGGGGTTAGGGGTTAGGGGTCAGGGATCAGGGATTAGGGATCAGGGATTAGGGATCAGGGGCAGGTGCCACTACGGGCGTGGCGCGGCTTTTACCACCGTAGGGGACGGCGTCCTCGACGTCCCGCGGTGCGTCCCTGGATCGGCGGGCGAGCACTGCTCGCCCCTACGTGTCTCCGATTGCCTTACTCCCTACTCCCTACTGCCTATTGCCTATTGCCTATTGCCTATTGCCTTTCTTCCTTATTGCTCACACCTGACCCCTGGCCCCTGAATCCTGAATCCTAAAAATCAGTTAAAACAATCCGAGATCGAGGTCTCCTCGTAGATGTGGCGGATGGCCTTGGCGAAGGTGGGGGCCACGTCCAGCATGCGGATCTTGGTGCCGCGCTGCTCGGGCGCGACGGGGATCGTGTTGAGCAGCACCAGCTCCTCGAGCGCGCTGTTTTCGATGCGCTCAAAGGCCGGGCCGGAGAGCACGCCGTGCGTCACGCAGGCGGTGACCGAGGCCGCGCCGCCCAGCTCCATCAGCGCCTTGGCCGCGTTGCACAGGGAGCCCGCGGTGTCCACGATGTCGTCGAGCATGACGCAGTGCTTGCCGTGCACGTCGCCGATGACGTTCATGACCTCGCAGTGGTTGGCCTGGGGCCGCCGCTTGTCCACGATGGCCAGGTCCATGCGCATGCTCTGGGAGAAAGCCCGCGCTCTGGAGACGGAGCCCACGTCCGGCGAGACGACGATGTAGTCCTCCGGGGAGGCGCCCTCCCGGGCGAGCTTCTCCTGGAAGTATTTGACGAAGAGGGGAGCGCCGGAAAGGTGATCCAGGGGGATGTCGAAGAAGCCCTGGATCTGGGGTGCGTGCAGGTCCATGGTCAGCACGCGGTCGGCGCCGGCGGCGGTGATCATGTTGGCCACGAGCTTTGCGGTGATGGGGTCTCTGCCCTTGGACTTGCGGTCCTGACGGGCATAGCCGAAGTAGGGGATGACCGCGGTGATGCGGCCGGCGGAGGCCCTGCGCAGGGCGTCGATCGTAACGAGCAGTTCCATGAGGTTGTTGTTCACAGGCTTACAGGTGGACTGGACCACAAACACATCCTGGCCGCGGACGGTCTCGTCCATCCAGACGCAGACCTCGCCGTCGGCAAAGGTGGTGACGTGGTTGTTGCTCAGGCTGATGCCGAGCTCCTTGCAGATTCCCTCAGCCAGCTCCTGGCTGGCATTGGCGGAAAAGACCTTTCCTCCACTCTTATGTGCGATCATAGCGCTCTCCTTTTTCTATATTCGTTATGGTTTACGGCGGTTTCCCACCGGAATTCACTCCATACACCGTAGTGGCCGATGCCCACATCGGCCATAAAGCCTCGTTGCACATCACACTTCTATGGCTGGACTCGAAGCGTCACGAAGTATGTGGGCATGGGCCACTACGGAAAAGCGGTTTTGCCGGAATTCACTCCTCAGGCAGCTTATGCTTTGCGGCCCAGTCCCTGCGGTTGAGCTGGCGGGGCCGGGTGATGCCCAGCGCCTGGTCGGGCACGTCCTCGGTGACGACAGAGCCTGCGCCGATGTAGGCGCCATCGCCGACGCTGACCGGGGCGATGAGCGTGGTGTTGCAGCCGACAAAGGCGTTGGCCCCGATCTGCGTCTCATATTTCTGAACGCGGTCAAAGTTGGCGGTCACGGTGCCGCAGCCGATGTTGGCGCGCGCGCCCACCTGCGTATCGCCGAGGTAGCTCAGATGCGGGGTCTGCACGTCCTCCCCCAGACGGGCATTTTTCATCTCGACAAAGGCGCCGGCGCGCACTCTTGCGCCCAGCTCCGTGCCGGGCCGCAGATTGGCAAAGGGGCCGACCATGGCGTCCTCGCCGATTTTGACGCCCTCTGCTCTCGAGCTGTCGATCACCGCGCGGTTTCCCACCACGGTGTCGATGAGGTGGGTGTTCGGCCCGATCTTGCAGCCGAAGCCGATCGAGCAGGCGCCCTCGAGGATCGTGCCCGGCAGCAGCGTGGTGCCCACGCCGATCGGGATGCCGGGGGCCACATAGCAGCTCTGGAAGTCCCAGATCTCCACGCCGCGGCTGCACAGGTACGCCAGCTGCAGCTGGCCCAGCGAATGCCCCCAGCGGGGCAGCTCCACGGCGGAGCTCACGTTGTAGAAGCCCTCGCGGTCGGTGCAGGCGGACGCCTCCTTCTGCAGGTAGCGGCCGATGGAGGCCGCGTCGTCCAGCGCCTGCATGAGGCCCTTGCGCGAGGCCATGCAGGCGGCGGCGGGCACCGGCGCCCTGCCGGGGTCGCGCACGGCCAGGGACGGGGCGAACACCACCGGTCCCGTGATGGCAAGCACCTCCGCCTCGCGCTCGCTGGCGGTGGAGAGAAAGACATGCAGAAGGTCCGCCGGGTCCTGATCCCGGGCCACGGTGAGCTCGGCCTCCTTCGGGAAGCACGCGGCGGCCGCGTCGCTGTAGGGGCCGGCGGCAGCAAGGAAAAAGCGGCTCACGCCCCGCTGGAACAGGTTCTCGGTCAGCCAGCGCAGCAGCGGCGTGCCGAGGATGTTGAGCAGCATGAGCGGCTTTTTTTCGCCGGTCTTCTGGGTGTCGTCCGGCAGAAAGATGATCGCGGAACGTTCAGCCATGGGCGCACTTCCTTTCTGTGTCTGGAAAGTCAGAGTCCTACGCAGACATTATAACAGATAAAACCACGTTTGTATACCATGAAAATGCAGATATATTTGCAGCTTTTCGCGGTATTTTTTCCGCAGGTTGCACGAAAACGTGCAACAAACCGGCCATTCGGCGCTAAGGGTGGAGGGGGTTTTATGAACGTTTATCTTTGCCCGGCCCGGGATGCCGGATGACGCAGATCATCGTGTCCGTGATCTCGGGGCTGCTGACGCTCGCGGGCGTGTGCGTGACGGCATGGTTCGGGGCCAAGCGGACCCGGGACGAGGTGACGGCCCGGCTCTCCACGGCCCAGGCCGTGACCGACTGCAAGCTTGATGCGCTCACCCGCGAGGTGCGCGCGCACAACGAATTTGCGCGGCGCGTGCCGGTGCTCGAGAGCCAGATGCAGGACCACGCCCGGCGCCTGGGCGCCCTGGAGGCAGCCAAGACAGCGCAGCACCGGACGCTGCAATAGAGACTGCAGAGTGATGCAGTGAAGGGGGTGAGAGGATGATATTCAATCGGAATTGGTGGAAAGCGGCGCTGATCCGGGCGCTCAAGACCTTCTGCCAGACAGCTGTGGCCACGGTGGGCACGGCGGCGTTTCTGCTGGAGGTGCACTGGACGGCGGTGCTGTCCGCCGCGGCGCTGGCGGCGCTGCTCAGCCTGCTGACCAGTCTGGCCGGTCTGCCTGAGGTGGAGGAATGATGCGAAAGGAGTACAGATGGAATACGTAATGACGGCGGCGGCGCTGGCCAAGCGTGCGGCGCGCATCGCCAACAAGTACAAGACGCTCTATGTCATGGGCTGCTTCGGCGCGCCGATGAACGAGGCCAACCAGCAGCGCTACATCGACAACTATCCCTACAACCGGCAGTCGGCCCGGGCAGCGCTGATCCGCGCGGCGGACGGCGAGACCTACGGCTTTGACTGCGTGTGCCTGATCAAGGGCATCCTCTGGGGCTGGTGCGCGGATCAGAACGCGGCCTACGGCGGGGCAAAATACGCCTCGAACGGCGTGCCCGACGTGGACGCGGACGGGATGATCGCCCTGTGCCGGGACCTGAGCGCGGATTTTTCACAGCTCTTTGTGGGCGAGGCGCTCTGGACCGACGGGCACATCGGCCTCTATGTCGGCGGCGGCCTGGCGGTGGAGTGCACGCCCCGCTGGCAGAACGGCGTGCAGCTGACGGCCGTGGAGAACCTCGGCCCGAAGACCGGCTATCCCAGCCGCCGCTGGCTGCGCCACGGCAAGCTCCCCTGGGTGGACTACGGCCAGACCGCGCAGCCGACGCTGGCAGACGAGGCCCTGCTTGCCCGGGCGATCTGCTGGGCCACCGAGGCCGGCCTCATCCCCGAGGACGGCTTCAACCCGGATGCGCCCTGCACAAAGGGCGAGATGGTGGAGATGCTGTTTCGGCTGCATGGCGGAAACCAGCGGGCGGGAGCAAGCTGAAAGTTGACAGTGGAAAGTGGAAAGTGTTTGCAGGCAATCGGGATGAGGCAATAGGCAATCGGAGAGGCGTAGGGGCCGGCGTCCTCGACGGCCCGCAGCTTAGAGGCAGAAGAATGAGGAGTTAGGAGTCAGGAGTGGGGAGTGGGGAGTGCTTCCGGTTCTGTTATCTTGAAGCAGCAGGATGAAGGCCGATGGAGCAAAGCACCACGCTCGGGCCAAAGCCAGCGCGGGCGCGGAAACAGAACGACAGTCAGATCCTTCCCAGGTACCCAAAAAGCAAGCAGCGCGCAGAGCGCTACGATGGTTGCCGGGAAAGCCTACGCGAAGGAAAGCGGCCTTTCTTTTCCCCTATTTTCTTTGGGCAAGAGCCAAAGAAAATGGGGCCGCCGGAGGCAGGACAGGGTGACAGGAGTGCCAGGGGAACGGATTGCCACACCAGTGACTCGGTCACTGGTTCGCAATGACGGGGGCGGGGCGCGTTCGGTTCAACCGACGGCATGGCAAAAGCCAGCGGACGGGTGAGAGTTGAAAGTTGACAGTGGACAGTGAAAAAACGGGGCCTGTTGCAAAATGCACGACCTTGTCATTTCGAGGGAGCTTGCGACCGAGAAATCCGTACTTTTCACGTGAAAAAGTGTGAAATAGGAACGGATTTCGCTTTGCTCGAAATGACAGAGCATTTTGCAACAGGCCCTGTTTTTATTTGCCGCCGCGGAGCTGGATGATCTGGTCGCGCAGGACGGCGGCGAATTCGTATTCCATGAGCTGGGCGGCCTTGCGCATCTGGGCCTCGAGGCGGGCGATCTCGCGCTGGCGCTCCTCGTAGGTCAGCTTCATGCCGCCCTTGCCGTAGCTTTCGGCGTCCTGGCGGGTGATCTCGATGAGCTCGTGCACGTCCTTCTTGATGGTCTTGGGCACAATGCCGTGCTCGCTGTTGTAGGCCTGCTGGATGGCGCGGCGGCGGTTGGTCTCGTCGATGGCCGCGCGCATGGCTGCGGTGATCTTGTCGGCGTACATGATGACCTTGCCCTCGGCGTTTCGCGCGGCGCGGCCGATCGTCTGGATGAGGCTGGTCTCGCTGCGCAAAAAGCCCTCCTTGTCGGCGTCCAGGATCGCCACCAGCGACACCTCGGGAAGGTCCAGACCCTCGCGCAGCAGGTTGATGCCGACGAGCACGTCGAACTTCGCCATGCGCAGGTCGCGGATGATCTCCATGCGCTCCATCGCGCCGATGTCCGAGTGCATGTAGCGCACGCGCACGCCGTTGGTCTGAAGATACGTCGTGAGATCCTCGGCCATCTTTTTGGTCAGCGTCGTGACCAGCACGCGCTCTTCCTTGGCCGTGACGCGGGCGATCTCCTCCAGAAGGTCGTCGATCTGACCCTCGATGGGCCGGACCTCGACCTCCGGGTCGAGCAGACCCGTGGGCCGGATCACCTGCTCCACGATCTGCCCGGCGCGCTCGCGCTCGTAGTCCGCGGGCGTTGCCGAGACATAGACCGCCTGGTGGATCTTCTTCTGGAATTCCGGGAAGGTCAGCGGCCGGTTGTCGAAGGCCGAGGGCAGGCGGAAGCCGTAGTTGACCAGGCTCTCCTTTCTCGAGCGGTCGCCGTTGTACATGGCCCGCACCTGGGGCAGCGTCACGTGGCTTTCGTCCACAAAGAGCAGGAAGTCGTCGGGGAAATAGTCGATGAGCGTCATAGGCGGCGAGCCGGGCGCCCGGCCGGAGATGACCCGCGAATAGTTCTCGATGCCGGTGCAGAAGCCGATCTCCTGCATCATTTCCATGTCGTATTCGGTCCGCTGGCGGATGCGCTGGGCCTCCAGCAGCCGGCCGTTTTCCTGGAAATACGCCTCGCGCTCCTCCATCTCCCGGCGAATTTCCACCAGAGCGCGCTGCATCTTCTCGGGCGTGGTGACGTAGTGGCTGGCGGGGTAGATCGCCACGTGGGAGACCACGCGCTCGGCCAGGCCCGTGACGGCGTTGATCTCGCTGATGCGGTCGATCTCGTCGCCGAAAAATTCCACCCGGATCGCCCGGCCGGACCAGTAGACGGGGTAGATTTCCACCGTGTCGCCGCGCACGCGGAAGGTGTTGCGGGCAAACTCGATGTCGTTGCGCTCGTAGCGGATGGAGATGAGCTTTTTCATCAGCTCGTCGCGGGAGAACTCCATGCCGGTGCGCAGGGAGATCACCATGTTTTTATAGTCGATGGGGTCGCCCAGGCCGTAGATGCAGGAGACCGAGCAGACCACGATCACATCCCGCCGCTCAAAGAGTGAGGAGGTGGCCGAGTGGCGCAGGCGCTCGATCTCATCGTTGATCGACGAGTCCTTTTCGATGTAGGTGTCTGTGTGGGCGATGTAGGCCTCGGGCTGGTAGTAGTCGTAGTAGCTGATGAAGTACTCGACCGCGTTTTCCGGGAAGAACTCGCGGAACTCGCTGCAAAGCTGGGCTGCGAGGGTCTTGTTGTGGGCCAGCACCAGGGTGGGGCGGTTGAGGTTTGCGATGACGTTTGCCATCGTGAAGGTCTTGCCCGAGCCTGTGACGCCCAGCAGGACCTGTTCATCCAGGCCCATCCGGATGCCCTCGGTCAGCCGCGCAATCGCCTCCGGCTGATCGCCCGTCGGCTGGTAGGGAGCGTGTAGTTTGAAGTTCATAATCGTTAGGAGTGAGGAGGGAGGAGTGGACAGTTGACAGTGGAAAGTGGACAGCTGGGACGGCAAGCTGCCGTCCGTGTATCGACGAGGAATGCACCCGTAGTGGCCGATGCCCACATCGGCCATGATGCCTCGTTGCGCATTGCAGCTTTATGGCCGATGTGGGCATCGGCCACTACGGCGGAAATCGAACCGCAGTGCCCTACGGTTGGCGGTTCCTGTTTTCAGGTCGTAGGGGCTGGCGTCTCGACAGCCCGTCGCCGCATGGCGCAAACGCATGTGTTTGGAGTTTCGCACACGGGACGTCGAGACGCCGTCCCCTACTAGGCCACGGGACGTCGAGGTGCCGGCCGCTACGGGGTGCGGTGTATGTGGCCGGGGGACCCGGCCGCTACGGGGTGCGCACACGGGACGTCGAGGACGCCGTCCCCTACGAGGCTGCGGGACGTCGAGACGCCGTCCCCTACATGGATCGGCAGGGGCTGCAATGTGGACCTCACATTTTCAATTATCAATTGTCAATTGTCAATTGTCAATTGTCAATTATCAAACACTTTCAGGCCTTTGGCGACGTTGACGATGAAGTCCTGCGCATTGGTGACGATGCCCTTGGCGGCCAGGCTGCCGCGGTCGGCCAGCTTGTTGACGGCAAACTCCGCCACGTCCACGCAGTAGAAGTACACCTCGCGGATCGTGCCGTCGCTCAGCACGCGGAAGGAGGGCGTCATGTTGCCGGTGGCAATGGAATGCAGGGTCGTGGCCATGGTGATGACCGTGGTGGCCTTGCGGATGCAGTCGCGCATGGCGTTCTGGCCCTGATAGACGTCGGCATAGACCTCGGGCAGCGGGCCGTCGTCGCGGATCGAGCCGCAGAGCACAAAGGGCACGTTTTTCTTCACGCAGTTGTAAATGATGCCGTTGTCGATGCCCTCGGCCTCGATGAAGGCCGGAATGGAGCCGTAGTGGCGCACGCGGTTGATCGTGTCGATGTGGTTGTAGTGGCCGTTGTGCATGGTCTGCTGGGTGTAGATGTCCTGGCCCAGGGCGGTCTTTTTGTAGGCGCCCTCGAGGTCGTGCGTGGCAAGCGCGTTGCCGGCCAGCAGCGCGTGGCAGTAGCCGTTTGCGATGAGGTTGCCGAAGGCGACTCTCGCGTCATGGTCGAAGGCCACGGCGGGGCCGAGCACCCAGACAATGTTGCCGTGCGCCTTTTCGTGCTCGAGCAGCGCGTAGAGGCTGTCGTAGTCCACGGAGAAGGCAGTCTCGCGGCTGCGGCCCTGGCGGAAGGCAAAGGCATCGCCGCCGTCCTTCGGGTCATAGAAGGCGGTGGTGTGGACGTAGATGCCCTCGCTGGCGTCCTCGGTGCGGCCGACACAGACGCGGTCGCCCTGCTTGAGGTTGCGGAACTCCTTGACAGAGAGGGTCCCGTCGGCCTCGAGGACCACGACGCAGTCCATGCGGCTCTCCTCGGCCAGCTGCCATTTGCCGCCGATTTTGAAGTATTCGGGGAAAATCGCGGTGGCATGATAGCCCTCCGGCGCGCAGAAATCGCGCTCGCAGGCCACAAACAGCGCGTCGGGCGCCTGAACAAAGCGCGCCTGGGTAAAATCGGGATGACGATAGGGACGAAGCTTGAATTCCATAGTGATTCTCCTTTTCTTCTGTATATTCCGAATAAATTATACTATCCGCCCGGAAAAATAGCAATATAAAGTTGTGGACATTTTATGCTTTTCAGTGTAAAATAGATTCAAATAGGCAATAGGGAGTAAGGCAATAGGCAATAGGAAAGCAACGTAGGGGACGGCGTCCTCGACGTCCCGACCCGCACCTCGTAGCGGACGGGTCACCCGTCCGAATGCTCCGCACCTGTAGGGACGGCAATCTGTCGCCGTTCACCCGAAGGATGCATTTCCACCGGAAAATCGTTGCGGCGTATCGTTTGCTGAACGCAAACGATGTGTGCGATGCACACCGGACGAGCAATGCTCGTCCCTACGGAGCGAACTGCGGCTGATCAGCATCATCCGACCGGACCGGCGTCTGAATCACTCACTTTCCACTGTCCACTGTCAACTGACCCCTAAAAACCCTCAACAAGCATCGGAGGACGATCATCATGTACGACATCATCATCATCGGCGCGGGGCCTGCGGGGCTGACGGCGGCGATTTATGCCAGGCGGGCGGGCAAGTCCGTGCTGGTTCTGGAAAAGGACACCTTCGGCGGGCAGGTCACCTTCTCGCCGAAGCTTGAAAATTACCCCGGCTTTGCCGAGATTTCCGGCAACGAGCTGGCCCAGCGGATGCTCGAGCAGGCCATGGGCCTGGGCGCGGACGTTGACATGGACAACGTGACCGACGTTCTGGACGGCGATGTGAAGACCGTCGTGGGCGAAAACGGCCGCTATGAAGCCAAGGCCGTCATCATCGCCGCCGGCGCCCGGCACAGGCGGCTCGGCCTTCCCAATGAGGAAAACCTGATCGGCAGCGGCATCTCCTTCTGTGCGGTCTGCGACGGCGCGTTCTACCAGGGCCGCCACGTGGCCGTGATCGGCGGCGGCAACACCGCCCTGCAGGAGATCGTGCTGCTCTCGGACGTGTGCGCGCACGTGACCGTGGTGCAGAATCTGGCCTTCCTCACCGGCGAGCAGAGCCTCATGGACACGCTCAAAACCAAGCAGAACATCGACTATCTGTTCTCCACGGTGGTTGACAGCTACGTGGGCGAGGGCGCGCTCGAGGCCGTGCGCCTGCGCAACACCGAGACCGGTGAGCTGTCGGAGCTGAAGGTGGACGGGCTGTTTCTCGCCATCGGCACCGAGCCGGAGAACGCGCCGTTTGCAAAGGTCGCGCAGATCGACGAGCGGGGCTACATCGTCTCGGACGAGAGCGGTCAGACCGCTACGCCCGGCGTCTTTGTGGCCGGCGACTGCCGCACCAAGACCTATCGCCAGGTGGCAACCGCGATTGCCGACGGCGCGGCGGCCGCGCTCAACGCCTGCCGCTGGCTGGACGGGAAGAGAGCATAGGGAATCGTGAATAGGGAAGAGTGAATAGGTGATCGTTTATGAATAACAATGTTGTGAATGCGTTGATCGAGATCCCGCTGAACTCGCGGAACAAATACGAGGTGGACCACACCACCGGGCGCATCCGGCTCGACCGGGTGCTGTACTCGGCCATGATCTACCCCACGGAGTACGGCATTCTGGAGAACACACTGGCCCCGGACGGCGACCCGCTGGACATTCTGGTCATCTGCAAGGACCCCACCTTCCCGGGCTGCATCGTGCCGGCGCGGGTGCTGGGCTATCTGTCCATGACCGACGGCGGCAAGCAGGACTACAAGCTGATCTCCGTGGTGGACTGCGACCCGCGCTACGACAATGTGCAGGAGCTGTCCGACCTGCCGGCGTTTGAGCTCGAGGAGATCCGGAATTTCTTTGAAAACTACAAGGTCCTGCAGGGCGTGGAGGTCGTGGTGGAGCAGTACCACGGCAAACAGGACGCCCTGGACGTCATCGCCGAGTGCAAGCGCGCCTATTGGGAGAAGCATCTGTGATGATTGCCGCGCAAAACCGCCCGTTCCTTTGCGGAACGGGCGGTTTTGCGCAAGTTGACCGTGGAAAGTGAGGAGAGAGGAGTGAGGAGTTAGGAGTGAGTTGATAGTGGAAAGTGGAAAGTGTAGGGACAAGCCTTGCTTGTCCGGCAACGTCAGGGCAGAGCGTGAGGAACGAGGAGTGATGCTTGTAGGGACAAGCCTTGCTTGTCCGGGAAAGAGATTGGCGAGAGGAGAGCTGGCAGCGAGAAGTCGAGAGGTGAGGAGCGGAAAGCCTCCGCCATGTCATTCTGAGGAGCCTGCGACGAAGAATCTGAATGCTGCCGCATCGGATGCGTTGAGATTCTTCGCTTGCGCTCAGAATGACAGAAATCGGCTTTCAGCAGCTCCGTAGTGGCCGATGCCCACATCGGCCATAATGGCTCGTTGCGCATTGGAGGATTATTTCGTCAGGGTCTCGACCTTGATTGTGTTGGAGTTGCCGCTCTTGCCGTTGGTGATGCCGCCGGTGACGACAACGGTGTCGCCCTTCGCCGCCAGGCCCATCTGCCGGGCCACAAGCACGGCGTGGTAGAAAAGCACCTCGGTCGAGTTGAACTCGTCCACCATTACCGGCAGCACGCCCCAGCTCAGCGCCAGCTGACGGTAGGCCTTCTCGCTGGAGGTCAGGCCGATGATCGGCATCGGCGGGCGGAAGCGGCAGACCAGCCGGCCCATCCGGCCCGTGCGCGTGGTGGCGACGATGCAGGTGGCGTTGGTGTCGATCGCCAGCTGGCAGGCCGAGTGGGAGAGCGCGTCGTTGTTGTTGCGGAAATGGAAAATCTGCGTCTCAAAGCGCTCAACATAATCGATGTTCTTCTCGGCCTCCTCGGCGATGCTGGCCATGGCCCGCACCGCCTCCACCGGGTATTTGCCCGCGGCGGATTCGCCCGAGAGCATGACTGCGGAGGTACCGTCAAAGACCGCGTTTGCCACGTCGGAGATCTCGGCGCGCGTGGGTCTGGGCTTGGAGATCATGGATTCGAGCATCTCGGTTGCCGTGATGGCGAGACCGCCCTTGAGCCGGCACATGGTGATCAGCCGCTTCTGGATGGCGGGCAGCTCCACATAGGGGATCTCAACGCCCATGTCGCCGCGGGCCACCATCAGGCCCTGGCAGTGGGAAAGGATCTCCTCGGCGTTGTCCACGCCCGCACGGTTTTCCAGCTTGGCGATCAGGCCGATGTCGCTGCCGCCGTGCGCGTTGAGGAATTCGCGCACGTCGATCACATCCTGCGCCGTCGAGACGAAGGAGCAGGCGACAAAGTCCACGTCCTGCTCGATGCCGAAGAGCAGATCCTGCTTGTCCTGCTCGGACAGATAGATCTGGCGCAGCACCTTGTTGGGGAAGCTCATGCTCTTGCGGTCGGAGAGCTCGCCGCCGATCAGCGTCGTGCAGCGCACCTCGGTGTCGGTGGTTTCCAGGACCTGGAATTTCACCAGGCCGTCGTTGACCAGGATCGTATCGCCTGCCGAAAGATCCCTGGCGAGGTTCTTGTAGGAGACAGAAACGCGGGTTTCGTCGCCCTCCACGACCTCCGTGGTAAAGACGAAGTCGGCGCCGTCTTCGAGGTGGATGCGGTGGTTCTGGAAGGTGCCGATCCGATATTCGGGCCCCTTTGTGTCGAGCAGGATCGGTACGGCAAGGTTCAGCTCCTGACGCAAACGCTTGATCAGCCTGATGCGCTCGAGGTGTTCCGGATGGGTCCCGTGGGAGAAGTTCAGCCGGGCAACGTTCATGCCGGCTTCCAGCATTTTGGTCAGGGTTTGCTCGTCGGAGCAGGCGGGGCCGATGGTACAGATGATTTTTGTGCGCTTCATGGTGTTACCTCCTGATTTCAGCGGTTTGGACCGCAAATTGAACCAATGAATGGGAAACGGGGTTACAGCCAGTCGCCCTCCCAGGGCTGGATGCGGACGGGCTCGGCCTCGAGCAGCCTGCGCTGGGCCTCGCTCAGGTGCTTTTTGCGCACGATGACCTCGTAGACGAACTCGCGGAAGTAGGCCTCGCTGCAGACGAAATATCCCTTGCGTCCGGCCTCCTCGCCCCAGCTGTTCTCGATCTTCCATCGGTCGGGCCGGCCGGTTTCGTCAAAGTTCACGCCCACCAGGATCATCGCGTGGGTGGCATAGCTCTCGTGGTATTCCAGCCGGTCGCCCTTGGACATCGTGAAGTCCACGCCGCCCATGAGCCCGGAATAATCCACGCTGGCGGGGTCCCAGACGCCTTCGCCCCGGTCGCCGCAGGCGCCGGAGTCGCAGCCGAACCAGACCGGCTCGCCGTCCTGCAGCTGCCGGATCGCCAGCGCCTCCATCTCCGCTTCGGTGAGGTTGAGGTTGATCACATCCCGGTTTGCCATGGAGCCCATGTAGTGGAACACGTAGTGGAGGTTCATCGGCAGGCCGTGGGTGGGGTGGTTGGTGATGGTGATGTAGTCGTCCAGTGCGTCGCCGACATATTTTTCATAGAAGGTACGGCCGCTCAGGCCGCGGTCGCAGTGGTAGACGTCGTCGGTGTCCCGGTACTCGAAGTCGAAGCGCTCGGGCGGCTGACCAAAGGCGATGCACTCCATGCGGTAGATTTCCGCGAGCATTTCCTCCTTGGCCGGCTGCGGGTCCTCGCCCCGGGCGACGATTGCGCGCAGCTGCGCGGCATCCTTGCGCAGCAGGGTGTTGAGCAGGTCCAGGAAGGTCGCGGTGTGGGTGGACTGCCAGGTCTCGGGCATGACGCTCGCGGGCACGACGCCGTATTTTTTGACCAGGTCGGTGGCCATGTCCCAGTAGCCGCCGTCGCCCACGCCGCCGAGGATGTATTCGTTCATGCGGTCGCTGAGCGGCTTGCCTGCGTGCGCGATGACGAGCTCGAGGAAGTTGTTGGCCTTTTCCAGCTTGTCGTAGAAGGCCAGATAGTTGCCGGAGAGCTCGAATTTGTCGAGCTTGCAGGTCTCGGAGACGCGCTCGCGCAGGATGTTCATGACCGCGAACATCCAGCAGCGGCCGCTCTTTTTCTGCCAGGTCACGCCCCGGGTCTTGAGCTCGATGCTGAAGTCGCCGTTGAGCTTCGCGGCAGCCTCCGGCACAAAGGCCAGGTCCTTGAGCTCGGTTTTGGCCGCGGCGGCGTGCAGGGTGCGCAGCGCGCCCGCCTGCGCATTTTCCCGGAAGCGCGCAAGCAGCGCAGTTGTGATCTCGTTCATGGGAAAGCCTCCCTTTTTCTACAGGATACTCCTATTATACACCCTCTTTCGCCGCATGACAAGCGGAGATTCAGTGGTTCGTGGGTAGTGGGTAGGGTGTATGGGTTAGCGGAAGCTAACCACTTGCGCTTGCGGAAGGATTGTGGTAAAATAGAAAAAACGGCTGCGGGCCGGGCGAAAAAGAAAGAAGGAGCATGTGCCATGGTAACAAATGACAAGGGAATTGTTGAGCTCAAGCACTTTATTCTGCGGGAGCTCTGCCGGATGGCCTGGGAGGACAGGCTGACGCCGGAGGGAACCGAGCAGCTCATCTATGAGGTCAGCCCCGGCCCGAAGGCACAATATCGCTGCTGCGTCTATAAGGAGCGGGAGATCGTCCGTGGCAGAATCCGTCTGGCCATGGGACAGGCGCCGGAGCCCAACCACCCCACCAAAAACGTGGTGGCAGTCATCCCCGCGGCCTGCGACGACTGCCCGCTGCAGGACTATTTCGTCACCGACATCTGCCGCTTCTGCCTGGGCAAGGCCTGCCTCAACTCCTGCAAGTTCGGCGCCATCACCCCCGGCGACAGCAAGATGCGCATCGACTCCAACCGCTGCAAATCCTGCGGCATGTGCGCAAAGGCCTGCCCCTACGGCGCCATCATCCACCAGGAGCGCCCCTGCAAGAAGGCCTGCCCCGTGGGCGCCATCTCCTATGACGAGGCCGGCGTCTGCCAGATCGACGAGAGCAAGTGCATCCACTGCGGCCACTGCATCCACAACTGTCCCTTCGGCGCCATCGGCTCGAAGATCTACGCCGTCGACGTGATCAAGGCGATCCTGGCCGGCAAGCGCGTGATCGCCATGTGCGCCCCCGCCACCGAGGGCCAGTTCGGCAAGGACATCACCATGGGCGCCATCCGCGCCGCGCTCCAGAAGGCCGGCTTTGCCGACATGGTCGAGGTGGGCTTGGGCGGCGACATGACCGCGGCCTACGAGGCGCTCGAGTGGATCGAGGCCCGCAAGGAGGGCAAGACCATGACGACCTCCTGCTGCCCGGCCTTCATCTCGATGCTGCGCCACCACTTCCCCAAGCTCTACGAGCAGAACAAGTCCACCACCGTTTCGCCGATGGTGGCGGTCTCCCGCTATCTCAAGTCCCGGGACCCGGACTGCGTGACCGTGTTCATCGGCCCCTGCATCGCCAAGAAGGGCGAGACGCAGAACGAATACATCAAGGATTCGGCCGACTTCGCGCTGACCTACGGCGAGATCGTGGCCATGCTCGACGCCAAGGACATCGCGATCGAGCCGGTGGCGGAGGACTATCAGGAGTCCTCCATCTTCGGCAAGCGCTTTGCCGGCAGCGGCGGCGTGGCCAACGCGGTCATGGAGGTCATGCAGGAGCTCGGCGAGGACACCTCCGGCATCCGGCTGATGACCTGCGCCGGCGGCGACGAGTGCAGAAAGGCCATGACCCTGCTCAAGATGGGCCGGCTCGACACCGATTTTGTCGAGGGCATGATCTGCCCCGGCGGCTGCGTGGGCGGCCCGAGCAAGCACCAGGCCGAGAGCTTCGTGCTCAAGGCCAGAGGCGAGCTGCTCAAGAAGGCCGACGACCGCAAGATTCTGGAAAACCTCAAAAACTATCCGATGGACCAGTTCTCCATGCGCCGTGACGGCAGCATGGAAGGCCCGTCGCCCTTCGATGAAAAGCGGTAGCTTTTCTGCAAACAGCCCCGGATCTGCTTTGCAGATCCGGGGCTGTTTCAGATTGTCAAAAAGCTTACGTTACGTATTTTTGTCGAATTATCATATGGCAGTTGGATGAAGGCCGATGGAGCAGAGAACCACGCTCGGAATCAGGCTAGCGCGATCATCGAATTTTGCAGAAAACACTCGTGTTTTCTGCTGCACGGCTGCGCCGTGCACAAGCCGAAGGCTTGAAAATTCGGTATGACGCCAAAGCCTTTTCCGCATGAAATGCGGCGACGGATTCATCCGTCGGCAAACCGCAAGCGGTTTGCAAAAGGCTGGCATAGCAGTAAAACGGGCGTCTCACGCAAGCCCGTTTTGCGTCGCGGGGTAGCGCGGGGATAGAACAACAGTCAAATCCCTTCCCAGGTACCCATAAGCCCTCGACCTGCAAAAGGTACGATGGTTGCCGGGAAAGCTTCCGAAGCGGAAAGCGGCCTTTCTTTTCCCCCATTTTCTTCGGGCAAGAACCAAAGAAAATGGGGCCGCCGGAGGCAGGGCTGGGTGACAGAAGCGTGAAAGGAACGAGGGATACGGATTGCCACACCAGTGCTGCGGCACTGGTTCGCAATGACAGACTTGGGAGACTTCTGCGCTTTTTTGACTGCACTGCTCCCGTTCACTTTGTTGAAATGCGGAACAGCCCCGGATCTGCGCTGCAGATCCGGGGCTGTTTTTGTGTATTAAAGATTTACATGCAGGTATAGCCGCCGTCGACGGGGAGGTTCACGCCGGTGACGTAGCTGCTGGCGGGGGAGGCCAGGAACAGGGCCGCGGTGTCCAGCTCGCCCTCGTTGCCGTAGCGCTCCTCGGGGATCATGGTGCGGGCGTTCTGCTGGAAGAACTCGGAGTTCAGCGTGTCAACGGTCAGCGGGGTGTAGAAGTAGCCCGGGCAGATCGCGTTGACGGTGATGCCGTACTTGCCCCACTCGGCAGCCAGCGCGCGGGTCAGGTTGACCACGCCGCCCTTGGCCGCGTGATAGGGCGCGGAGCCGGCGATCTTGTTGCCGACCAGGCCGTACATGGAGGCGATGTTGATGATGCGGCCGTACTTGGCGGGGATCATCGCCTGCTTGGCGACGGCTCTGGCGACCTTGAAGGAGCCGAAGAGGTCGATCTCCATCTCGTGGGAGAACTGCTCGTCGGTGATGTCCTCAGCGGGGGCGACCGCGCCGGTGCCGGCGTTGTTGATCAGGATGTCGATGCGGCCGAAGCGGTCGAGCACGGTCTTGACCATGTTGTTCACGCCCTCGGTGTCGGTGATGTCGCAGCGGAC
>CADBKF010000054.1:0-12626 GCA_902795195.1 Oscillospiraceae bacterium
CCGGACGCTGAAAACGTCCGAAATTTGACCATGCATCGGATCGCGCCGCAGCATACGCAGCGCGCTTCCAGGCCCATGCGCACGGTGCTGATCGCGGCGGTGCTGGCGCTTGCCCTGATCGGCGGCGCGTTTGCCGCACCCGCCATCTGGAATGCCCTGCGCGGCTTGGGCGGCGTGCAGACCGGCAAGAGCGCGGTGCTGCTGAGCGAGGATCGCGTTATGTGGCGTGAGGGCTGCGTGGAGATCACCCCGGATGTCGAGGTGAATCCGGAGGCCCCGGAGGAAATCGAGCAGTACTACCTGCCGACGCTCTGCGCGCGCTGGACGCCCAAAACCCTCTACTACACCAGCGACGAGGCCCCGCGCATGAAAAATTCCGCTTTTTTCGCCTGGACACTGCCCGGAGACGACTATGTGATTTTCGAGCAATACCCCCTGGCGGGCTATCGGGGCGACCGCTGCTTTGATACCGTCCCACTGGGCTTCGGCAGCGACTACGCGCTGGGCGAGCTCGACTGCGGCGGCCTCACTGTCAGCTGCATCACGGTGCCGCCCTCCGCGTCCGACGAGCGGGTCAATCTCCTGGACGGCGCAGAGGCGTATCTTCCCGCCGGTGTCCGCGGCTACGATCCGGAGCCTGCGGCGGCTGTACTGGTCTGACGGCGACTACCTGTTCGTGCTGGAGGTCAACTACGGCATGGAAGAGGCGCAGCTTGCGCAGATCGTGGCCTCCGTCGCTGCGGTGCCGGACGTTTCACCCTATGTGAAGCTGGAACATCTGCCGCTGGATATGGATGAGAATCCGGACGTGGTGGCGGTCCCCCTGTTCCCAACGGCGGTGCCGGAGGG
Organism: Oscillospiraceae bacterium; assembly: GCA_902795195.1. Lineage (GTDB taxonomy): Bacteria > Bacillota > Clostridia > Oscillospirales > Oscillospiraceae > JAFRPC01. Next base: position 850 of record CADBKF010000054.1, read on the forward strand.
CTGGACCCTGACCGGGGAAGGCGGCCTGACGGACGAGAACCGAAACTGCACCTGGATCTGGTATGACGGCGAGATGAGCGCGATCCAGCTGCTGCAGACGAGCTTTGTGGAGAGCTACAGGCTGGAACAGATGGACTGGCTCGGCTCCATGGAGGACATCGAGCGCGGCGAATCCGAGGTTCTGGGCTGCCCGGCTGAGAGCTTTGAGAGCAGCAACAAGGTCAGTCTGTTCTGGCAATCCGGTACGGACTATTTCATCCTGAGCTCCGAGGGCCCGAACCGCCTGTCCCTGGACGAGCTGCACGCCTTCGCCCAAAGCCTGGCCCCGCTGCCGTAAAGCAAAAGACCTGCAAGGGAAAACCTTGCAGGTAGCTCCTTTTGCTCCTTGCTGAGCTTCGTCGGGGTCTCCACGACCACGGTGACGTACTGGTCGCCGCGGTTTTTGTAGCCCACGTAGGGGATGCCCTTGCCTTTGAGCCGGAAGGTCGTGCCGGTCTGCGTGCCCTCGGGCACGTTGTAGCGCACCTTGCCGTCGAGCGTGGGGACCTCGAGCTCGCCGCCGATGGCTGCCTGGGCAAAGGAGATCGGCATCTCGCAGTAGACGTTCGCGCCGTCTCTGGTGAACAGCTCGTGCGGCTTGATCCGCACGGCCACCATGAGGTCGCCGCTCGGGCCGCCGTTGACGCCGGCGTTGCCCTGGCCGCTGAGGCGGACGGACTGCCCGTCGTCGATGCCCGCGGGGATGTCCACGGTCAGCTTGCGGGCGCGCTTGATGCGGCCCTTGCCCTTGCAGCGGGTGCAGGGGGTCTTGATGATCCTGCCGCGGCCGCCGCAGGTGGGACAGGCCGTCGTGGACTGCATCGTCATGCCCATGAAGCTCTGGGTCGTGCGCACCTGGCCGGAGCCGTGACACTGCGGGCAGGTCTCGGGCTGGGTGCCCTCGGCCGCACCGGAGCCGCCGCACTGGTCGCAGGTCTCGATCTTGGCGGTGTTGATCTCCTTCTTGCAGCCGAAGGCGGCCTCCTCAAAGCTGACCTCCACCTGGACGACGATGTTTTCGCCCCGCTGGGCGCGGCTCGCGCCGCCGCCGGAGCGGGTGGTGCCGCCGCCGAAGAGGTCGGAGAAAATGTCGCCGAAGCCGCCAAAGCCGGAGAAGCCGCCGAAGCCCCCGAACGGATCGCCGCCGCCGCCGGCGGCAAAGTTCGGGTCCACGCCGGCAAAGCCGAACTGATCATAGCGGGCGCGCTTGTCGGCGTCGGAGAGGACCTCGTAGGCCTCGTTGATCTCCTTGAACTTCGCCTCGGCGTCGGCCTCGTGGTTGACGTCGGGGTGGTATTTCGCCGCGAGCTTTCGATATGCCTTCTTGATCTGATCCTCCGCCGCGCCCTTCTCGACGCCGAGGACCTCGTAATAGTCTCTCTTGTTTTCGTTTGCCATATGATGAATCACCTCACGGGTGAGAATGTAGGGGCGAGCAATGCTCGCCCGAAAAAGTGGACAGTGGAAAGTTGACAGTGGACAGTGAAGGTATCCCTCCGGGATGAATTTGAATTCATTTTTCAAATCGCAGATTTGAAAAATACCATAACTGTCAACTGTCCACTGTCAACTGTCAACTCAAGCCGTCTCCGCCTGCAGCGGGCGAGCAATGCTCGCCCCTACAGACAAATCAATTAGTCGTTGACTTCCTCGAAGTCCGCGTCGACGACGCCGTCGTCGGGCTTGCTGTTGGGGGCTTCGTTGAAGCCGCCGGCTGCGTTCGGATCGCCCTGCGGCGCTGCCTGCTGGTAGAGCTTCTCCGCCAGGGGGTAGAAGGCCTTCTGGGCCTCATCGATGGCGGCCTTAATGGCGGCGGTGTCGCTGCCCTTGTTGGTCTCCTTCAGCTTCTCGATCGCGGCCTTGACGGGGGCCTTCTCGGTCTCGGAGGCCTTGTCGCCCAGCTCGGTCAGGGTCTTCTCCAGCTGATAGACGGTCTGGTCGGCCTCGTTGTGGGCGTCGACCTCTTCCTTGCGGGCCTTGTCCTCGGCGGCAAACTGCTCAGCCTCGCGGACGGCCTTGTCGATGTCCTCCTTGGAGAGGTTGGAGGAGGCGGTGATGGTGATGTTCTGCTCCTTGCCGGTGCCCAGGTCCTTGGCCGAGACGTTCACGATGCCGTTGGCGTCGATGTCGAAGCTGACCTCGATCTGCGGCACGCCTCTGGGTGCCGGAGCGATGCCGGAGAGTTGGAAGCGGCCCAGGGTCTTGTTGTCGGCAGCCATCTCGCGCTCGCCCTGCAGCACATGGACCTCAACGGAGGTCTGGCCGTCGGCGGCGGTGGAGAAGATCTGCTTCTTGTTGACGGGGATGGTGGTGTTGCGGTCGATCAGACGGGTGAACACGCCGCCCATGGTCTCGATGCCGAGGGAAAGCGGGGTCACGTCGAGCAGCAGCAGGCCCTTGACGTCGCCGCCCAGAACGCCGCCCTGAATGGCCGCGCCGACTGCCACGCACTCGTCGGGGTTGATGCCCTTGAAGCCCTCGCTGCCGGTGATCTTCTTGACAGCCTCCTGGACTGCGGGGATTCTGGTGGAGCCGCCCACCAGCAGGACCTTGCTCAGGTCGCTGGCCTTGAGGCCGGCGTCGCTCATGGCCTGGCGCACGGGGCCCATGGTGGCCTCGACCAGGTGTGCGGTCAGCTCGTTGAACTTCGCGCGGGTCAGGGTCATGTCGAGGTGTTTGGTGCCGTTGGCGTCTGCGGTGATATAGGGCAGGTTGATCTGCGTGGAGGTCACGCCGGAGAGCTCGATCTTGGCCTTCTCGGCAGCTTCCTTCAGACGCTGCATAGCGACCTTGTCTCTGGACAGGTCGATGCCCTCGGTCTTCTGGAATTCGGAGACCATCCAGTCGATGATGCACTTGTCGAAGTCGTCGCCGCCCAGGTGGGTGTTGCCGGCGGTGGAGAGGACCTCGATGACGCCGTCGCCGATGTCCAGGATGGACACGTCGAAGGTGCCGCCGCCCAGGTCATAGACCATGATCTTCTGCTCGGCTTCCTTGTCCACGCCGTAGGCCAGCGCGGCCGCGGTGGGCTCGTTGATGATACGCTTGACATCCAGGCCCGCGATCTTGCCGGCGTCCTTGGTGGCCTGGCGCTGTGCGTCGTTGAAGTATGCGGGCACGGTGATGACGGCCTCGGTGACGCTGCCGCCCAGATAGGCCTCGGCGTCCGCCTTCAGCTTCTGCAGGATCATTGCGGAGATTTCCTGGGGAGTGTAGCTCTTGTTGTCAATGTTGACCTTGTAGCTCTCGCCCATGTGGCGCTTGATGGAGGCCACGGTGCGGTCAGCGTTGGTGACGGCCTGACGCTTTGCGATCTGACCGACCATACGCTCGCCGGTCTTGGAAAATGCCACCACGGACGGGGTGGTGCGGTTGCCCTCGGCGTTGGCGATGACGACAGGCTCGCCGCCCTCCATCACTGCCACGCAGGAATTGGTAGTACCCAGATCGATGCCGATAATTTTACTCATTGTTGTTTCCTCCTATATAGAAAAGTGTTTGGTTTAACGAAGTAAGGTGTTATTTGCGCTTGGCAGTCGGTAAGCCGAAGCGGCTGCCGATCTGTCATTGCGAACCAGTGCGCACACTGGTGTGGCAATCTTTCTTGCATCTTATTCAAATAAGCTGTCGTATAAATCTGTCCAGCTTGGATTTTTGGATTGAACCAGCTTGTTTTTTCTTGCCCGGTTCCAGGATTTGATTTGTTTCTCCCGCTCGATGGCGGCCCGTGCATCCTTCCCGCAGTCTTCATAATAGACAAGCTTAGTTACATTGTATCTTGCAGTAAAGCTTTCAGGATCCAGATGCTGTCGGTGTTCGCTGATCCGAACCGGGAGATTTGAGGTCACACCAGTGTAAACAGTGGAGTTTGTATAATTGGAGAGGATATAAACGAAAAAGTGCTTTTCTGTCATATCACGTAGGTTCTTGCTGAAGCGGCCCTGTCGATCTGCCTGCAATCACGGGGAAAGGATTGCCACACCAGTGACGTCGGTCACTGGTTCGCAATGACAGGGAAGCGGTGCATCGCTCAATTTGCGACCTTGACGACGGCGAAGCGGATGACCTTTCCGCCGATGCGGAAGCCCTTTTGGAAGACCTGGGCGATCACGTTCTCGCCGAGCGCTTCATCCTCGATGTGCAGCACCGCGTTGTGCGCGTTGGGGTCGAAGGCCTCGCCGGCCTCGCCGAATTCCTCCACGCCCAGACCCGTCATGATCTTCTTGAGATTGTTCATCGTGAGCTCGACGCCCTTTTTGTAGCTCTCGTCCGTGGTCTCGTTTTCCAGGGCGCGGGCCAGGTCGTCGTAGACCGGCAGCAGCTTGCCCACGGTCTCGGCCTTGATGTCGGTGTAGAGGGCCTCGCGCTCCTTCTGGCTGCGCTTGCGGAAGTTGTCGTATTCCGCGGCCAGGCGAAGGTAGCGGTCGTGCTCCTCGTCATATTGCTTCTGCAGCTTTTCGGTCTCGGAGGGCTCCTTGGGGGCCTCCGGGGCGGTCTCCTGGGCGGGGATCTCCTCGGCGATGACCTCCTCGGTCACTTCCTTGACGGGCTGCTCGGTTTTTTCTTTGTTCTTCTTGGACATTGTGATCAATCCTCTTTCGTTTCAATGCTGTCCGGCAGTGCAGGCGCTGCATTTTTCTGGAACATTTTGCCGAGGTTCTCGGCAAAATAGCTGAGCTTTGCGGTGACCTTGGCGTAATCCATCCGGGTGGGGCCGACCACGCCGATCGTGCCCTGCATCCCCTCGCCGATGTCAAAGCGCATCATGACGACGGAGGTGTCCTTGAGCTCCTTGGCCACGTTTTCCGGGCCGACGAGGAACTGCACCGGACCCTGCTGATGCAGGGCCGCCGGCAGGTTGGAGATGGTCTCCTCGTCCAGCGTTTCCAGCACCTCCTGGGCCTTTTCCACGTCCCGGTATTCCGGCTGGCCCAGCAGCCGCATATGGCCGGTCAGGTGGACGTTGCTGCGCTCCTGCTCGCGCAGGACCGAGAGCGTGAAGTCCACGATCACGGGGACCAGGCTGGCCGCCGCGCCGGCGTTGCGCGTCACGCGCGAGAGCAGCTCGTTTGTGAACTCCTCCGCGGTGAGCTCGGTCAGGCTGGCGTTCAACACCGCCGAGAGCAGCTTCAGATCCTGCTCGCTGACCTCCAGCGGCAGCTTGATGAGCTTGTTCTTTACGACCTCGCCGGTGGTCATCAGCACCAGAATGAAGCTGTCGGGACCGGCCATGATGAGGTCGTAGCGCTTGGCGGTGACGTCGCCCTGGTGGGAGGCCACGGTGTAGGCCGGCAGGTTCGTCGCCTTGCTGACGAGCTGGCCCACCTGGGACAGCAGCTTGTCAAATTCCTGCATCTTGAGCTCCATCGCGCCGGAGAGGCTCTTGGTCTCGTCCACGCTCAGGCGATAGTCCTGCATGAGCTCGTCGATGTAGAGCCGGTAGCCTGCCGCGGAGGGCACGCGCCCGGCCGAGGTGTGGGGCTGCTCGAGCAGACCCATCTGTGTGAGCTCGGCCATTTCGTTGCGGATCGTGGCCGAGGAGAAGGACATGTCGGGCAGCGCCGCGATCGCCTTGGAGCCGACCGGCTCGGCGGTGGAGACGTAGATGTCCACGATGGCGCGCAGGATCTGTTTTTTTCGATCGGAAAGCTCCATGCCGTTCTCCTTTCCCGAGGCGACCGGCAGGAGCTGCCGGCGTCTTCGCAGGGCTTAGCACTCTTTTCTCCTGAGTGCTAAGCACATGATACACCAAGGCATCCCAAATGTCAATACCTGGATTGTAAATATTTTTTGAACTCGGAAACCGCGCAACGGCCACCCTTATTTATATGGATTTCCCGCAAAAAAGATGCATCGAAGCCGGAAAAAACACAAAAAACATGGCACTCATTTCCGTTGAGTGCCATGATTTTTGTAAGGGTTAGGGGTTAGGGGTTAGGGATCAGGGATTAGGGATTAGGGATCAGGGATCAGGGATCAGGGATCAGGGGTCAGGGGTCAGGGGTTAGGGGTTAGGGGTCAGGGATCAGGGATCAGGGATCAGGGATTAGGGATTAGGGGTCAGGGGTCAGGGGTCAGGGGACAGTTGACAGTGGAAAGTGGAAAGTGGAAAGCGTAGGGACAAGCCTTGCTTGTCCGGCGACATTGCGGTGTAGTGCAGGGAGTGAGGAGGGAGGAGTGAGTGGACAGTTGATAGTGGACAGTGGAAAGTGTAGGGACAAGCCTTGCTTGTCCGGCGACATTGCGGTGCAGTGCGAGGAGTGAGGAGCGAGGAGTGAGGAGGTCCCAATGATGTCATTCTGAGGAGCTTGCGACGAAGAATCTAAAAAAGGTGCATTAACGAAGGCACGTAGATTCTTCGCTGCGCTCAGAATGACATAATTAAAGCGTTACAGCTGCGTCGGCTCGGTTTCGCCGACGTAGGTAAAGCGCGGACGGGTCATGCCGTCGCGGGTGACCTGCTCGGTCCACATGGACAGCGGGCGCACCCAGAGGCCGCGCGCGCCGTAAAGCGCCCGGTAGACCACCAGCGGCTCGAGCGTCTCCGAGTGCCGCGCAACCCCGATCACGCGGTAATAGTTTCCCTTAAAATGGCGATAAACGCCGGCTTTGAGTTCTTCCATAAGCACCCCCGGGAGCAGTGAATGGCGGAAAGCGGACAGTGAGGGGAGAGGAGGGAGGAGTGAGTGGATAGTTAAAAGTGGAAAGTGGAAAGTGTAGGGACAAGCCTTGCTTGTCCGGCGACGTTGCGGTGCAGTGCAGGGAGTGAGGAGTGAGGAGGTTCTCGATCATGTCATTCTGAGGAGCTTGCGACGAAGAATCTAAAAGGTGCGTCGACGTAGGCACATAGATTCTTCGCTGCGACGCGAAGCTGGTCCTTTCGGGCGCTCTGCCAAGGCATAAGTTCGTCTGACCAAATCAGAGATTTTAAGAATGACATAATTAAAAGCGTTACAGCTGCGTCGGCTCGGAGTCGCCGACGTAGGTGAAGCGCGGGCGGGTCACGCCGTCGCGGGTGACCTGCTCGGTCCACATGGACAGCGGGCGCACCCAGAGGCCGCGTGCGCCGTAGAGCGCCTGATAGACCACCAGCGGCTCGAGCGTCTCCGAGTGCCGCGCAACCCCGATCACGCGGTAATAATTTCCCTTGAAATGGCGATAAACGCCGGCCTTGAGTTCTTCCATAAACACCCCCGGAGCAGTAGACAGTGGAAAGTGTAGGGACAAGCCTTGCTTGTCCGGCGACATTGCGGTGCAGTGCGAGGAGGGAGGAGCGAGGAGCGAGTGGATAGTTGAAAGTGGAAAGTGGAAAGTGTAGGGACAAGCCTTGCTTGTCCGGCGACATTGCGGTTCAGTGCGAGGAGGGAGGAGGGAGGAGTGAGGAGTGAGTGGATAGTTGAAAGTGGAAAGTGGAAAGTGTAGGGACAAGCCTTGCTTGTCCGGCGACATTGCGGTTCAGTGCAGGGAATGAGAAAGAAGTGGTGAGGCTGCCGATACGAAATGCACCCGTAGGGACGACAATCTGCCGCCTGCGCATCCGAAGAATGTATTTTACGCAGGAAAATGTGCAGGCGAATCGTTTGCTGGACGCAAACGATGTGTGCTTCGCACACCGGACGAGCAATGCTCGTCCCTACAGTATCATATGCGGCTATTCTGCATTATCCAACTGCGCTGCTTCCGGCAGGGTTTCAATTCGTCGCGAAGCGACACCGAAACTGTCCACTTTCCACTGTCAACTTTCAACTGGCCCCTGGCCCCTGAATCCTGAATCCTAAACCCTGAATCCTACCTTGCCACCGCTTCCTTGGCGGCGTCGAGGGCGAATCTTCTGTCGTTCTTCGGCAGGTAGTCCACCGGCTCGATGGCGGGCAGCTCCAGCAGCTCGGGGTTGGCCAGCAGGTACTTGACCAGCTTGATCGTCTTGGAATAGTAATAGCCGTCGGCGATGCGCTCGTCGAGCGTGATGCCGATGTTCAGCACCGGGTGCACCGTGCAGCTTCCGTCCTCGTGCCACTCGGGGGCCAGGTGCTTCTTGCCGATCACGACGAAGCAGGAGCAGGTGCCCCAGTTGGACAGGTGGTGGTAGCCGCAGTTGAGGTCGATGGAGCCCAGGTTCGTCAGGAAGACGGAGGAATAGTTCGGGTCCTCCTTGATCATGTCGTAGGGCACCTTGCCCTTCTTGTCGAGCTTGATGAGGATGTTCATGATCGGCCGCAGGATCCACTGGGGCAGCTTGACCAGCTTGTCCATGAAGTCGGTGGTGTTGTCGACCTGACCGGGCTTGCGCTGGGCGTGGATCTCCTCGACCAGGCTGTTGTGCAGCTTGTCGATGGTGGCGTCGTCGCCGAACTTGCGGAAGGCCAGGCCCTCCTCGGAGCGGTCGGAGAACTTCTTCTTGACCACGAAGGCCACGGACAGGTAGTTTCTCTGGTACAGGCGGTTGCCGGTGATGAAGCGGTTCATCTTCGGCCGCAGCGTGAAGGCCTTGACGATGGCCGAGCAGATGACGTGGAAGTAGGTGTATTTATCCTCGGTGCGGCCCTCGTTTTTCTTTGCCAGATAGGCCTCGATGGGGCGCAGATCGATCTCTTCGTTGATGTAGGCTTCGTTGTCCGCGCGGTTTTTGTAGATGTAGCACATGATCTGGTTCATGGAGGGCTCATTGCGCAGCCAGGTGCCGTCAAAGCGGTCCCCGCGCGCGATTTTCTGTTTTGCCATTGTGTTTGACCTTTCTATATATAAAACTTCATAAAAATCTTCTTGCTGAAAGAGGGGGAGAGAGTTGAAAGTGGAAAGTGGAAAGTGAAAAGTTTCGGTGTCGCTTCGCGACGGATTTGAAATCCTGCCGGGCGCAGCGCAGTCCGATTTTGACCGTAGGGGCGGCTATTAGCCGCCCGGTGTGCAAAGCACACATCGTTTGCGTTCAGCAAACGATTCGCCTGCACCGATTTTCCTGCGGAACATGCATCCTTCGGATGCGTAGGCGGCAGATTGCCGTCCCTACGATGCGGAGCATTCGGACGGGTGACCCGTCCGCTACGAGGCACGGTAGAGGTCGGCGGGACATCGAGACGCCGTCCCTACGATGCGGAGCATTCGGACGGGTGACCCGTCCGCTACGAGGCACGGTACAGATCGGCGGGACGTCGAGGACGCCGTCCCCTACGGGTGCATTCCACGTCGGCGGGCGAGCACTGCTCGCCCCTACAGCTCCTACTGCCGATTGCCTGTTCCCTATTGCCTCATCACTTTCCACTGTCCACTGTCAACTGTCATCTTTTACCTGCCCAGCGCCAGCGCGAGCAGGTACATCACGCCGCCCACGACGGGCAGGTGACATACGAAAATCGGCAGCGTGTTCCGGCCAATGGCGCACAGGGCGCGGATCGGCCAGATGTCGGCATTCACGCCGGGGAAGCGGGTCTGCCGGTCGGCGTAGAAGTGCCGGCCCAGCAGGATGCCGATGCAGAACCAGCCCAGCTGGGGAAACACCGGGAAGAAATCCCCGGAGGAAAAGCCCGGGTACACCAGGCCCAGCGCGAACAGCCACTCGGCCTTCACGGTAAACGTGGCAAACCAGTAGCCCAGCGCGATCACCGCCAGTCCGAAGACCAGCAGCGCCATGTCCGGCAGCCGCTTTAAGAGCGGATAGAGCACCATGCAGAGCCCCAGCAGATGCAGGACGCCAAACTTGATGATAAAGCCCTTGTCCACGATGCCCAGGGCCGCCGCGACGGCCGAGCCCAGGGTCAGCACCATGCCGCAGCCGAAGACTACAAGCCCGCGCTTGACGCTCTTGTGGCCCAGCGTGGCGGACAGGCCGGAGAGGATCACGAACAGTGAGCCCGCGTAGGTGAACAAAAACGTGTTCAGCCACCGCGGCAGCCGGTACATGCCCAGCATGTACTCGCCGCAGTAGAGCGCGTGCGCCACGATCACGCAGAGGATCATGAAGCCCCGCAGGGCGTCGATCTCCCAGATCCGCTGCTGTTTCTGCGCGCCCGTCATCCTTCGACCTGGGCGTTGGCCTCCTCCTCGAGCACGCGGTAGGCCACCTTGCCCACCAGCGTCTTGGGGAGGTCGGGGCGGAACTCGATCTCATAGGGCATCGCGTACTTGGCGATGCGGTGGCGGCAGTACTCCATGAGCTCCTCGCGCACCTCGTCGGTGGGCTCGATGCCCGGCCGCAGCACCACAAAGGCCTTGACCTTCTGCATCTTGTAGGGGTCCTTGACGCCGATGACGCAGGAGATGAGCACCTTTTCGTGGCTGTCGATGATGTTCTCGAGCTGGCTGGGGTAGACGTTGTAGCCGGAGGTGATGATCATGCGCTTCATGCGCTGGCGGAAGTAGATGAAGCCGTCGTTGTCCATGGTGCCGAGATCGCCGGTGTGCAGCCAGATGCGGCCGTCGGCGTGGCGGCGCAGGGTCTGGGCGGTCTCCTCGGGGTTGTCCATGTAGCCGATCATGACCGACGGGCCGGAGATGCAGATCTCGCCCTCGATGTTGGGGTCGCACTCCTCCTCGGAGCCGGGCCGGACGATTTTATAATAGGTATCGGGGAAGGGGATGCCGATGGAGCCGGTGCGGTTGTAGTCCTTGGGCGTCAGGCAGGAGGCGGTGACGCACTCGGTGGTGCCGTAGCCCTCGCGCACCTGGATCGTGGCCTTGTGGGCCCTGAGGAAGTCGTCGACCTTTTTCTTGAGCTCGACCGAAAGGCTGTCGCCGCCGGAGAACATGCCGACGAGGAAGCTCAGATCCGCGTCCTCGAGCATATCCGAGCGCAGCAGCGCCTCAAACAGCGTGGGCACGCCCGCGATGAAGTTGGGCTTCTTCTGCAGCAGCAGCTTGGAGTAGGTCTTGACGTTGAACTGCGGCACCAGGATGCAGCGCGCGCCGCCGACGAGCATCGTATGGATGCCGATGCCCAGGCCGAAGCCGTGGAAGACCGGCATTACCGACAGGAATTTCAGCCCCGTGATGCCGCCCTTGACGCCGGAGGCCGCGATGGTCTGCAGGGCGGTTGCGTTGAAGTTGGCGCTCGAGAGCAGGATGCCCTTGGTGGTGCCGGTGGTGCCGCCGGAGTAGAGGATGGAGGCGCAGTCGGTGTAGACGCCGTCGTCCTTGGGCAGCTGCTTGACGCGGTCGCCCCGGCGCAGGAAGTCGTTCCACCAGATGAAATCGCCCTTGCGCTCGGGCTTTTCGATCTTGCGGGCGGCCTTGGTGAGCGGGTAGAGCTGCTTGAGCGGCATGGGGAGCTCGTCCTTGACCCGGGCGATGATGATCTGCAGGTGCTGGATCTCGAGCTGGTCACGGATGGCGTCGATCTTGTGGTAGAACTGGTCGAGCGTCAGAATGGCCTTGCTCTTGGAGAAGTTGAGGTAGAAGGCGATCTCGCCGGGGGCCGAGAGCGGGTGGATCATGTTGGAGACCGCGCCGATCCGGTTGAGAGCGTAGAAGGTGTCGAGCGCCTGCGGGGTGTTGGGCATGCAGATGGTGACCTTGTCGCCCTTTTCGATGCCGATGGCCAGCAGGGCCTTGGCGGTGCGGTCGATGCGCTGCATGAACTGGGCGTAGGTGGTTGTCTTGCCCATGAATTCGTAGGCCACCAGATTCGGGTGGTCCTTGGCGGTCTGCTGGACGATCTGGTAGATGGTCTTCTGGGGGTAATTCAGGGTTTTCGGCATGTCGCCGTAGAATTTGAACCAGGGAGCAGTTGCGGAAATGCCCATGAT
>CADBKF010000054.1:12647-14819 GCA_902795195.1 Oscillospiraceae bacterium
TGTGCTTGAAAATGCAATGTTTTTTTCGTTTTCCGCCGGTTTTTGACGGTAAAATCAGACCGAAATATTACAGAAACCGCACCTCGGGCTGCAGCTCGACGCCGGCGCTCTCGCGGACGCGGCGCTGCACCTCGGCCATGAGCGCGCGGATGTCGGCGGCTGTCGCATTTCCGGTGTTGATGACGAAGCCCGCGTGCTTCTCGCTCACCTGGGCGCCGCCCACGCAGAAGCCCTTGAGCCCGGCGTCCTGGATCAGCTTGCCGGCAAAATAACCGGTGGGCCGCTTGAAAAAGCTGCCCGCCGAGGGGTATTCCAGCGGCTGGGAGGCCCGGCGCCTGGCGTTGAGCTCCCGCATGGTCTCGCTGATCTGCTCCTTATCGCCGGGCTGCAGGCGGAAGATCGCGCGCAGCACCACGCAGCCGAGGTCCATAAACGCGCTGTGGCGGTAGGACAGCTGCTGCTCGGGGCCGATGAAGTCGCGGACGCTGCCGTCCGGCAGCAGGGCCGTGGCGGCCTCGGCCACCTGGCGCATCTCGCCGCCGTAGGCGCCGGCGTTCATGACCATGCCGCCGCCCACCGTGCCGGGGATGCCGTGGGCAAATTCCAGGCCGGTCAGGCCCAGATCCCGGGCAAAGCCGGCGAGCCGCGCCAGCGTCACGCCGCACTCGGCCTCGATCTCGGTCTCGGAGATCTGCCGCAGACCGGACAGATTTTCCTTGGTGCAGATGACCACGCCGCGCAGGCCCTCGTCGGGGCAGACGACGTTGGTGCCCGCGCCCAGCAGCACGGGCCTTACGCCCAGCGTCTGGCACAGGCGCAGCAGCGCGCTCAGCTCCTGCACGGACGCGGGCTGGGCGAAGACCTCCGCCGGACCGCCCACGCGGAAGGAGCAGTGCTTCGAGAGCGGCTCCTCCGCCAGCAGCGACAGCTGCGGCAGGGCCGCCGAGATTTGCTGAAACAGATCCATGGTTCCTCCGATCATTTGGCCTCGTACCAGCTTCGGCCCATGTGGGCCTCGGCGATCAGCGGGACGGCCAGCTTGGCCGCCTGCGACATTTCGCGCGTGACCAGCTGCATCACGGCCTCGGCCTCGAAGCCCGGGCACTCGACGATCAGCTCGTCGTGCACCTGCAAGACCAGCCTGGCCTGCAGGCCCTCGGCCTTGAGGGCCCGGTCGACGCGCAGCATGGCCAGCTTGATGATGTCCGCGGCCGTGCCCTGGATGGGCGCGTTCATGGCCATGCGCTCGGCCGCCTGGCGGACCATATACTTGCCGTCGTGCAGCTCCGGCAGCCAGCGCCGCCGGCCGTAGAGCGTGGAGACGTAGCCGTCCTTTTTGGCGTTTTCCACGGTGTTTTTCATGAAATCGCGCACGCCGTGGTACTTTGTGAGGTAGTTGTCGATATATTCTCTGGCCTCCCAGCGGCTGACGCCGATGTCCTCGGCCAGGGAGAACTCCGAAATGCCGTAGACGATGCCGAAATTGACCGCCTTGGCGTTGCGGCGCATCTGCGCTGTGACCTCGTCCAGCGGGACACCAAAGACCTGCGAGGCGGTGACGCGGTGCACGTCCTCCCCGGAGAGGAAGGCCGCCTGCATGGCCTTGTCGTCCGCCATGTGGGCCAGCACGCGCAGCTCGATCTGGCTGTAGTCCGCGTCGACCAGCACCCAGCCGGGCTGCGGCACGAACATCTTGCGGATCTCGCTGCCAAGATCGGTGCGCACGGGAATGTTCTGCAGGTTCGGGTCCGTGGAGGACAGGCGGCCGGTCGAGGTGACCGTGTTCTGGAACGTGGTGCGCACGCGCCCGTCGGGGCAGACGACCTTGAGAAGCCCGTCTGCGTAGGTGGACTGCAGCTTGGTCAGCGTGCGGTATTCCATGATGCTTCCGATGATCGGGTGCTTGCCGCGCAGCTTTTCGAGCACCTCCACGTTGGTGGAGTAGCCGGTTTTGGTCTTCTTACCGGCGGGCAGACCCAGCTTTTCAAACAAAATTTCACCGAGCTTTTTGGTGGAATTGACGTTAAATTCCTCCCCGGCATAGCGCCAGATCGCCTGCTGGCAGTCCGCGATGCCGGCCTTGAGCATCTCGTCGAAGGCGTGCAGCGCGCCGGAGTCCACCAGCACGCCGGCGTCCTCCATCTCGGCCAGCACCCGGCAGAGGGGCAGATC
>CADBKF010000054.1:14881-16152 GCA_902795195.1 Oscillospiraceae bacterium
GGGACGACCCCTGGTCGTCCGCGGACAAGCGCGGCTTGTCCCTACGGTCTTCCATTCGGGCGAGAATGCCGGCTTCGGTGGGCAGCTCCACGCCCCAGTATTGGAGGGCCAGCGCGGGCAGCTCGTATTTGCCGCGGGCGGCGTCGAGCAGGTACGCGGCCACCTCGGTGTCAAAGGCCGGGTCGAAGGCCGGCAGGCCCCGGGACAGCAGGCCCCGGATCAGCGCCTTGGACCCGTGGGTCGAGAGGCGGAATTTGCCGGAAAAGAGCGCGCGCAGGGCATCGTCGTAGTCCGCGCCCAGCTGCTGCTCCGACAAAACCGTCATGTGTTCGCCGTCGTCCACGGCAACGGCGCGCAGATCGCCTCTTGCCCGCACCGCCAGCGCCTTCCCCTCGGGGAAGCCGTCAAAGAGCGCGCGGACCTCCGCCAGGCCGGACGGCGCAAAGACCGTGACCTCTGCCTCGGCGGGCTGCTCCGGCTGCGGCGCGGCCTCCTCCTCAAAGGCGGCCTTGCGCAGGCCGTACTTGTCGATCAGCTTGACAAATTCCAGCTTCAAAAACAGGTCGTAGAGGGCCTTTTTGTCCGGCTCTCTGCGGATGGCGTCCTGCGGCGCGAATTCGATCGGCGCGTTCAGACGGATCGTGGCCAGATCGTAGGACAGATAGGCGCTGTCCTTCCCGGCCTCAAGCTTGTCAAAGAGCTTGCCCTTCATGTTTTCCCTGGAAAGGTTCTCGTAGACCCCGTCCAGCGTGCCGAATTTGAGCAGCAGATCCGTCGCGGTCTTGGGCCCCACGCCGGCCACGCCCGGGATGTTGTCCGAGCTGTCGCCCATGAGGCTCTTGAGATCTATGAGGCGGATCGGCGCAAAGCCGTACTCAGCCTGAAAGGTCTCGGGGGTGTAGAGCGTGGCGTTGGTCTGCCCGCCCTTGGTGACGACCAGCTTGACCGAGACCCGGTCGTTGACCAGCTGCAGGCTGTCGCGGTCGCCGGTCACGACGACGCAGTCCCAGCCGTCCTCCCTGCAGATGCGGCAGACTGTGCCGATCACGTCGTCGGCCTCCCAGCCCTGGCACTCGTAGATCGGGATGCGCATGGCCCGCAGCACGTCCTTCAAGACGGGCATCTGCTGGGCCAGCTCCTCGGGCATGCCGTGGCGGGTGGCCTTGTAGCCGTCGTACTGCAGGTGGCGGAAGGTGGGGCCGTGCAGGTCGAAGGCCACGCACAGCGCGTCCGGCTGCTCCTCAGCCTCCATCCGCTGCAGGATATTCAGA
>CADBKF010000055.1 GCA_902795195.1 Oscillospiraceae bacterium
CGATAGAGCGCGCGCAGCTGCGTGCGGAAGATCTCCGGCCGGTTGAGGCAGATACGGATGGCGCGCACGCCGAGGGCAGGGTTCTCTTCCTTCTTCATATCGAAGTAGTCCACCTGCTTGTCCGCGCCGATGTCGAGCGTGCGGATGACCACGCGCTTGCCCTCCATGGCGGCGGCGACTTCCTTGTATGCCTGGAACTGCTCTTCCTCGGTGGGATAGTCGGTTGCCTTGAGGTAGAGGAACTCGGAGCGGAACAGGCCGATGCCCTGGCCGTCGTTGTTCTTGACCGCAGCCACGTCCTCGGGCGAGCCGATGTTGCAGTAGACCATGAGCTCGCGGCCGTCGAGGGTGACGTCCTCCTTGCCCTTCATGGTCTCCATGAGCTCCTTGAGCTCGAGCTGCTTCTTGCGCTTGGCCTGGAAGGCGGTCAGCGTGATGTCGTCGGGGTCGATGACGAACTTGCCGGTCTCGCCGTCGATGTAGCAGGTCCTGCCCTCCATCTCGGCCTTGAGCTGCTCGCCCATGCCGCAGATGGCGGGGATGCCCATCGTGCGGGCGAGGATGGCGGTGTGGCTGTTGCCGGAGCCGCCCTTGGTCACAAAGCCCAGGATCTTGGACTTGTCAAGCTGCAGGGTCTCGGAGGGGGCCAGATCGTCGGCCGCCAGGACC
The DNA here is from genome assembly GCA_902795195.1 of Oscillospiraceae bacterium. Classification (GTDB taxonomy): domain Bacteria; phylum Bacillota; class Clostridia; order Oscillospirales; family Oscillospiraceae; genus JAFRPC01. The sequence continues at coordinate 670 of CADBKF010000055.1, forward strand.
ACGGGGACATCGGAGTCGATGCCGCCCTCGACCACGCCCATCAGGTTGTTGAGGATGCGGCCGGTCACGTCCTTGATGTCGGCGGAGCGCGCCTGCATGTAGGCGTCGTCCATCGCGGCAAACATGGCGGCGAACTGCTCGCCGGCCTGCTCGACGGCGTACTCCACGTTGCACTGCTCGTCGGCCAGGGTCTCCATGATGCACTCGACATAGTCCTCGTCCTCGACGAACATGGCGTGGGTCTCAAAGAGGACCGCGGCCTCGTCGCCGGCCTCCTCGCGGCACTTTTCGGCCAGCTTTTCGAGCTGGGCGATGGACTTCTCCTGTGCCTCGGCCAGGCGCTTCTTTTCCGCCTCGAGATCGGAGACGGTGGTTTTGGTCACGGTGGCGTCGCTGCGGCGGAAGAAATACAACGGACCGGACACGACACCCTTCGACACGCCTTTGCCCTGTAAAAGAATCATGTTTTACCTCCTGTTTTCATGAGAACGGCACAGGCAGGGTTTTGCCCCTGCCTGGATTGTGTGAATGCTTACAGATTCTCCTCGAAGAACTTCTGCATGGCGGCGATCGCCTCGTCCTCCGCCGGGCCCTCGGCCGCGATGGTGACGGTGTTGCCGGTCTTGACGCCCAGGCTCATGAGCTTCATCAGCTGGCTGGCCTTGACGGTGTTGCCTTCCTTGGTGACGGTGACGACCGTGTCGCCGAAGGCCTTGGCAGCCTTGGCCAGCAGGCCGGCGGGACGAGCGTGGATGCCCAGAGGATCCTTGATGGTGTATTCAAACTGCTTCATGATGTATGCTCCTTTTCGTTATTCATTTGGGTAGACTTATGAAATCGTTTTCATAGCTCACTTTATTTTACAATGGAAAGAAGAAACTGTCTACTTGGTAATCTCTACAAGGATTCCCTTCTTTTTTTGTGCAACATTCCCATGCGTCATTCTCCTCTCTTCTGGCCTTCGGGCATGTTGACGAAAAATACGCCCGGAAACGCAAAAATCTTCTTGCAATCCGCGCAGGGCTGTGGTATCATTTTTTCATGAAAACGATTTCAAAAGAGGTGCTTTTTTATGGCAGATATCATCACTCTCGGCGAACTCCTGGTTGACCTGACGCAGACCGGCGTCAACGAAAAAGGCGTGCGGCTCTTTGCCGCCAATCCCGGCGGCGCGCCGGCCAACGTGGCTGTGGCGCTCTCCCGTCTGGGCGTGAAGGCCGGCTTCATCGGCAAGGTCGGCAGGGACACCTTCGGCAGGGACCTGCGCGCCGTGCTCGAGCAGAACGGCGTGGACACCCGCGGCCTGTATGAGACCGACGCGCTCACCACCCAGGCCGTTGTGAGCGTCAGCCCCGACGGCGAGCGCTCCTTTGCCTTCTACCGCAGCCCCGGCGCCGACACGCTGCTGACTGCAGACGAGGCCCTGGCTGCCCTCGATCCCCTGCCCCGCATCCTTCACATCGGCTCTGTGAGCCTCACGGCCGAGCCCGAGCGCTCCGCCACCCTGCAGGCGGCCGAATATGCCAAGCAGCATGGCGCGCTCATCAGCTACGACCCCAACTACCGCGCGGCGCTGTGGTCCGACGAGGCCACCGCGGTCGAGTGGATGAAGAAGCCGCTCGCCCTGTGCGACATTCTCAAGCTCTCCGACGAGGAGCTGCCCCTGCTGACCGGCACCGACGATCCGGCCGAGGGCACCAAGCAGCTGCAGGCCTGCGGCATTTCGCTGATCCTTCTGACGCTGGGCAGCAAGGGCACCTATTTCCGCTTCGGCGAGCTGACCGGCACGGTGCCCTCCGTGCGCATCCAGGTGGCCGACACCAACGGCGCCGGCGACACCTTCCTGGGCGCGCTGCTGCGCGGCCTGGCCCTGCGCGGCGAAAAGCCCTTTGAGGGTCTGGACGAGGCATCGCTGACCGCGCTGGTCCGCTTTGCCAACTGCGCCGCCGCCCTCACCTGCACCCGCCCCGGCGCGATCCCCGCAATGCCCACCCTCCCCGAGGTGGAGGCCTTTGTACGCGGATAAACCCAAATTTGGAGAGGAGACGAAACCATGAACCGTCCTTCTGTCTTTGATCAGCGGCTGGCTGCGTGCTATGACGAGCTCAAGTGGCTCTACTGCGAGCTCTATCACAACGACATGCGGGCCTTTGAGTATTTCATCGACATGCTGCGCCACCGCTATGCCGAGCGCCGCGCCTCGCTCACCGCGCTCGACGCGGCACGACTGGCCGATCCCGAGTGGTACCGCTCGGAGAAGCTGCTGGGCATGATGCTCTATGTCGACTGCTTCGCCGGCAACCTGCGCGGCGTGCTGGAGAAGCTGCCGTATCTCAAGGAGTGCGGCGTCAACTATCTGCACCTGATGCCCCTGCTCAAAACCGTCAAGGGCCGCTCCGACGGCGGCTACGCCGTGGCGGACTTCCGCGAGGTGCAGCCGGAGCTCGGCTCCATGGGCGACCTTGAGCGTCTGGCCGACGCCTGCCACGAGGCCGGCATCAGCCTGTGCCTGGACTTCGTCATGAACCACACGAGCGAGGATCATCGCTGGGCCAGGGCCGCCAGGGCCGGCTCCCAGGTGGATCAGGCGCGCTACTTCTTCTACGACAACTGGGACATCCCCAACGAATACGAGAAGACCACACCCCAGGTCTTCCCCACCACGGCGCCCGGCAACTTCACGTATCTTGAGGACATCCACAAGATCGTGATGACCAGCTTCTACCCCTATCAGTGGGATCTCAACTACGCCAACCCGATGGTCTTCAACGACATGACCGAAAACCTGCTGTATCTGGCAAACCGCGGCATGGACGTGATCCGGCTCGACGCGATCCCCTACATCTGGAAGCAGCTGGGCACCAAGAGCCGCAACCTGCCGCAGGTGCACACGCTCTCGAGAATGATCCGCCTGGCCTGCGAGATCGTCTGCCCCGGCGTGCTGCTGCTGGGCGAGGTGGTCATGGAGCCGGCCAAGGTGGCCCCCTACTTCGGCACCGTGGACAAGCCCGAGTGCCACATGCTCTACAACGTCACTACCATGTGCACCACCTGGCACACGCTGGCCACCGCCGACGTGCGCCTGCTGCACCGGCAGATCGACCAGATCTCGGCGCTGCCCAAGACCGACACCTTCCAGAACTATCTGCGCTGCCACGACGACATCGGCTGGGGCCTGGATTACGAATGGATGCTCCAGTTCGGCACCACCGAGGTGGCCCACAAGAAGTACCTCAACGACTGGTTCACCGGCAAGTGGCCCGGCAGCCGCGCCAGAGGCGCGCTCTACAACGACGATCCGCGCCTGGGCGACGCCAGACTCTGCGGCACCACCGCCTCCCTGTGCGGCATGGAGGCCGACGAGCAGACAGCGCTTGCCTGCGACGAGATGATGCACGCCTGGATGCTGACCCAAAGCGGCATCCCCGTGCTCTACTCCGGCGACGAGATCGGCCAGCTCAACGACTACGCCTACGTCAACGACCCCGACAAGTGCGAGGACAGCCGCTATCTGCACCGCGGCAAGTTCGACTGGGCCGCCGCCGAGAAGCGGCACGACCCGACCACCCGCCAGGGCAAGCTCTTTGCCGCTTTGCGCAGGCTCGAGCAGATCCGCGCCTCCGAGCCGGTCTTCCGCGCCGACGCCGAGTTCCACGCCTTCGACCTGGAGACCGACGCCGTGCTTGGCGTGTGGAGACGACGCGGCGAGGAAATCCTTCTGGCCCTGTTCAACTTTGCCGACGCGCCTCAGTCCCTGCGCCTGAGCGGCAGCGCAAAGGACCTGCTCACCGGCGAACAGGTCGACCTGCATGAAATCCAGCTGCCGCCCTACGGCTTCCTCTGGCTGAAGCAGTAGGCTGCCTTTGTTCCTCTGTCAGAGATTGGAGTCTGGCGATAAGGCAACAGGCAAGAGGCAATAGGCAACAGGAGAACGCGCAAGGCCAAAGTGCTCACCGCGCCAAACGCCTTCCCCCTCGGGGGAAGGTGTCACCAGTTCGCAAACTGGTGACGGATGAGGGAAAATCCGTTCAGCCTTCCTTATGAAGCCTTCCCCCTCGGGGGAAGGTGTCACCAGTTCGCAAACTGGTGACGGATGAGGGGAAACCCGCCGCGATATTCCCTACGCTCGGTTAAATTAGCAAAAACACCTCATCCGTCATCGGGCTTGCGTGAGACGCCCGATGCCACCTTCCCCTCAAGGGGAAGGCTTCCCTAGGAAGAGTTGCTTTCGTTTCAACTCCCTGCTCCCTGATCCCTGATCCCTGATCCCTATTCCCTATTCACTATTCCCTATTCCCTGCCCCCTGCCCCCTGCCCCCTGACCCCTGATCCCTATTCCCTATTCCCTATTCACTATTCCCTGCCCCCTGCCCCCTGCCCCCCATCCCCGAAAGCGTGGTGATTTCCGTGACAATGAAAGAGCTTGCCGAGCTGGCGGGCGTCTCCCCTGCGGCGGTCAGCCGCTATCTCAACGGCGGGTCGCTCAGCGAGGAAAAGCGCACCGTCATCCGCCGCGCCATCGAGCAGACCGGCTACCAGCCAGACGCGGCCGCGCAGGCGCTGCGCACCAAGACCACCGACATCGTCGGCCTGATCGTGCCGAAGCTGGACTCCGAATCGGTCTCCCGCCTGGTGGCCGGGGCCGAGGCGGTGCTGGCCGAGGAGGGCTTTCTCACTATGATCGCCGTGTCCCACAACGACGCGGAAAAGGAGCTCTCCTTCCTGCAGCTGCTGCAAAAGCGCTCGGTGGCCGGCGTCATTCTCATGGCAACCGTTTCCGACGAGCGGCACCAGGCCGCCATCCGCGCGCTGCGCATCCCCGTGGTGGTCACGGGCCAGCACTATGACGGCGTGAGCTGCGTCTACCATGACGATTTCAACGCCGCCCGGGAGCTGGCGCGGCTGGTGCTGCAAAGGGGCCGCCGCCATCCGGGCTTTTTGGGCGTGACCGAGCGGGACGTTGCCGTGGGCGTCGAGCGAAAGCGCGGCGTGCTCTCCGCCATGGCGGAGGCCGGGCTTGCCCCCGAGCTTCCGACCGAGCCTTGCAGCTTTGAGATCGAAAGCGGTGCCGAGGGCATGCGCCGTCTGCTGCAGGCCCACCCGGAGACGGACGCCGTGTTCTGCGCCACCGACCGCATCGCCTTCGGGGCCATGGAGGTCCTCAAGGCCGCCGGCCGGCGCATCGGCGAGGACATCAGCCTCACCGGCATGGGCGACAGCTGGGCCTCGCACCGCATCGACCCCAACCTCACCACCGCGCACTTCTATTACAAAACCTGCGGCGAGACCGCCGCGCGCCGCCTGCTCGAGCAGATCCGTTCGCGCCAGCCGCAGCTCCCTGCCAGCCAGACGATGCTCAGCTACCAGATCTGCCGGCGCGATTCCGTCTGATTCTTCCGTAGTGGCCGATGCCCACATCGGCCATGATACCCGGTTCTGTATTGCAGCTTTATGGCCGATGTGGGCATCGGCCACTACGAAGCGATTTGGAGGAAACGTATGAAAGAATGGACCAGAGACGAACGCTATCGGGTGCTGCAAAGCCCGGACGAAATTAAAGACCTCTACGACCGCATTCAGAAATCCGTCTACCGGCAGGCCTACCATGTGCAGCCCATCACCGGCCTGTCGAGCGACCCCAACGGCTTTGCCCTGCACGAGGGCAAGTGGCACCTGTGCTACCAGTGGTGCCCCTGGGGCGCGGTGCATGGGCTCAAATACTGGTACCACGTGACGAGCCCCGATCTGCTGCATTGGCAGAATGAGGGCATCGGCCTGGCGCCGGACCGCGACTACGACAACAAGGGCGCCCACTCCGGCAGCGCCATCTCCGTGGGCGACAAGCTCTATTTCTTCTACACCGGCAACCACCGGGATGAGAACTGGGTCCGCACGCCCTGGACCTGCGCGGCCTTCCTCGACGAAAACGGCAAGCTGCAGAAGCTGGACGCGCCCCTCTTCGGGCCCCGGGACGACCACTCCGAGCACCAGCGCGACCCCAAGATCGTCTGGAACGCGGAGAAGCAGAAATATTACATCTTCATCGGCGCGCAGACGCTCGATCTGCGCGGCTGCGTGCTGATCTACGAGTCCGAGCAGCCGCTCACAGGCTGGCGCTTTGCCGGCGAGCTCAAGGTGCCCGGCTATGAGAAATTCGGCGGGATGTGGGAGTGCCCCTACATCGTCCGCATCGGCGGCAAGGACGTGCTGATCGTCTCGCCGCAGTACACCAAGCTCCCCGGCCGCGGCGAGAGCACCAACCACAACGTCTACTTCCTCGGCCATATGGACTACGACACGCTGACCTTCACGCCCGACGGGCCGTATCAGTACCTCGACTACGGCTTCGACTTCTACGCAGCCCAGGGCGCGGCCAACGTGGCGGACCCCGAAAAGGCGATCCTGATCGCCTGGATCGGCCTGCCCGACAACCACTACCCCACCGAGGAGGAGGACTGGGAGGGCAGCATGAGCCTGCCCAGAGAGCTCCGCGTGAAGGACGGCAGGCTCGTGCAGACGCCGATCGCCGGCGTCGAGGCGCTGCGCGATCAGGCGCTGCCCGCAGACGGTACGCTGCCGAAGGCGGGTGAGCTCGAGATCCGGGTCCCCGACGGCGACTTTGATCTGGCCCTCTACTGCAAGGAAGACGGCACGGGAGGCCTGAGGCTCCACTATGACGCGCAGGCCCGTGTCTGCACCGTGGACCGCCGCGGCATGGACAAGCGCTTCAACCCGCAGGTGTTCGAGGTGCTGGACGTCCCCATGGACGCCCCGCTCACCAGCCTTCGCATCTTCATCGACCGCAGCTCCACCGAGATCTTCTTCAACGGCGGCGAGAAGACCTTCACCACCCACAGCTATCCCACCGAGGGTGAGCGCTTCTGCCGCGTCTCTGAAGGCGCCGAGCTCAAGCTCTGGAGCTATAAAACATCCGTCACCGACGAATTTGTGGTATAATGGAGGCAGCCCCTCATCTGTCGCCCGGCTTGCGGATGACGCCGGGCGCCACCTTCTCCCGAGGGGGAAGGCTTTGTAAGGAAGGAAGGATTGAATGAAAAAAGTATTTGCCAGCGATTTTGACGGTACGCTGTACTTTTACAAGGCCCCCGATCCGGACAAGCTGCCGGCGGCCAATGTGGAGGCCGTTCGCCGCTACCAGGCGGCGGGACATCTGTTCGGTCTGTGCACCGGACGGCAGGTGGGCGGCCTCACGCCCTTCATCACGGGACTGGTCGAGCCCGACTTCTTCATCACCTCCTCCGGAGCGAACATCGTCGACCGCGCCCTTGCGCCGATCTACAAGCGCGGCGTGGACCGGGACGTGGCCGACGCCATCGTCCGGGAGATGAACCCAAAGGGCTACCGCCTGACGCTGGACATCGAGGGCGATATCTGCGTGTTCGCCAAGATGGACTATCCCGGCTTCTACTATGTGATCTCCGGCGTGGACGACGCGCCCGAGGGCCTGATCCACCAGGTCAGCATCCACACCGAGAGCCTGGAGGACGCCGCCGCTGTGAGCGCCTCGATCAACCGGCGCTTCGGCGATAAGGTCGAGGCCTTCCAGAACGTCATCGAGGTGGACATCGCGCCCCGGGGCTGCTCCAAGGGCAAGGGCGTCGAGCGCCTGCGCGAGTATTACCGCGAGCAGTACGGCGACATTACGCTCTACGGCATCGGCGACTCGATCAACGACCTGCCGCTTTTGCGGGCAGCAGACGTGAGCTATACCTTCCCCTACGCCCCGAAGGAGGTCCAGGACGCCGCCGATTTCGTCTTCCCGACGATTGTCGACGCCCTCGAGCACAGCATGAAGGGCTGAGCCCTGCATGCGTAGGGACGAGCGTGCTCGTCCGATCCGATTGCAGATGCAGAAGCAACGGACAAGCAAGGCTTGTCCCTACAGCCTGCTGACCACTGACCACGAACCACTTACACAGTAACTTTCAGCCGCGGCTGAAAAATATATGAAAAGGAGAACATCTCAAATGGCACTCAACTATCGCAAGTGCGCTGAAGAGATCTTTGCCAATCTGGGCGGCAAGGACAATATCGTCAGCGCTGCCCACTGCGCCACGCGCCTGCGCCTGGTCATTGCCGACAACAGTAAGGTCAACTCCAAGGCGCTCGAGGACGTCGAGGGCGTCAAGGGCATGTTCGAGTCCAACGGTCAGCTGCAGCTGATCATTGGCACCGGCACGGTCAACAAGGTCTATGACGAATTCCTCGCCGTGACCGGCCTCACCGCCGCCTCCAAGGCGGAGGTCAAGGAGGCAGCCGCCTCCCGTATGCCGTGGTGGAAGAAGATCCTCAAGACCCCCGGCGACGTATTCGTCCCCATCCTGCCCGCCATCGTGGCCTCCGGCCTGATGATGGGTATCGTCGAAGCCATCCCCAAGTTCATCCCCGCATTCGGCTCCTCTGACTGGTTCTCGTTCCTGGACCTGGTCGCCAACACCGCGTTTGTCTGCCTGCCCGTTCTGGTCGCCATCTCCGCCGCCAGAGTCTTCGGCGGCAATATCTTCCTGGGCGGCGTCATCGGCTTCCTCATGATCCACCCCTCCCTGATCAACGCCTGGTCCGTCGGCGGCATGGAATCCATCCCCGTATGGAAGCTGTTCTTCTTTAACGTCCAACAGGTCGGCTACCAAGGCCACGTCATCCCGGTCATATTGGCTGTTTTGTTGATGTCAACGGTGGAAAAATGGCTGCACAAAAAGGTGCCCGAGGTCATTGACCTGTTCGTGACGCCGCTGTGCACCGTGCTTGTCACCGCATTCATCACCTTCACCATCATCGGGCCCATCTTCTCCGTGCTGGAGAACTGGGTGCTGGCCGGCGCCAAGTGGCTGGCAAGCTCCCTCATCGGCTCCGCGGTCATGGGCGCCATCTACCCCTGGACCGTCGTCATGGGTCTGCACCACATGTACAACGTCATCGAGGCCGGCATGATCTCCTCCACGGGCCTCAACACCTGGATGCCCATCGCATCTGCGGCCAACTTCGCGCAGTTCGGCGCCTGCCTTGCCGTCTTCTTCATCGCCAAGAACCAGAAGACCAAGTCCGTGGCCCTGCCTGCCTCCCTGTCCGCCTCCCTGGGCATCACCGAGCCCGCCATCTTCGGTATCAACTTCCGCTTCATGAAGCCCTTCATCGCCGGCATGATCGGCGGCGCTGTGGGTTCCCTGGCCGGCGCCATCTTCAAGCTGGGCGCACCGGTCTACGGCGTCACCGGCATCCCCGCGATCCCCGCGGTCAACAACGTTCCCCTGTACCTGCTGCAGCTGCTCATCTCCGGCGGCGTGGCCTTCCTGCTGACCTTCATTCTGTGGAAGGAAGACAAGCCCGAGGAGAAGAAGGCGGATGCCGCGCCCGCTGCGCCCGCCGCTGCGATCCCCACCGCCTCCGTCATCCGCGTGCCCGGCGGCGAGGTCATCCAGCCTGTGCCCGGCAAGGTCATTGCCCGTGACGAAATCCCTGACGAGACCTTCGCCACCGGCGTTCTGGGCGACGGCGTGGGCGTCGATCCCTCCGAGGGCGTCGTCTATGCCCCGTTTGACGGCGAAATTTCTTCGATTTTCGACACCAACCATGCAGTCTCCCTCGAGGGCAACGGCATGGAGCTGCTGATCCACGTCGGCGTGGACACCGTCAACATGAAGGGCGACGGCTTCAAGGGCTTCGTCTCTGACGGCGACCAGGTCAAGGCCGGTCAGAAGCTGATCGAGTTCGACATTGAGAAGATCAAGAAGGCCGGCTACAGCCCCGTCGTGGCCGTGCTGCTGACCAACTCGGACGACATCGACGGCTACGAGGTCGGCGTCAAGTAATCCCAAACCCAAACATGCGGTGCGCCATCCCGGCGCACCGCATTCCAGCTAAAAAAGGAGGTCCCTATGCGGCTGTTTGCAAGAAAAGAAGTCCCGCCCCTGGCGCCGGAGCTGTGGAAGGCGCGCTGGCAAAGCCTGGTGCCGCCCGAATGCCGCGACGTGCCCATCGAGTTCGGCGGTCACACGGAGATCGCCTTCGTCTGCGTCAACCATTTTGCCATGATGCTGCAGGACGGTCTTCTGATGGAGGAGACGTTTTTCGACGTCTGCAAGCACTTCCAGAAGGCCGGCTACCACGTGATCTGGCTGATGCGCTGCGTGCAGGACGTGCAGAACGGCTATCTCAAGCAGGGCAAGCCGGTTGGCGGCGGGCGGATGCAGTGGCTCTGGAAGAGCCCCACGACGAACTTCGGCCGCTGGACCTCCGACAACTATGACGCGAGCATCGTGCTGCAGTATAAGCAGCTGCCCGAGGGCGAGCTGGCAGACTGCGAGGCGCAGGTGCTGCAGCGCGTGACCTGGGCCGAGAGCGACCGCAACGAGGAAATGATCCCCGGCCGCACCACGTTCTACACCGTGGGCGTGCCCGGCACCCCCGCCCAGCTCCTGCGCTGGCTAAGCGGCGCCTCCCTTGGCAGCCTGTGAATGCAAAACCGATCAAAGCAGCTTCTGCTTTGATCGGTTTTGCATTCCCCAAAATTTTTCCATGTTTCAAAGAAAAAAATTGCAATCCGGCGCGGGATGCTGTATAATGTACAGGAAATTTTCCTGCGAGGTGCTTACTATGGCAGAAGAACTCAAAAACGAATATAAAAATTTCATCCACAGCTTCATTGAGGAGGACATCGGCCCCGGCGGACAGTTCGAGGGCATGACCGTCCACACCCGCTTCCCGCCCGAGCCCAACGGCTACCTGCACATCGGCCACTGCAAGGCCCTGTGCATCGACTTCGGCACCGCGGAGAAGACCAAGGAGGACACCGAGTACGTCGACGCCATCAAAGAGGACATCCACTGGCTGGGCTTCGACTGGGGCGACCGCTTCTTCTATGCCTCCCAATACTTTGACAAGATGTACGAGTGCGCCGAGGACCTAATCAAGCGCGGCCTGGCCTACGTCTGCGAGCTCACCCCAGAGCAGATGAAGGAGTACCGCGGCGACCTCACCACGCCGGCCAGATCGCCCTACCGCGACCGGCCGATCGAGGAATCGCTCGACCTCTTCCGCCGCATGCGCGCCGGCGAGTTCCCCAACGGCGCCATGACCCTGCGCGCGAAGATCGACCTGGCCTCCGGCAACTTCAACATGCGTGACCCGGCCATCTACCGGATCAACCACATGCCCCACCACGCCACCGGCGATAAGTGGTGCATCTACCCCATGTACGACTTTGCCCATCCCATCGAGGACGCCATGGAGTGCATCACGCACTCGCTGTGCTCGCTCGAGTTTGAGGATCACCGACCCCTGTACAACTGGGTGGTCGAGCACTGCGACCTGCCCTCCAAGCCCCGGCAGATCGAGTTTGCGAGACTCGGCATCGACCACACGGTCATGTCCAAGCGCAAGCTCAGAGCGCTGGTCGAGGGCGGCCGGGTCTCCGGCTGGGACGACCCGAGAATGCCCACCCTCTGCGGCCTGCGGCGGCGCGGCTACACGCCCAAATCCATCCGCAATTTCTGCGAGCGCATCGGCGTGGCGAAGAATGCCTCGACCGTGGAGTACGCCTTCCTGGAGCACTGCCTGCGCGAGGACCTGAACGACACGGCCCGCCGCGTGATGGCGGTGCTGCACCCGGTGAAGCTCACCATCACGAACTATCCCGAGGGTCAGACCGAGATCTTCGAGGTCGAAAACAATCCGAACCACCCCGAGGACGGCACCCGCGAGGTCCCCTTCTCCAGAGAACTCTGGATTGAGGCCGAGGACTTCCTCGAAACGCCGATCCCCAAGTACAAGCGCATGTACCCCGGCAACGAGGTGCGGCTCAAAGGCGCGTATCTGGTCACCTGCACCGGCTGCCGCAAGAACGAGGACGGCTCCATCGCCGAGATCTTCGCCGAGTACGATCCCGACTCCCGCGGCGGCGACCCCAAGGACGGCCGCAAGGTCAAGGGCGCCACGATCCACTGGGTCGACGCCGCGACCGCCAGGGACGCCGAGGTGCGCCTGTACGACAACCTCTTCTCCGATCCTGAGCCCGACGCGGCAGGCAAGGACTTCATCGAGTGCCTGAATCCGGACTCTCTCGAGGTCCTGACCGGCTGCAAGGTCGAGCAGTCGCTGGCGGGCGTCGAGGCCCCGGGCCACTTCCAGTTCATGCGCCTGGGCTACTTCTGCCTGGACACCAAGGACTCGAGCCCCGAGCACCTGGTCTTCAACCGCAGCGTGAGCCTGAAGGACAGCTTCAGGCCGAATTGACAATCTTCAGAAAAAACGTCCTGTCATTCCGTGAGGAATGACAGGACGTTTTTTCAAATCATTTTCTCCAAAGCCGCCAGCTTCAGGCAGGTGCAGAAGACCTGCATGGCGGTCTCGAGCTCCTCCACCGGAGGCAGCGTCGGGGCGATGCGGATGTTGCTGTCGTTGGGGTCCACGCCGTAGGGGAAGGTCGCGCCGGCGGCGGTCATCGTGACGCCAAGCTCCCTGCACAGCGCCAGCGTCCGCTTGGCCAGTCCCGGCAGCGTGTTCACGCTGACAAAATAGCCGCCCTTCGGCTTCTGCCATCCGGCCAGGCCCAGCGGCGCGATCTCGCGCTCGAGCGTGTCCAGCACGCAGCGGAACTTGGGCCGCAGGATCTCGGCGTGGCGCTGCATCAGCGCCAGCGTGTGGGCCTTGTCCTGCAAGAAGCGCACGTGGCGCAGCTGGTTGACCTTGTCAAAGGAGATGATCTGGATGCCGATCAGCTTCTGCAGGTAGGCCTGGTTGTCCTCGCTTGCCGCCATCACCGAGACGCCCGCGCCCGGCAGCGTGATCTTCGAGGTGGATGCAAACTCATAGACCATGTCGGCATTTCCCGCCTGCGCGCAGAGCGACAGGATGTCGGCGAAGGGCACGAAGTCCCCCTCGAACTCGTGGATGCAGTAGGCGTTGTCCCACATGAGGGCGAAGTCCGGCGCGGCAGGCCGCAGCGCGGCCAGACGCCGCACCGTCTCGTCGGAATAGATGATGCCGTCGGGGTTGGAATACTTCGGCACGCACCAGATGCCGCGCACGTCCGGGTCCTGCACGAGCTGCTCGACGAGGTCCATGTCCGGGCCGTCGGCCGTCATCGGCACCGTGATCAGCTCCATGCCGAAGGATTCGGAGATCTTGAAGTGGCGGTCGTAGCCCGGCGCCGGGCAGAGCCACTTGATCGTCTCCTCCCTGCTCCAGGGCCGGACACTGTGGCGCAGGCCGTGGGTGTAGGCCTTGGCGATCAGATCGTACATCAGCTGCAGGCTGGCGCTGCCGCCCACGAAGCACTGCTCCGGCTTGCAGCCAAGGAGCTCTGCAAACAGCCGCCGAGCCGCCGGCAGGCCGGCCAGGTTGCCGTAATTGCGCGCATCGATCCCGTCGCAGACGCAGTCCGCGGGGCCGTCCAGCACGGTCAGAATCCCGCTGACCAGATCCAGCTGCGCCTTGCCGGGCTTGCCTCTGGACATGTCCAGCGCCAGCTTTTTGGCCTTCAGGCTCTCAAATTCTTCTAAAACGCGCGTCTTTTCCGCCGCGAGCTCCGCGGCACTCCGTTCGTTATATCGTTTCATTTCAACATCCGCCTTTTGCAAGTTTTTTGACATTATACTAGAATGCAATAAAACCATTTATAATGGTTTTATTCGTCGAACGCGGAAAGCGTTCGACGCTCCGCATGAAATGCGGAGGCATTCGTACGTAC
>CADBKF010000056.1 GCA_902795195.1 Oscillospiraceae bacterium
AAATTGTTTCGCAGATCCGATACAGGTCTGATCATGTTCATAGAAATCCCTCCTCAATCGTATTTTAGCATAATTGCGCTAAAATTTCAAGCTGTTTTTATGCCGAATCGCCCTTTCTCAACGGATTCATTGTTCCCTTCCGTCAAGCCGGGAGTAGTCTGTGTACTTCCGCAGGTAGTCCTCGATCTCTCCGGACAGGACGAGCTCCAGGTATTCCAGCGGGGCGTTGTAGATGAGATAATCCAGAGCCGAGCACTCATACAGATTGCGGGCAACTTGGTCCTCGACCGCGATGCAGTCAACGGCCAGGATCAGATTGCCGCCCAGACGCAGCTCCACGCAGGCGGTATCCGGGTTGTATGCACAAGAAATACGATGCATTTTGAAGTTCTCCTTTCGCATAAAGAGCACCGGGATCGGACCGGGTTGCTCCCTGTTTTGGTGGGCATTGACCGGGTCAGATGGAAGGCAAAATGCTTCCTTCCAAAGCCTTCACCTACCCATAAACGCACCCATGAGAGGATGGTCCAATGCGTCCAAAGCGTACATTTATGCAAAACGGAATGGCAGAGTGGTTCGATTTTATGTCGTTTTATGATGATTTTTCCATGTTTTCCACGATGTGACAGAGCGTCCACAGCTCGCAAGCCTGACCCCGCTCTTCGATCCCCACCCCCGTCGCCAATCTGTGCAGATGATGGAACCGGTAGACAAGTCGGTCTCAAATACCGTCGCCGTAGGGCTTGTGGGTTTGAATCCCACTTAGCACACCAATATGCGTCTTTAGCTCAGACGGCAGAGCAGCAGACTTTTAATCTGTGGGTCGCGGGTTCGATTCCCTCAAGACGCACCAAATGCAGATGGGGCACAATTGGCAGACGCACCCAATTTAAGCTCGGTAAACGTGTGGGTTCAAATCCCACCATCTGTACCAAATAAGAACGCTGATTATGATACAATCGTTCTTATTTTTATGCACCCCACCTAAGCGCAGAATCTTACGGAATATAAGGGTTTGAGCGCATCTCGCACACGAAATAAGGAAGCACCCGGCTTGACAGATTCCCCTGTCAAGCTGGTTTTTTGCTTTTTCAAGCATTTGCCTCGGAAAGAATTCGTGTGCGAGATGGGTATTCGTGTGCGTACGAAATGCTTTGCTCCCCTTCAACAAGAGCAAGGAGAAAATCACTATGGAAGACACCTACACGAACAGTCAGAACATGATCTCTTTCCCGGCCGCAGGGAACGATCATTCCTGTTCGTAGGGAACGATCATGCCCCGACGCAGTCGGGGACGATCGTTCCGCGTCTCTGCACATCGCAGTCTATTATCTCCGGAGCGATCGTCCGCTGCGCGGCATGATCGCTCCCTACGTTTTTTCTCGTCATCCAAGCCCCACACCTGTCATTCTGAGCGAAGCGAAGAATCTAAAAAACAAATTCCAGCAACAGATTCTTCGTCGCAGGCTCCTCAGAATGACAAGATCGCAGGCCTCGCCCTCCAACCAAAAAACCGCCGCCGGAAAACCCGGCGGCGGTCTTTTTGATGCTTAAGTCGAAAGCAGGCTTCCGTCCGTCAATCAGCGGCCGAACTGGCAGTCGTTGTTGCCGGAGACGGTGGTCCACATCTCGAGCATGTTGATGGGGTCGTTGAAGTCGGCGATCCAGCCTTCACGAGCGAAGTCGAAGTTGCCGGCCTTGCGCTCCTCCAGGAACACGTTCCAGTCCTGCTGCTGGATGGTCAGCTCAATGCCGAGCTCGGCCAGATCCTGCTGGATGGATTCGGCGATCGCGATGTGACCGGAGGTGGTGTTGGTCAGGTACTCGATCTGGATGGGGGTCTCGGCGGAGAGCATGCCGTTCTCGTCGAACTTGTAGCCGGCAGCCTTCAGCAGGGTGCGGGCGTACTCGACGGTCGCCTCATGATCGTCCACGATGGCCATCGGATCGAAGTAGCCGTCTGCGGGATCGGACTTGAAGATGCCGCCGTTGCCGTCAGCCATGCCCAGGGGGATGAAGGAGTTGGCAGCGACCTGGCCGGTCTGGCCGATGTTCTCGCATATGTAGTCGCGGTCGATCAGGATCGTGAAAGCGGTACGCATGCAGGCAGCCTGCGCGGGGGTCTTGCCCTCGAAGATGGAGGACTTGGCGTTGAAGGCCACGTAGTAGGTGCCGAGCTCGTCCACAATGTGGAACTCGGGGTTGTCCAGCAGGGAAGCGACCTCGTCGGTGGGGACGGAGTCGGCGAAATCCAGGCTGTCGGAGTTATAAGCGGCGTAGATCGCGGTGTCGTCAGCGGAGAGCATGTACTCGAGCTTCTCGATGCTGACCTTGTCGGCGTCGTACCAGTACGGGTTCTTCTCGTAGGTCATGGAGGTGTCGTGGTTCCAGCCGGTGCAGACGAATGCGCCGTTGGAGACGAAGCCGGCCTCCTGGCACCAGCCGCCGGGAGAGGTCTGCCAGTCGGCATAGGCCTCGACAGCGGACTGCTTGACGGGGTAGAAGGTGGGGAACGCCATCAGGTCTTCCATGTAAGCGCAGGGTGCGTTCAGCTCGAAGACGAAGGTGGTGGCGTCGGGCGCGGAAACGGCCAGATCGTTGGGGAAGCCGACGATGTTGTCGAACATGTAGGCGTAGTCGGCGCCGGTCTCATCGGAGGCGGCACGCTTCCAGGAGTAGACAAAGTCTTCCGCGGTCAGGTCGGAGCCATCGGACCACTTCAGGCCTTCCTTCAGGGTCACGGTGTAGGTCAGGCCGTCGTCGGAGACGGTGTAGCTCTCGGCGCAGGCGGGAACGGGCTTGCCGCTGGCGTCATAGGTGTACAGACCGGAGAAGGAGTTCGCAGCCAGGCAGGCGCCGTCAACGGAGCTGTTCAGAGCGGGGTCGAGGTAGTCGGGCTCGGAGCTGAGGTTCAGACGCAGGGTGTCGGAGCCGTTGCCCAGGGTCGCGTACATGAAGAACTTGGTGGCGTAGGGGTTGGAGTAGATGCCGTCCACATAGTCCTTCTGCAGGTAGATGTCGTTGTAGTAGTAGATGGGGATGACGCAGTTGGTGGCCATCAGGATGTCCTCGGCCTGGTGCATCAGCTCGGTACGCTTGGCAAAGTCGGTCTCGGACTTGATCTGCGCGATCAGGGCGTCGTAGGTAGCCCAGTCAGCGATGGGATCGATGAAGCCCTGGGCAACCAGGCCCTCGGCGTCGGGGATCTCTTCGCCGTCGTCGGCAGCTTCGCCTTCGGCAGGAGCGGCGTCGCCTTCGGTCGCGGCGTCTTCGGTCGCGGCGTTGTCGGGGGCGGCGGTCTCATCGGGCTTGGCAGCCTCGGTGGGGGTGGTGTTCGAGCCGGTACAGGCGACCATCCCAAAAATCATCACCAGCGCGAGGAGCATAGCTAAGATTTTCTTCATTTTCTTTTCCTCCTAATTCTTTAAGTTGATATTCTAGCCCTTTCGGGGGACTAACGAGAGATAAGGGAATCTAACTATTTAACCCAACAGGCGACCTGGTGGCCGCCGCCGCGGTCTGTGAGCTCCGGGCACTCCCTGGCGCACTGCTCTGTCGCATAGCGGCAGCGGGTGCGGAAGGGGCAGCCGGTCGGCCGGTGCAGCGGAGACGGCACGTCACCCTCGAGGATGATGCGCTGTCTGGCTCTGGTGATATCCGGGTCCGGGATCGGGACCGCGGAGAGCAGAGACTCGGTGTAGGGGTGGATGGGGTGATCGTTGATCTCGTCGGCGTCGGCGAGCTCCACGATCTTGCCCAGGTACATGACGGCGATCCTTTTGGAAATGTGGTGAACCACCAAAAGGTCGTGCGCGATGAACAGGTACGCAACGCCCAGCTTCTCCTGCAGCTCCTCAAACATGTTGATGATCTGTGCCTGGATCGAGACGTCCAGGGCCGAGACCGGCTCGTCACAGACGATGAAGTCCGGCTTCACCGCGAGCGCTCTTGCGATGCCGATGCGCTGCCGCTGGCCGCCGGAGAACTCATGGGCGTAGCGGGTGGCGTGCTCGGCGTTGAGGCCGACGGTCTCCATCAGCTCCAGGATGCGCTCGCGCCGTTCCTTGCGGTTTTTGCAGAGCTTGTGGACATCCAGGGGCTCGCCGATGATGTCCTCGACGGTCATGCGCGGGTCGAGCGAGGAATAGGGATCCTGGAACACCATCTGCATCTTCTTGCGCATGGCGGTGATGTTCCGGTCGGTCACGGGTTCCCCCTCGAATAGCACCTCGCCGCCGGTGGGCTCATAGAGCCTGAGGATCGAGCGTCCGGCCGTGGTCTTGCCGCAGCCGGATTCGCCGACCAGGCCCAGCGTCTCGCCTCTTCCGATGGTGAAGGAGATGTCGTCCACCGCCTTGAGCGGGATGGTCTTTCCGATGCCCGTCCGGATCGGGAAATACTGCTTGAGGTCATTGACCTCCACCAGGGTATCATGCATCCGCGGACACCTCCTCCAATGCGTTCTTCACGTTTACCCAGCAGGCCGCCTTGTGATCGGAATTGATCGTGATCTCCTGCGGGAGCTCTGACAGGCAGATCTTCATCGCAGCGTCGCATCTCGGACAGAAGGCGCAGCCCTTCGGCAGATTCAGCATGTTGATCGGCGTGCCGGAGATCGGCACGAGCTTCTTTTTCATGTTGCCCACGTTCGGGATCGACCGCAGCAGGCCCTTGGTGTATTCGTGCTTGGGGTTGTAGAAGATCTCTCTGGCGGTGCCGCGCTCACAGATGCGGCCGCCGTACATGACGATGATATTGTCGCACATGTCGGCGATGACGCCGAGGTCATGCGTGACCAGGATGACCGCCATGCCCATCTTCTTCTGCAGCGACTGGATCAGCTCCAGGATCTGTGCCTGGATCGTCACGTCCAGCGCCGTGGTCGGCTCGTCCGCGATCAGAATGTCGGGCTCGCAGGCCAGCGCCATCGCAATCATGACGCGCTGCCGCATGCCGCCGGAGAGCTCGAAGGGGTATTGCTTTATGCGCTTTTCGGGCTCATTGATGCCGACCAGCTCCAAGAATTCCTTGACTCTGGCCTTGGCGGCCTCTCCCCTTCTGCTGGTGTGGAGCACAACGGCCTCCTCCAGCTGGTTGCCGATGGTGAAGACCGGGTTCAGGCTCGTCATCGGGTCCTGGAAGATGATGGAGCAATTCTTCCCGCGGAAGCTCTGCATCTGCTTGTCGTTCCAGGTGGTGAGGTCGCTGCCCTTGAACAGGATCCTGCCGCCGGTGATCTTGCCGGTATCGGCAAGGATCTGCATGATGGAGTAGGCCGTGACCGACTTGCCGGAGCCGGACTCGCCCACGATGCCCAGGATCTCGCCCGGGTCGAGGTCAAAGCTGATGCCGTTGACCGCCTGCACCTCGCCGTTGTCGGTGAAGAAGGAGGTGTGCAGGTCCTGTACGCTCAATAATCTCTCTGCCATATCCGTCACCTCTTCAGCTTCGGGTCGAAGGCGTCTCTGAGGCCGTCGCCCAACAGATTCAGGCTCAGCACGATCAGGCAGATCATGACCGCGGGGAACACCAGCTTATACGGATAGCTCTGCAGGCCGCCTCTGGCGGAGTTGGCAAGCGAGCCCAGAGAGGGCATGGGCGCTCTCACGCCGATGCCGACAAAGCTCAGGAAGCTCTCGGTAAAGATGGCCGAGGGGATCTGCAGGGCGGTCGAGATGATGATCACGGACAGGCAGTTCGGGATGATGTGCTTGCGGATGATGCGTCCGGGCTTTGCGCCGATGGACTGCGCCGCAAGAATGTACTCGTTCTGCTTGATCGAAAGGATCTGGCCGCGGATCAGTCTCGCCATGCCGACCCAGTAGAGCAGGCCGAAGACAATGAACAGGCTGACCATGTTGGTGCCGAGCCTCGCCATAAACGAGCCTGCCGGGAAGACCAGCACCTCGTTGAGGACGACCGAGAGCAGAATGATCATCAGCATGTCCGGCAGCGAGTAAATAATATCGACAATGCGCATCATGATGAGGTCGACCCTGCCGCCCAGGTAACCCGAGATGCTGCCGTAGAGGATGCCGATCACCAGAACGATCAGCGAGGCGAAGAAGCCGATGAACAGCGAGATCCGGGTGCCGTAGACGACGCGGATAAAGTAGTCGCGGCACTGTTCGTCGGTGCCGAAGATGTGCGGGAATCTCTCTCCGCCCTTGGCGATATACTGCTGCTCCATCTTGCTGTAGGTGAACGGTGCGAGATTTTTCGCTCCCTTGTCTCTGCGCCCTTCGACGGAGAGGATCTCCTCGTAGCTGTACGGAACGATATAGGGCGCCACGATGATCGTGATCAGGATCAGAAGAATCAGCACGATCGCGATCACGGCCAGCGGGTTTTTCAGCAGCTTGCGCATGCCGTCCTTGAAGAAGGTTGTGCTCTCCCCCATCACGTCCTGCTGGCGCTTTTCCTCATCGGTGGCCAGCTCGAAGGAGGCAGCGGAATACTTGCTCAGATCCAGCTGCAGGCTGAGCGGGTTTTTTTGAAGCGGACTGTTCTGTTTCATGCTTCTCCCCCTCTCAGTCGTACTTGATCCGCGGATCCACCAGCTTGTAGAGCAGGTCGCAGATCAGATTGGCAACGACCATCAGCGTCGCGAGGAAGATCGTCGTCGCCATGATCATGGTATAGTCGCGGTTGGTGATCGCGCTGATGAACTTGCTGCCCAGGCCGCCGACGGTGAAGATGGTCTCGATGACCATGGAGCCGGTGATGATGTAGGCGATCTGCGGACCCGCGTAGGTGATCACGGGGATCAGCGAGTTGCGCAGCGCATGCTTGAAGATCATCTTGAAGCGGGAGACGCCCTTGGCTCTGGCCGTGCGGATATAGTCCTGGCTCAGAGCGTCGAGCATGCTGGTCTTGGACAGTCTCGTGATGTAGGCCATCGGGTAGGCCGACAGCGCCAGCACCGGAAGAAAATAGCTCTGATTCGAGGCGTCCCAGACCGGGAACCACTGCAGCTTGATGCAGAACAGCAACAGCAGCAGCGTCGCCAGAATGAAGCTCGGCACCGCGGTAAACAGCGTCGAGAGAAACACGATCAGCCGGTCCGGCAGCTTGTTGCGCATCAGGGCGGCCGTGCTGCCCAGCACCGTGCCCAGCAGCAGCGCCACGATCATCGCGGACACGCCGAGTCTGGCAGAGATCGGGAACGACTCCGCAATGACGGCCTTGATCTCGCGTCCGTTCTTCAAAGAGACGCCGAAGTCGCCCTTCAGCAGGTTTTTCATATACAGCAGAAACTGTGTAAAGACCGGCTTATCCAGATTGTATCTTGCGTTCAGAGCCTCGATCGTCGCAGGGCTGAGCGCTTTCTCCTTGTTGAAGGGTCCGCCGGGGACCGCGTGCATCAGGAAGAATGTGATCATACAGATGACGAAGACGGTCAAAACCGCCAACAGGATACGCTTGAGGATGTATTTCCCCACATTGCACACTCCTTTCCTGTTTCCCGGGAACTTGCGCGCGAAAGAAAACCGCGCCGGCGTCCCTCAAAGGTATATTGTATTATAATACGAAGGCATCTGAATTGCAATCCAAAAAAACAGGAGTTCCCATGGGATTATTTGGCCTTTTTTCACAAAATTTCGGCGCGATCCGGATAGTTTATGCAGAATAATGAATATTTTTATCAAATGCCGTTTCAGCAGCCCCATGGGTCGGCCTGTTGTACAAATCCGCCGCTTGCAATTTCGGCGTTTCCCGGTTACAATAAAAACAACCCGCCGATCCTCCGTCTGTCTGTCGGAAAGAGGCGGTGTCGTCTGAGAAAGGAAGGGCGTGTATGGAGCTGCGGGAGATCAATTACGTTCTTGCGATCGCGAAGCATCGATATGAGGAGGGAGAATTGTTGTGAACGCAAATCTGTTAGGCCTGTTCAGCGGCTTTCCGACGCATCATTTTCCCGATGAGATTGCGCTGGTGCTTCGGGAAAACCTTCCCCGGCGGGAAAGACTCGTCTTTATCAGCGCCTGGCCGGAAGACGATGCCCGGAATGACGACGACAGCGACGGAATGCACGAGATGTTCGCCGAGCGCGGCATGCCGTTTGCCGAGCATCATGTGATCGACCGGAGAACGAGCGCAGCGGATGCGGTGCGCTTGGCGCGGGAGGCGGACTGCGTCTTCCTGATGGGCGGGGACCCGCCCTTGCAGATGGCGCTGATCCGCGATCTGGGGCTTGCTCCGGAGCTTCGGGCGATTCATGCCGTGATCCTCGGCGTCAGCGCGGGCTCCATGAACATGGGTCGGTATGTCGCCGACGTCTGGGAGTCGAAGGCGCTGTACGAGGGGATCGGCCTGACGGACATTGTCATGAAGGGCCACTATACCAAAGGCGCATGGTTTCTTCCGAGCCTGAAAGAATTATCCATGACGCGTCCCATCGTCGCGATGGAGGATGAAAGCGCAATCTTTCTCCAAGGCGGCGCTGCCTGGAAGATTGGGAATATCCATTGGATCGACAAAGGCAAGATACGGGACGGGGTTTCATTGGACAGCTTGTCTGCATGACGAAGCATTTGGAGGTAACACTGCTATGGAAAAGGCAACAAGAAACTACCTGGCGAAGATTGCCAGGAAGGCGGCTCAAATCCCTTTTCATGGTGATATTGAGGGGAAAGACTCAAATCTTGATTCAATCATTCGGTTTTTCCCAAAGTGGACACGAGAAGAAGCCGATGGGGCATGGTGCGCGGCATTTGTCTATTATTGCTGCCGGGAAGCGGGATTTGAGATTCCCATCCGACCGGATGCTTGCAAGAGCTGCCATTTGGCAGGCTGTATCGCCTGGGAAGAATTTGCCGCAGGCGATGACCGGATCGGGTATTACAAAGGCAGTGAAGGTTTTGCACCGGAAGCCGGCGACATTGTTCTTTATGACCGGGTCTTTGAAAACAGGGAACATGATCATATTGGCATTGTCATCGAAAACCGGGGAGATAGGATCCTAACTGCGGAAGGGAATATCGCCAACAGATCGGGAATCATCGAACGCCCAAAGGATGGGCATATCAGGGGCTATATCAGAATTCCGGACGGATATCAATATCGGAGGATGCTGATGGATGGTCGAACAGAAAACCTGATCCTTCATTTTGTGACAGAGGATGATTTGCCCGAGGTCGCCCGGACCTGGCCTTCGGACCATCTTCCGCTTTCTGACACAGAGGCGCGGGAAACCATCGCCGATATGCGCCGAAATTACGCGAAAAACACAAAGGGCTGCGTGTATCATCTGTGTCTTGCGGTTTGCGCTGCGGATTGTCCTCAGACCATCCTGGGCTGGTGCGGTCTGGACGGCACCAGAAGCCGCACGGAGCCGGAACTTTTCCTTTTGCTGGATGAACCGCATCAAAACAAAGGCTACGGGAGCCAATGCGTGAAGGCGCTGCTGCGGATTGCCGCAGAGGACTTTTCTCTGGAAAGCGTGCACGGCGGTTGCGCCAAGGAGAACCTTGCCTCCCGGCGTGTGATGGAAAAAGCCGGGATGGTGCAGTACGGCACAGAGGAAAACGGCGATCCTCTGTTCCGGTATTTTGCAAAGAAGAACGGAACGCCGCGGAAGAAGGATTGAAAAAGAAGCGCAACAACGCATTGCTTGCTTTTGGGAGGAACCGGTCGTATACTCGGTTCAGGAGGTGTTGACATGAACACGAAGGATGTTTTGTATACGCTCAGGACCCGGAGCGGGTTATCCCAGGATGCGCTGGCCGAAAAGGTGTTCGTCACCAGACAGGCGGTTTCCCGCTGGGAGAACGGGGAAACGGTTCCGAACACCGAAACCCTGAAGCTGCTCTCAAAGGAATTTCAGGTATCCATCAATACCCTGCTGGGATCGCCCCATCTGCTGACTTGCCAGTGCTGCGGGATGCCTATGGAGGATGAGATCCTGGGTCGGAATCGGGACGGCTCCCTCAATGAGGACTATTGCCAATGGTGCTATGCCGACGGCACCTACACCTACAGCGACATGGATGATCTGATTGGCGTGTGCATTCCCAATCTGGTGCAGCAGGGCTTCACCGAGGAACAGGCACGGGACTATCTGAAACAGACGCTGCCTTCCCTGGATTACTGGAAACGGCAGGCGCAGCTCGGCGACAACGGGCAGTTCGAGGCCTTCAAGCGGCAGCTGATCGACGAAATCAACGGGCTCCACATCCAGGGAATGCCGAAGCTGGAAAAGCTGAACGCGCTGGTCGGCTCTTACGTCAATCTGGAGTATCCGCTTCCGGGCGGAATGAAAGCAAAGTTTCTGGATGACCGAGCAACCTATCTTGGCAACCAGCTGGAATCCGAGCTGCCCTCCGACAGATGCTTCGGCGTCCTGGCGAATATGGAGTTTCTTCTGATCTGCACCTACGGGGCAGAGGGCGCCGATCCTGAGCTTGTACTTTACAAAAAACGCTGATCCTGTGCGATGTACGAAAGCAGGCCGCCGTCCTCAAGGATGGGAGCGGCCATGGACAGCCTGACCTGGCAGGCAAAGCTCGTTCTGCTCTATGAGAAGCTCGTCCCGCGTGCCGCGGATTTTTCAGGTGCGTGCCGCCCGGATGGCCGCCGACGGCGATACCTTCTGCCGTTCCAACGCTGTTCTGTTCCATAAGTCCACTCGTCATGACGCTGGATACGATCTTGGCTTGCGGTACTTTCATCTGTCTGATACGATCTGGATAACCAAAGGGAGCAGGGCATCACGCCCTGCTCCCTTTGCTGATTGGGTGTCCGATTCAGTCCAGCAAAGAAGCGTAGTCTCTCTTTGCGTAGACTGCTCTGGCGACA
>CADBKF010000057.1 GCA_902795195.1 Oscillospiraceae bacterium
CGGGAGCAGTGCAGTTCGTTGAACCGAGCGCATTCCCAACCCCGTCATTGCGAACCAGTGCGCACACTGGTGTGGCAATCCGTTCCCCTGCCAACTCTCGTCACCGGGTCATGCCTCCGGCGGCCCTATTTTCTTTGCTTCTTGGCCAAAGAAAATAGGGGAAAAGAAAGGCCGCTTTCCGTTTCGGAAGCTTACCCGGCAACCATCGTACCGCTATGCGTGCTGCTTGCTTTTTGGGTACCTGGGAAGGGATTTGACTGTGGTTCTATCCCCGCGCTACCCCGCGACGCAAAACGGGCTTGCGTGAGACGCCCGTTTTACTGCTATCGCGCTAGCCCGGCTCCGAGCGGGGTGCACTGCTCCATCGGCCCATATCCAAGTGCCCCATGGTATTTCGACAAAAACCGTAACGTAAGCTTTTTGACAGTCTGAAATGGGCCTGTTGCAAAATGAACGAACCCGTCATTTCGAGGGAGCTTGCGACCGAGAAATCCGTATTCTCACCTCAGACAGATGCGAAAAAGGAACGGATTTCTCGCTTCGCTCGAAATGACAGAGCATTTTGCAACAGGCCCCTTTTTTACGTTATTCCTCTTGCGCGGGCGTTTCCGGGATGGCGGGCTGGGAGATCAGCTTGCCGCCCAGGGCGCCGACGAGCAGGCTCTTGATGTCCAGACCCATGCCGGCGGCAAAGCCCTCGGTGATCTGGGTGGTGGAGCCCACGATGTCGGAGATGAGCTTGGCCGAGTTGCCCTCGCCGTACATGGTGATCCGGTCCACCTTGGACAGGGGTTCTGCCACGTTCTTGGCGATCTCGGGCAGCGCGTTCATGACCATCTCGATCACGGCCGCCTCGCCGTACTTGCGCATGGCCTCGGCCTTCTTGTCGATGCCCTCGGCCTCGGCGACCGCCTTGGCGCGGATCGCAGCGGCCTCGGCCTCGCCCACGGCGCGGATGCCCTCGGCCTCCTGCTCCTTGGCGTAGCGCACGGCCTCTGCGGCGATCTTCTGGGCCTCGGCGTTCTGCTCGCGCTCATAGCGCTGGGCCTCAGCCTCCTTCTGGCGGCGGAAGAGATCGGCCTCGGCCTCCTGGCGCTGGCGGTAGAGCTCTGCGTCGGCCTTGGCGCGGATCTCCGCGTCCAGGATCTGCTTGGTGACCTCGACGTTCTGCTTTTTGAGCTCTGCGTCGCGCTCGGCGCGGGCGATCTGGGCGTTGACCGTGGCGGTCTGGATGGACTTCTGCTGCTCCTGCTTCTGGATCTCGTAGGCGGCGTCGGCCTCGGCCTTCTTGGTGTCGGCCTCGACCTTCAGCTCGGCCTGGCGCACGGCCAGCTCGGTCTGGCGCTGGGCGATCACGGTGTCGGCCTCGACTCTGGCGTCGTTGGCGGCCTTGTCGGCCTGGGCCTTGGCGATGGCCACGTCGCGGTCGGCCTGGGCCTTGGCGATGGCCGCGTTCTTTTTGATGAGCGAGGTGTTGTCGGCGCCCAGGTCGCGGATCAGGCCGTTTTCGTCGGTCACATTCTGGATATTGCACGAGAGGATCTCGATGCCCAGCTTGTCCATGTCCTTGGCGGCCTTCATCATGACCTGGTCGGAGAAGGAGTCGCGGTCGGTGTTGATGTCCTTGAGTGAGAGCGTGCCGATGATCTCACGCATGTTGCCCTGCAGGGAGTCCTGCAGCTCGGCGGCGATCTTCTCCGGGCGCATATTCAGAAAGTTTTTGGCGGCCAGCTTGATGCCCTCGGGGTTGGCGGAGATGCGGACCTTTGCCACCGCGTCCACGTTCACATTGATGAAATCGTTCGTGGGCACGGACTGCTCGGTTTTGATATCCACGGTCATCTGGCCGAGATACAGCTTGTCCAGGCGCTCAAAGAAGGGCACCTTGATGCCGGCCCGGCCGATCAGGATGCGGCCGTTCTTCTTGAGGCCCGAAATGATGTAGGCCTGATCGGGCGGGGACTTGACATAGCCTGTGAGCAAAACGACCACCACGGCTGCCACGCCGAGCAGAATGGGAAGAAAGCGGATGAGCTCTTTCATGAGAAACCTCCTTGTTATGTATGTGTTGCACTTTCTTCTCCGCGCGGATCTCTCTCGCCTCCTTCGCCGCGCGGGTAAACAAAAAACCCATGCCGGACCAAAGTCCAACATGAGTCTCGTACCTTACAGGCGCGCCGACCGCAGAAGCGGTGTGGTGACGGCTGCGCCTCCCCGGGAAGGGGAACTACTCCCTCAAGAGCAGTATCAACTTGTGCCATTATTATACCATACCCGGGCCCCCTGTCAAGAGGGTTTGAAAAATATTTTTTTGTTGGTTTTTTGAAAAAAATTCGGGGGGGGGGGGTAGAGATATTGCGTTTTGGCGGGCCCTGTGATAAACTAAAAAAAAAGGAGGCATGCGCATGGCAGCAGGAGAATCTTTCGGCGGCGCGCTTGTGTACGCCTGCCCGTCGCCCGCGGCGCTGCTGCTGCAGCCGGTCGGCGCGCAGGAGCAGGCGGGCCTGGAAGCGCAGCTTGCGGCGATCCGGGCGGGCAGCGATGTGCCGTTCTTGTTTGCAGGCGTGCCGGTGCGTGACTGGAACGGGGCGCTTTCGCCCTGGCAGGCCCCGCCGGTGTTCGGCAGTGAAGGCTTCGGCAGCGGCGCGGCGGAGACGCTGGCCGGCATCGCAGAGCTGCTGCCCCGTCTGCGGCGGCAG
Source organism: Oscillospiraceae bacterium (assembly GCA_902795195.1). Lineage (GTDB taxonomy): Bacteria > Bacillota > Clostridia > Oscillospirales > Oscillospiraceae > JAFRPC01. Next base: position 2,700 of record CADBKF010000057.1, read on the forward strand.
TATGATCTGCCGGCGGAGCTGCCGGTCATCCTGGGCGGCTATTCGCTGGCCGGGCTCTTCTGCCTGTGGAGCGCCTGCCAGTGCGATTGCTTCTCCGGCGTTATGGCGGCCTCGCCCTCGGCGTGGTTTCCCGGGTGGATGGACTATGCCGCCGCGCACAAGCTGCAGGCGCAGACGGTCTATCTCAGCCTGGGCGACCGCGAGGCGCGGGCGAAAAATCCGGTGCTTGCCTCGGTGGGCGACTGCATCCGGCGTCAGGCGGCGCTGCTTGCCGCACAGCCGGAGACCGAAAGCACGCTGGAGTGGAACGAGGGGAACCACTTCCGCGACCCGGAACTGCGCTGCGCCAGGGGGTTCGCGTGGTGCCTGAACCGGATCACGGGAGACAGAAAGGATTGGAACACACAAGCATGATGGACGACAGACAAGAAAAGGAGGAAAAGGTATGAGACGGTACACATTGATTTCACTGCTGCTGGCAGTGCTCATCCTCTGTTCGGCTTGCGCAGCGCGTCCGGCCGGCCAGGCGGTTGAGACCCAGGCCGATCCGGAGCTGCCGGAGCTGGTACAGGGCGATCCTACGCCGTCGGAGCTGGTACAGGGCGATCCTACGCCGTCGGAGCTGGTACAGGGCGATCCTGAGCCGTCGGAGCCGGCAGAGGGCGAGCTTGCGCCGTCTGAGCCATCGACGACCGAGTTGGACCGGCCGGCAGAGCGGATCCCCATGCTGCCGGATGCCGGCGAGTTTGCCGCGCTGCTCTCCGACACGGAGACCATGAAGCTGGACATTACGATGTACGACATGAATTTCACCGTCCGCAATCCGGAGGGTCTCGGGTTTGTGATGGAGAGAACGGAACGATCACAGACGACCAGATCGGTCTGAAGGAAGAAAGCTTTGGAATGGGCAATCCTTCGGATACCATTTACCGTGTCCCGTTTGCCGAGGGCTATCGCTTCGCCTACGCATATCCACACGATCATTGCGCATATTTGACAATTTGGGGGAATGGCGAGGTTTTTTGCCGGGTCCAGGGCAGCGGCATCGAGACGGTGGACTGCTCGCTTGGCGGCGTCCGGCTGACGGGGGAGGACATGGACTACACGATCAAATTCAATGTCCATAATGAGGATGGCACATTACTTAAGGTGACGGGCTCCGGCGAGGACGCCGTGTGCCTGGTGCGCACGGCCGACGGCTTCCGCTTCTACTGCGAAAACGGCGCGCACATGGAGCTGCCGGACTTCTACGAAATAAGCGCCGTCCGGGAGCTGGAAATCCCCGCCGGCACGGTGGGCGTCCTGGAGGGCATCTCCAAAGGCTACAGCGCCGAGCTCTCCACCGAGCCCTTCCCGGATTGACAAACGAAAAACGCAAAAAGCGGCACGCTGGACAAGCAGCGTGCCGCTTTTTATGATACGCCTCCGTAGTGGCCGATGCCCACATCGGCCATAAAGGCGTGATCCGCAGAGGTGTATGATGGCCGATGTGGGCATCGGCCACTACGGGCGTGCAACAACAAAAAGTTTACATTGTAGCGCGGGCAATCTGCCCGCATCCAATGGATTATCGAACCGTCACAACGGCGCTTGCCGTGCGGCTGCCGTCGGTTGCGGTGACGGTCATGCTGCCGGCCTCGCCCGCGCGGACGATCGCCAGGCTGCGGCCGTAGAAGGTGGTGAAGCTGCCGCTGTGGTACTGCTCCTCGGTGCAGGGGTTGGCGCTGCCGAAGGCCAGCAGCTCGCCGCCCTCGACCGTGACAGTCAGCTTCCGGTCGGCGTTGGACTCCACGATGCCGCTGGCATCTTCCATATTGATGGGAACGTAGACGATCTCGCCGGGCTTGGCGGCGGCCTTCTCCGGGCGGACGGTGATGCTTGCGCCGCTGGCGCTTGTGAGCTCGCTTCTGCCGGTCTCGCGGCCGGCGGCGTCGTAGGCCACGGCGGTGAGGGTGCCGGGCTGATACTTGATGTTGAAGATCGCCCTGCACTCCCTGACCTTTTTGCGGCCGAGGCTCTGGCCGTTCAGCAGCAGCTCGACCTCGGCGCGGTCGGAGTAGACCTCGACCTCGGCCTTGTTGCCGGTGCAGTTTGCCCAGCTCCAGGAAAGAATCGCGTTGGTGCCGCGCCAGACGGACTTGCTCGGGCGCACGCCGGGATGGTTCACGGGCTTGACCGCGATGACCGGATTCTGCTCCAGGCCCCAGACCGTGGCGGCGTACTTGCAGCTGCCGTCGGGAACGCCGAGGATGTCGATGACGCCCGCGCCGGCCAGCAGCCAGGGATAGGGCCGGTTGAAGGGCATGCCGCCGGTGTAGCTCCACGCGCCGATGCCGGCCTCGCCGAGGTAGTCCCAGCTCGTCCACATGAAGTCGCCGACGAGATAGGGGAACTTCTTGACCATCTCCCAGTTCTTCCAGATGTCCTGCGGGAAGGTCTCGGAGCCGAAGATCAGGCGGTTGGGATGGGCTTTGGCCTCGAGCGGATAGCGGCCGGAGGCGTAGTTGTAGCCCGCGATGTCCAGCGCGTCGAGGAAGGGCGTGGTCACCTCGTCGATCTTCTTGGAGTTGGCGCTCTTGTTCATGCCGGAGCCGACAAAGGAGGCGATGATGTTGAACATCAGGCTGGCGTTCTGGCCGTCCTTCTTCTCTTTTTTGGTCTTCTTCTCGCCGCCGGGCTGCTCGCCGTCCTTGTACAGGGCGTTGCCCTTGGCGGTCTTGCCCATGATCATGAGGTTTGCGCCGCAGGTGACGGGGCGGTCGGGATCGAGCTGATGGCAGAGCTCGATCATCTTCTTGCCGTATTCCAGGCCCTTGGCCTCGGCGGGCTCGCCGACCTCGTTGCCGATGGAGTAGAGAATGACCGAGGGATGGTTGAAGTCGCGCTCGACCATGGCGGTCACGTCCTTGTCCCACCAGGCCTCAAAGTCGCAGCCGTAGTCGTGGGGGTTCTTGCGGTTGTACCACATGTCGAAGGTCTCGTCCATGACGTACATGCCGTACTTGTCGCAGGCATCGAGCAGCGCCTTGGAGGCGGGGTTGTGGGCCGAGCGGATCGCGTTGAAGCCGTTTTCCTTCAGGATCCGCACGCGGCGGTACTCGCTCTCGGCGTAGGTCGCAGCGCCCAGGATGCCGCTGTCGTGGTGGACGCAGCCGCCGCGCAGCAGAGTCTCCTTGCCGTTGATGAACAGGCCCTTGTTCGACCACTCGATCCGGCGGATGCCGAAGGGGATCTCGGTCTCGTCGCCTTCGCCCGCGGTGATCTTTGCGGTGTAGAGATTCGGCGTCTCGTCGCTCCAGAGCTTCGCGTTGGGAAGCTCCAGCGTGAAGTCGCTGCCCTCGCCGCAGACGCCCTCGACCTCGGCCTTCACGCAGATCGGCGCCTGCACGCGGATGCTCGGCGGGTCGATGGAGACGGTGGAGATCTTCACGCACTCGGGCCGCAGGCCTCCCTTTTCGCACACATGCAGCCACACCGGGCGGTAGATGCCGGCGCCGGTGTACCAGCGGGAGTTGGGCAGCTTCGAGTTGTCGGCGATCACGGTCAGAGTGTTCTCTTCGCCGTACCTGAGGCCTTCGAGCGCCACAAAGAAGCCGGTGTAGCCATAGGGATGGAAGCACAGCTCCTTGCCGTTGAGCTTCACGGTCGCATTTTTATAAATGCCCTCGAACTCGACCAGAACGTCCTTGCCTTCCCACGCATCCGGCGCGGTGAAGGTTCTCTCATAGGTATAGATACCGCCGGGGAAATAGCCGTGGCCGCTGTTGGAGGCGTCGGCGCTGCGCTTTTCGCTGATCTGGGCGTCGTGGGGCAGGGTCACGGGCTTGCCGTTCACGGTCCAGTTTTTGTTCAGTTGATATGTTTTCATCGTTGTTCTCCTTCCGCTTGTTTCTTCCAAAAGCTGACGGCCCGGTCGATCCAGCCCTCCGCGGGGGTGCCGGTGGCGGGGCCGGCGCCGTGCATGACGCCGTGATAGACGGTGCTCTCGAACGGAACGCCTGCCGCCTGCAGGGCGGCGGTCATCCGCCGGGTGTTTTCCGGGTTGACCGTGGCGTCGTCGTCGCTGCACCAGATAAAGGTGGGGGGATAGTCGGCGGAAACGTGCCGCTCGACGCTGACCATGGCCTCGTCGGCTGCCGAGGCGTCCTTGCCGATGAACTGGTCGTGGCTCTGGATGTGGGTGATCGCCCGGTCCATGGAGATCACGGGGTAGGCCAGCACCAGCGTGCCGGGCCGCGGCAGGCCGTATTTGCGCCAGCCTGCGTTGTCGGTCCCGAACTCGGCGGTGAGGTGGCCGCCGGCCGAGGCGCCCCAGATGGAATAGCTGGAAGTGTCCAGCCCATAGCGCGCCGCGTTGGCGAAGATGTAGGCAACCGCCCGGGCCAGATCGTCGGTCGGGTTGGGGAATTTCGCCTGCTTTTTCACGCGGTAGTAGAGAATGAAGGCGGAGATGCCCTGCCTGTTCAGCTGCCGGGCGATGGGCACGCCCTCGATGAAATTGGCGACCATATAGTATCCGCCGCCGGGCACCAGGATGGCGAAGGGGTGGGTCTGGCCGTCCTGCAGCACATAGTCGTCCACAAGGCGGTATTCGTTTTTCGGCAGAAGCATGTCCTTAACGGACTGCTTCACATCAACATCTGCAGGTCGTTTTGACATGGCTCATGCTCCTCTCAGACTGCCCAGGACGCGCAGGCTTTCCTTGGGGCGGCGCTCCATGGTGCTTCTGTCTACGGCGATCAGGCCGAAGGTCTTTGCAAAGCCGGCCTGCCACTCGAAGTTGTCGAGCAGCGACCAGTGCAGGTAGCCCGTCACCGGCACGCCCGCGTCCTTTGCCGCCATGACGCCGGCGAAGGCCTCACGGATGAATTCGCAGCGGCGCGCGTCGTTGTCGGTCCCGATGCCGTTTTCGGTCACGATCAGCTCGCCCGGGAAGCTCCTGGCCACCCGGCGCAGCACATGGCCGATGCCGGCGGGGTAGTCCTCATAGCCCATCTGGGTCAGCGGCGCGCCCTCTGCCGGCTCGCGCACGCCGTTCTCGTCGACGATCTTGCGGGAGTAGTTCTGCACGCCCAGGAAGTCGTCATTCTTGATATACGGCAGATACCAGCCGTAGTCCTCGTGCCAGAGCCTTGCCGCGTTGTTTTTGCCCTGCTCGGTCGGTTGATAGTCGAACAGCGAGAGCGTCAGGCCAACCTTGGCGTCGGGAAGCACGGCCTTGATTTCCTGCCGGGCCGCCTCATGGGCCTGCATGACAAAGCGCTCGGTCTTTTCGTCGCGGGGCTTGAGGAAGGAGTTGATCTTGAGCGGGTTGACCCGGAAGGCCTTGCCCTGCTCGAGCATGCCGAGCGCGATCGACTTGATGTCCAGACCGTTGTTCTGGCCCACCTGCACGCCGCCCTCCTGGCGCTTGCCGGCCTTCATCATATCCTCGATGACCTTGTGCAGCTGGATGCCCATGTTGGCCTCGTTGATGGTGCAGATGTACTCCAGGCCGTCGCCCAGCTGCTCGGCCACATACCGGGCATAGCGGGCAAAGAGGGGAGCGACCTTCGCCGTGCCCCAGCCGCCTCTGGAGATGAGCCAGGCGGGGCTGGAAAAGTGCATGAGCGTGACGATGGGGGTGATGCCGCTGCTTCGGCAACAGTCGAGCACTTTGCGGTAATGCGCGATCTCCGCCTCGTCAAACCGGCCCTCCTCCGGCTCGATCCGCGCCCACTCGATGGAAAAGCGGTAGGCGTTGCAGCCGGCCTCGGCCAGCAGGCGGATGTCCTCTTCGTAGCGGTTATAGTGGTCGCAGGCCGGGCCGCTGGGCTCGGTGAAATCGGAGTGCTTCACATGCTCCATGATCCAGTAGTCGGAGTGGATGTTGTTGCCCTCCACCTGGTGGGCGGCAGTTGCCGCGCCGATCAGAAAATCAGCCATGACGCACCTCCGTGAGCTTTTTTGCCATGTGATAGACGCGGGTGACGTTCTCCTCGAGCTGTCTGCGCGAGAGCATGCCGTTTTTCAGCGCGTCCATGATGTGCTGCCAGTCGCCCTTGGCGCCCGGCATGAACAGGTCGCCGCCGGCGGCCGCGACGCGGTCGGCCAGAGCGTTGCGGTAGCGGGGATTCTTGACCTGCATGACGCCGCCGATGACCCAGTCGGTCATGACGATGCCCGCATAGCCCCACTCGGCGCGCAGGATGTCGGTGATGAGGTCGCGCCGCTCGGAGGTGTGTACGCCGTTGAGCAGGTTGTAGGAGGTCATGAGCGCGTGGGGCTGGCTCTCCTTCACGCAGATTTCGAAGCCGCGCAGGTAGATTTCCCGCATGGCGCGCTGGGAGACCTGGCTGTTGCTGCCGGTGCGGTTGAACTCCTGGTTGTTGGCCGTGAAGTGCTTGATCGTGGTGCTGCAGCCGGGGTGCTTTTGCACGCCCAGCGTGATGGCGGCGGCAAATTTGCCGGAGATCAGGGGATCCTCGGAATAGTATTCAAAGTTGCGTCCGCAGCGGATGTCTCTGTGGATGTTCAGCGCCGGGGCCAGCCAGAGGTGGACGCCGAAGCGCTCCATCTCGTCGCCCACGAGGTCGCCCAGCTGCTCGGCCAGCGCCGTGTTCCAGCTCTGGGCGATCGCGGTGCCGATGGGGATGGCGGTGCAGTATTGATTTTTGACCTCGCCGGCGTGCTTTTTCGGCTTGCTCATCAGCGCCATGAACTTGCGCTCCATGGGCGAGAGCAGCTCCAGGATCGACTCGGGCATGGCGTCTCCCAGGGCGTGGACGCCGGCTTCGTCCTCGTAGTATTCCCGGCTGATGCGCAGGCCCGCAGGGCCGTCGGCCATGACGAGCCACGGGAAGCCGTGCACATGGGCGGTCTCGCCGGCGGCGCCGGCCACGGTGGCGGCCGCGTTGCCGATCATGCTGCTCATACCGCCCTTGGGATCAAAATAACCGGTGTTGAGATATGCCAGCTCCTCGTCGGTCAGATCGTCCATGATGGGATCGATCTCGGCCGGCGCGTCGTAGGTGACGGTCTGGGTGACAAAGCGGTCAGCCTCCAGCTCGATCACGGTCTCAGCGGTGGGAACGGCGGCAGGCGCGGCGGGCTTCCAGTCGGGCTCATCCGGCACGCCCAGGGCGCTGCGCAGCTGCTGCAGCACGGCGGTCTGCTTCAGACGCAGGGTCACGGCGGGCGTATGGCCCACCAGCACGGTGTAGTCGCCGGCCTCGAGCACAAAGGCGGCGATCTCCTCGTCAAAGGAGGCGGCATTCCGCAGATCGTAGGTGACAGTCAGCTCCTGCGCCTCGCCCGGGGCCAGCGCCTCGGTCTTGGCAAAGGCGACGAGCTTCCGCGGCGGCTGATCGAGCTTGCCGGACGGCGCTGCGATGTAGAGCTGCACGGTTTCTTTGCCGGGATAGCTGCCGGTGTTCTTTACGCATACGCGCACGCTTTGCTCGTCCGCGCCCAGCAGCTCTGTTTCAAAATCGGTATAGCCCAGGCCGAAGCCGAAGGGGAACAGCGGCTGCTTTTTTGCCGCCTCAAAGTAGCGGTAGCCCACATACACGCCCTCGCGGTAGCGGGTCTCGTCCTGGCCGCCGAACTCGCCGATCTGCGGGTAATCCGCCCAGGCGGTCCATGTGGTGGTCAGCTTGCCGGAGGGGTAGGCCTTGCCCAGCAGCAGATCGGCCAGTACATTGCCGGTCTCCAGACCCAGCTGGGAGAGCAGCAGGATGTTCTTCACATCCTTGACGGGGCTGAGGTCCACCGGGCCGCCCACGTTCAGCACCAGCATAAACTTAGGGTAGCGCGCGTTCAGCAGCCGGATGTCCCGCGCCTCGGAATCCGAGAGCAGGATGTCGCCCTTGACGGGTTTGCGGTCCGAACCCTCGCCGGAGATGCGGGAGACCACGTACAGGGCGGTGTCGCCGTCGCCGTAGAGGCGGAAGCTGTATTCCGGCTCCGGCATCACCGCGCCCATGCCGGCCAGCGCCGCAGGGACGTGGTCTTTTTTTGCCTGGGCGCGAACTTCATTGATGAATGCCTGCCGGGCGCCCTTCACGTTCTCGTCCCAGGCGTCGAGCCAGCGCTTCGTGGTGATCTCAAAGCCTGCGTTTTCCAGGCCCTCCTCGATCGTGACAAAGTACCGGGAGTTGACCTCGCCGGAGCCGGTGCCGCCCTTGATCGTGCGGCGCGCGCCAGCGCCGTAGAGCGCGATTTTTCCGGGCGCGGCGAGCGGGAAGGTGCCGTCCTTTTTCAGCAGCACCGTGCATTCCGGCGCCAGGCGGCGGACAGTGGCAGCGTGTTGGAGCTCATAATCGTTCAGCTTCATAAATCCTCCTTCTGGGACATGTTGAGTGGGAAATGATCAAAATCGTTCGCATGGTTTATGCATATCATCAGCCATACTCAGTATGGCATAAAAAGCCGAATTTGGCAAGAAATAAAATTGCGGTATTGATAACAAAATTGTGTTCTTTTGGGATTGCACAATTTTGTTATCAATACCGCAAAAAATCTGTTTACTTTTTCCGCGGCATCTGGTATGCTGAACGTCAAGGAGGGGATGCGCGATGCAGACCGCAGACAGAATCACGGCCTTTCGGGAGATGGTGCTCTGCTGCCACAATCTCTACGTCTGGACCCTGACCGAGCACCTGGACGTCTTGGAAAGCAACTGCCCCGATCCGGAGCTGGCTCTGAGCCTGATGAGCATGCGCCGGAAGCGGGACGCGCTTGCAGACTATGCCGGCGCCCACCGCAAGCCGATGCTCATGACCAACGCGCTGGGGCTCATGTGGGCGGCGATCCCGGCCCTGCGGGAGGACCTTGATCCCTGCATCTATGTGCTCGGCCCGTTCTTCACCGCCGACCGCTCCGCCGAGCAGATCGCAGCCGCGCTGCCGGCGCTGGGGATCCGGGCTGCGCAGAGGAAAGCGGCGGAGGCGTTTGCGCGCACGCTGCCGGTCATCTCCACAAACCGGATCTTCGAGTATACGATCATGCTCTACTACTGCATCACCGGCGAGCGGATCAGCGTCAGCGACATCCACTATGAGCAGAGCGAGAAGCAGACCGCGCCGGCCTCGCCCCGCAAAAGCACCGACACGCACGGCACCTACGAGCTCGAGCGGGAGATGGTGCGCCTCGTGCGGGAGGGCAACCTGGACTATGTCCGGCATCTGGACCGGATGACGCTCACCGGGACCATCGGCCAGCTCAGCAACGGCGACCCCGACCGGCAGATGAAAAACACGGTGCTGGTGTGCATCGTGCTCTTCTCCCGGGCGGCCATCGAGGGCGGGCTCTCGCCGGAGATTGCCCTGACCCTGACCGATCACTATTTCCAGTCGGTGGAGGCCTGCCGCTCCCTGCCGGATCTGGTGGAGCTGACGCGGACCATGCAGGACGACTTTGTCCGGCGCGTGCACCGCATCCGCAGCAGCCGGCTCTCCCAGCCGATCCGCGAGTGCTGCGAGTACCTTTCCCTGCATCTGGACGAAAGCCTGACCATGCGCGACATGGCCCGGCGCCTGGGTTACTCCGAATCCCATTTCAGCAGGAAGTTCAAACAGGAGACCGGCAAGCTCTTCAAGGACTATCTGCTCGCCCGGCGCCTCGAGCGAGCGCTGGACCTGCTGCGCAGCAGCCGCCTGAGCATCCGGGAGATCAGCGAGCAGCTCCATTTTTGCTCGCCCAGCTACTTTGCCGAGCAATTCCGCGCCGTCTACGGCCAAAGCCCCGGCGAGTGGCGGTCGGGACAGGCCTGAAAACGCACCGCGGGTGGGAAAAATCCTCTCGATTGGCGAAAAAAGTCTATGGAAATCCGTCGAATGGGCTTGTTTTTTTCAAGCGACTCTGCTATAATCACTAACACTCTTAAAATGACGCCCATGCGCAGCGGTCTACTGCGCGGGCAGAGGAGGAAAATAATACATGGATAATCGAGACCAAAATCAGAACGAATACCAGCCCAGATTCCTCAAGCAGGACGCGGCCAAGGCCGGCAAGCAGGGCGGTAAAAAGGCGCTTTCGATCGTGCTTTCGCTGCTTGGCGTGGCGATCCTGGTCGGCGGCGCGATCTTCGCAGTGAAGTCCCTGCGCAAGCCGCAGGAGGAGCCCACCGAGGCCCCCACCGAGGTTGTGACCGAGGCCCCCACCGAGGCTGCCACGGAAGCGCCCACCGAGGCCCCCACGGAGCCGGAAACCGAAGCGCCCACCGAGCCCCCCTATGAGCCCGATGAGGAGCTGACTGCCGCCATGGAGCAGAACCCCGACATCTACGCCAGACTCACCTACGGTGACGGCGACCCGCAGTTCATTCTCTATGCCGACAACGAGTTCTACATGACGCACGACGCCTTTAAGAACAACGACTACGAAGGCGCCCCCTTCATCGACGCCCGCTGCTCGGTCATGCCGCGCGACACCAACCTGATGATCCACGGCCACAACATGGACGCCACCAACTCCGGCAACGGCAAGGCCTTCGCCAACCTCTTCCTGTTCCAGGACAAGGAATACATGGCCGAACACCCGATCTTCAAGCTCGAGACCGCCACCAGCGAGGAATACTACGTGCCCTACGCGCTGACCACCGTCGAGACCTATGACGCGATGCCCGGCTACTTCCGCATCATCGAGTGGAACTTTGACAGCGACCAGGCCTTCAAGGACTACACCGGCCACTTTATGGAGAATTCCCTGCTCAAGATGCCCGTCACGGCTGAGCCCGGCGACGATCTGCTGACGCTGTCCGCCTGCATCAACGACGGCAACGACCAGACCGAGCTGCGCTTCCTCGTGTGCCTGCGCATGCTGCGCGAGGACGAGACGGTCGAGCAGATGCAGGAGCTGTACAAGACTGCATTCGCCGAGTAATCCGGCCCCTGCGTCCACCGCGCCCCGGAGGGCATACGCAGGGAAAGAGAAGCCTGAGCAAACAGGCCCCCGCGTCCACCGCGCCCCGGCTCCCACCGAGCCGGGGCGCTTCAAATGAAAAAAACAAAAAACTTTTTCCCAAACGAAAAAAACACTTGACATTCAGACATTTTTTGCTATAATAACAGGGCTGATTGCGAAACGCTGTTATAGCTCAGCCGGTAGAGCGCATCCTTGGTAAGGATGAGGTCCCCGGTTCAAATCCGGGTAACAGCTCCAACATTTGAGACTTAAAACTTCGGTTTTAAGTCTCTTTTGTTTTTGTTTTCAGAACTTTTTTGGTCGAAATGGCGCTTTGTCGGAAGCCTCGAAAATCGGGAAAACGGCCGATTTTCCAACAATCTTCCAACAAATCCTGCATCATGCTGTTCGGAATCCGAGCAGCAAAGATGCAAGCGCCGGATTATGATACAGGATTTTCAC
>CADBKF010000058.1 GCA_902795195.1 Oscillospiraceae bacterium
GATGCAGTGCAGCTCCACCACCGGTCCCGGCAGCTGCGGCCTCGGTTTGCCGGGTCGCAGCATCTCCGCTTCCCCATAATCGAGCTCGCCCACGTCCTTCGACATACATGCGGTGAACACCGCGTTCACCGCGTCCAGCACGCCGGGATCGGAGCGGAAGTTGTGCGAGAGCAGGATTTTTCTCGGCATCCCCTCCTCCGCCTCGGCGACCGGCGCAAAGCGCCGGTATTTTTCCAGAAAGATCCCGGGATCGGCCAGCCGGAAGCGGTAGATCGCCTGCTTCACGTCGCCCACCATAAAGAGGTTTTTCCCTTCTCGGGAAATGGCGGCAAAGAGCCGGTCCTGCACCTCGTTGGTGTCCTGGTACTCGTCGAGCATGATCTCTTCATAGCGCTGCGACAGCTCCCGGGCCAGCTCTGTCGGCGTTCCGCTGGCGCCCAGCAGCAGCCGGACCGCGCCGTGCTCAAGATCGGCAAAATCCAGCACGCGCAGCCGCCGCTTTTCTCTTGCATAGGCTCTGGAAAAATCGCGCACCAGATGAAACAGCGCGACAAGCGCCCGGCTGGTCTGGCCGAGCTCCGCCATCACCTGCTCGGAGGATGAAGAGAATTCCAGAATCGCCTTCCGAAGGCCGTCCTTGCAGTCGTCGCGCAGCTGCTTGATCTGCTCCTGCAGCTCGCTCTTTTCATCCTTCTTGAACGGCTTGAGCCGCGCAAATTGCGGGGACGCCGCGTGCAGCGCATCCCAGGTTTCAAGTCCGGACAGCGCCTCGAGCTGTTGCAGCTCCTGCATCAAGACCGGGCCGTAGCGCTGCTGCACCAGCTCGTCCCCGGCGCAGCGGGCGATTGCATTCTTCAAAAGCAGCATCTTTCCCGCGCAAAAGCGCCGGAAATCCTCGATCAGCCGCGCGCCCCAGGGCGTCTGTCCGGCGTCGGCATACTGCGTGAGGTCGAGCGCCCGGATGCAGTCTTCGATCCACGCGTCCGGATAGCAGTGGCACTGCGCGCTCGTATAGACCTGCTGCAGCGCGGTTTCGATCTCTCCGTCGCTGCGGCCGGCGCCCAGGGTGTCAGCAAGCACACGGAATTCCGCGTCCTCGGCAATGTGCTCGTAGCGCTCGCCCAGCAAGGCCTGCGCCACCTCCTGGCGCAGGCGTTCGGCCTCCTCGCCCTCGATCTGGCGGAAGTCCGGCGAGGTCTGCAGCGCGAAGGCGTTGGCGCGCACGAGCTCGCCGCAAAAGCCGTCGATCGTCGTGATCTGGGCCAGGCCCATGCGGCTCAGCTGCCGGGCCAGATGCCGGTTGCCCGGCTGCTCGGCCAGGCGCTCGGTGAGCGTGGCCGCGATCCTGGCGCGAAGCTCCGCCGCTGCCTTTCGTGTAAATGTAATGATCAGAAAATCGTCAATGTTGCAGGGCGCGGTCTCGTCCAGCACCCGGCGCATCAGCCGCTCGACCAGCACGCGGGTCTTGCCGGAGCCGGCTGCCGCGGAGACCAGCACGGCCCCGCCGCGTTCCTCGATGGCCCGTTGCTGATCGGGCGTAAAGTGCAGCTCAGCCATGTTCCGCATTCCTCCGTTCCACCTCCTGCCAGAAGCGCTCCTCGCCGGTCTGCCGGAGGTTTCGTTCTGCGATCTGACCGCCGGCCTTGTGGCACACGGCGGCATACTCGCAGTAATTGCAGGGCGAATGCTCGCCGCGCCGATATGGGTTCGGCGTCACGTCGCCGGCAAAGATCTCGTCGGTCATCTCGGCGAGCTTGTCATAGACAAAGCGCTCGAGCGCCTTGAGCTGCGCCCGGTCGGCGCTGTAGGCGCGCTTTCCGCTGCGGTCGGTCTTGCAGGGCAGGTAGACCGGCGTCTGCGCCGGTTCCATCGCCTGCCGGATGCGCTCGTCGTCGAGCACCAGGCCCTTCCGGCGGAAGGCGTCCCGGCGCTTCTTCTCGGCCTCCTCGGGCGAGAGCCGGGTCACGTTGGACAACACGTCCACCTTTGCCGGGAAATAGAGCACGCCCGCGCCCTCGACCTCGGTCCCCAGCAGCGCCGTACCGCGCTGCTCAAGGGCGAACAGATAGATGAGCATCTGCAGCCCGATGCCGTTGAGGACGTCGGTATAGTCAAAATCCTTGCTGCCGGTCTTGTAGTCCACCACGCGCACATAGCTTCGTCCGTCGGGCGCGTCAAAGCGGTCCACCCGGTCGACAAAGCCGCTCATATCGGCGCTCGCGGTTTTGCCGTGGATGTGCACGGCATTCTGCCGCTCAAACGGCAGCTCAAATTCCACGGGGATGAATTCTGAATCCTTGAGCTCCTGCCAAAGGTCCTCCACGACCGCCGTCACCTCGTCAAAGCTGCGGCGGAAGAGATACTGTGCCCGTTCACCCTGGTCGCTTAAGCCGCCGAGCTGCTCGCTTGCAAAGGCCTCAATGGCGCTTGCCGCAATCTCGTGCAGGCGCTGCGGCGTCACGATCCGGAAGCCGCCCTCCTGCATGACCTGTTTTGCCGTGTGCTCGAGCACGTAGTGGACAAAGGTGCCGTAGAGCGGCGCATCCACCCTGGCCTGCTTGCGCTCCATGGCCTTGAGGCCGTAGCGCAGAAAATACGCCAGCCTGCAGGAGGCAAACTTGTCTACCCGCGAAGCGGACAGATACAGAGTCTTCCCATAGAGCCCGCGCACGGCCTCCGGCGACAGTCCGCCCGGTACAAACCCGGCCCGATCCGCCAGCGCAGTGGCAGCAGCCTGCAGCGCCGGATTGTCCGGCAGCGTCTCGCCTGCTGCAAGTGCGGCCGCCGCCTGGTATTCCGTCGCCGGAAGCGGCGCAGCCGGGAGCGTTCCGCTGTTGGGAAACAGCTTTTTGAGTCTTGTGTATAGATAGCTTGGCTCGCCCGCCTGGCAGGTCAGCTGCAGCTCCCGGTCCCAGGAGGTCAGCACGGTGTAGGCCGCCAGCAGCTCTCTTGCCAGCTGCTCGCCCTCATCCGGCGCAACGCTGAGGCCGGCGCTTTTCAGGCGCTTACGCTCCATGGCCGAAAGGAGTCCCGTCTGCGCCGCGCGCGCCGGCAGAAGGCCGTCTGAGGCACCCAGCACAAACAGAAACGGCGCGCGGCTGTTGCGCAGATCGCGCAGTGATCCCACATGGACGCAGTCGAGGGTTGCCGGAATCGTGCCGACGCTGCACTGGCTGAGCGCTGCGCGGAAAAACTGGTAGAACTCCTCCGGCGTGCGCACGCTGCCGCCCAGCACGCCGTAGATCTGTTCCATGGTATTGATCAGGCTGTCATAGATCTGGGCGGTCTGCTGGGCGCGGCGGAAGTCTCCCGCCTGCTGCAGCTGCGCAGTCTGCTCGCCCAGGCGTCCGGAAAGGTCAATCTCTTCAAAGAAGCGATTCAGCGCCAGGATCTGCCCGGCGGTGTTCCGGGCCTCCGACAGAGCGCGCCGCAGCCGCAGCAGCGGCAGGATCGCCGCCTGTCTTGCCGCGTTCAGCCGCGCCAGAATGTCGGCATAGTCCTCCGGCTTTCGGTTCTGCCCGAAGCCCAGCGGATCGTTTTCAAAGGGCTTTTCCCACTGGCTGCCGCGCAGATCCCAGACGACGGCATAGTTTTCCAGCAGATCGCAGTCTGCACGGTCAATCGGCGCAGCGCCGGATTTGAGGTAGTCGAGTACGTCCTCTGCCGCCATGCGCCCGCCGGCAGCCCGAAGTGCAGAAAGCAGCATCCGCACCACCGGCGTCTGCAGCAGCTCCCGCGTGCCGGCAAAGTACCCCGGGATGCCCAGGCGGGCAAAGATGGAGGCCAGCGCCGGCTGCAGCTGCTGCAGGTCCGTGCAGGCAACGGCGATCTGCTTCCACCGCACGCCCCGGCGCACGAGCTGCTGGATGCCGGCAGCCGCCCGCAGCGCCTGCTGATAGGGATCGGAGCACTCGGTAAAGCCGATGGGCGCCGCCAGCGGAAAGGCCTCGGTTTGGGCGGCAAAGAGCCGCTCTGCCAGGTAGGCAGCCGCCGCCGGCCGGTCAGCTTTTTCAATATTAGTTGTTTCTGCGCCGCCCTCGAGCTGCAAAAGCTGGCGGGCCGTCTGCCGCGTGACGGAAAACAGCTCCTGTTCGCTTCTCAGCCCGTCGCAGCAGAGCGCCACCGTGACCCTGGCCCCGCTGCGCAGCAGTGCGCCGATCACGTCCAGCTCCTGGGCGGTAAAATCCGTAAAGCCGTCGATCCAGACGGATCGGTTTTCGGCAAAATCGCTCTCGATCAGCTTGTCCGCCAGCTTGGTCAGGCGGGTCGCCGGGTCCTGCGCCGCATTCGCGCAGATGCTTTCGTAGCTCTCAAAGATCAGCCCCAGCTCCTCCAGCTTCTCGGCCAGCCGGCCCTGCAGATTCTGCTGCACGTCCTGCAGCAGCTCGTCCTTTACGCCGTAGCTCTGGAACTCCTCATACAGCGCCAGCAGGCTCAGCAAAAACTCCGGCTTTGCCGCGTGGGCGCCGTAAAGCTTCAGCCTTGAGCGCACCTGCTCAAGCGCGCCTGCCATGGCGATCAGTCGGCCGCTGCGGTCCATGATCTGCGCCGCCGCGCCGCCGGTCACGGCACAGACCCGGTCATAGAGCCGGGTAAAGCTCAGCACCTCGGCATATCTTGCAATCGAATCGCCGCCGCGCGCGCAGAGCCGCCACTCTGCGTCAAACGAAAACTGCTCGGGCACGATCAGGATCTGTCGGTCCTCCCCTGCCGCGGCACGCGCACAGAGCCGGTCCAGCAGCCGGTCGGCATTCTCGCGCCAGTCGGTTCCGTATAGGATCTGCAGCATGCCATCACCCCGCTTTCATTCCATTCATTTCTTGTTCTTTGCGATCAGTTCAATGGCCGCACGGCCGGCCTTGGCCGCGATCGGCAGGCCGCCGGGCGGCTGCTGCCACTGGCTGGCCAGCAGCAGATTTTTCACCCCGGGCACCCTGCCGCTGCGAAGCACCGGCAGCACCCTGGCTCCGAAGGCAAAGCCCATAAACGAGCCCACCGCCGCGCCGGTGTAGCGCCGGTAGCTCACCGGCGTCCAGGCGTCGAGGCAGCGCAGCTGCCCGTCAAGCGCCGGAAATTCAGCTGCCAGCGCCCGTTCCATATCCGCGGACAGCTCTGTTTTCATGCTTTGGTAGGCGGCCCGATCCACCGCCGCGTGCAGCAGCCGGATGCAGGCATCCTCATCGATGAAAAACATGGTCTGCAGCAGGCTCCCTTCGCGGCCGGAATAGCCCGTCTCGTGGGAAAACTCCCGCACCAGAAGATACGACGCGCCGTACTTCTTCCGCAGCGCAGGCGGCAGCTCAAACACCTGCTCGCCCACAAACGGCAGCTTCTTCATCTGGCAGGCAAACGCGCACTGACAGGCGGAAAAGCGCCGCAGGCGCAGATCCTCATACTGCTTGCGCAGATAGTCCGGCATGAGGCTGCGGTCGAGGAGCTTTCCGAAGGCAATCTCCGGGTCGCAGCTCAGGATCACGTAATCAGCTGGCAGCACCGTTCCATCCGCAAGCTCCACCGCGGTCGCCAGGCTGTGCTCCAGGCACACCCGTTTCGCACCGACGCCCAAACGCAGTGAGCCGCCCAGAGACTGGAAGCGGTCGGCCATCCGCCAGGCCATGGCAAGCGAGCCGTCCTCGGGCAGATCGCCGTCGCCGGAGCAGAAGGTCGCAAATACGAGAAGAAGCGCCACAGCGCCGAAGCGCTCGGTCAGAAGTGAGCGCAGAAAGCCGCGGATCGTCGGGTCGTGAAATTGTGCTGCAAGCTCGCCCGTCGTCATGCCGTAATAGCGCTTGAGCACCGGCAGCGCCGCCAGCCTTTCCAGCTGCGTGCTCTTCCGATCGTTTTTCTCGCCGCCGATGCCGGTGAAGTGGATCGCGGCACGGATGTCGGCAATCAACTGCTCTGTCTTCTCCGCGTCCTCCGGCGACAGGGCCAGCATGTCCTTCCGCAGGCGCTCCAGATCCCGGTGCAGAGAGAGGGATTTTCCGTGCTTCCGATAGGTATAGAGCGTCGGCAGCCGGTGCACACCGACCTCACCCAGCGCCCCGAGGGTCTTCCACATCTCATAGTTTTCCGTGACCGGATTGGTCCCGGTCAGCCAGTGGATGCAGTTGTCGATGTGCCGGCCATCCCGGTTCCAGCCGGTGAGATTGCCGCCGGGCACGCGGTGCTTCTCCACCACGGTGGCGTGAAAGCCGCGCAGCTGGGCATAGATACCGGCAGACAAGCCTGCAACGCCGCCGCCGACGATGACAAGTTCCTTCACAGTCGCTCCCCCCTGGATGAAAAGATTTTTCTATGTTATTTTTACCACGGCACAGGGGGCCTGTCAAGAAGAAGCGTGTCAGGCAATCGGCCCGCTTCAACATTTTTCACAAAAATAGTGGAAATAACACTTGCATTTTTATTTCATTCTGCTATAGTTAAATGGGTATCCAATGTGAGAACAGGCGCTTCGCAGGAAAGGCGGAGCAACAGCAACACAAAAGGAGATTATGCAATGTTAAAGCTCTACGACACCGGCATCTACCTGCTGGGCGGCGAACAAATCGTAACCGACCCCGCCCTTCTGCCCGAGGCTGTGGACAAGGAAACTGCGTCCAGAGGCACCATGGCCTACGGCATCCTCAAAGCCCACAACACCTCCAGCAGCATGGACAATCTCAAGCTGAAATTCGACTCCATGACCTCCCACGACATCACCTATGTCGGCATCATCCAGACGGCGAGAGCCTCCGGCATGACGAGCTTCCCCATGCCCTATGTGCTGACCAACTGCCACAACTCCCTGTGTGCCGTGGGCGGCACGATCAACGAGGACGACCACAAGTTTGCCCTCTCCGCCGCGCATAAATACGGCGGCATCTACGTGCCCACAAACCTCGGCAACATCCACTCGATCAACCGCGAGCTCATGGCCGGCTGCGGCAAGATGATCCTGGGCTCCGACTCTCACACCCGTTACGGCGCGCTGGGCACCCTGGCCGTCGGCGAGGGCGGCGGCGAACTGGCAAAGCAGCTGGTCGGCCGGACCTACGACTTCAAGCGCCCGCAGGTCATCGCGGTCTACCTCACCGGCAAGCCCAGACCTGGCGTCGGCCCGCACGACGTGGCCCTCACGCTCGTGGGCGAGACCTACAAGAACGGCTATGTGAAAAACAAGGTCATGGAGTTTGTCGGCCCCGGCATCAAAAATCTGCCGATCGAATACCGCAACGCCATCGACGTAATGACCACCGAGACCACCTGCTGGTCCTCCATCTGGGTCACCGATGAGGAAACCAAGCGTTATCTCACGATCCACGGCAGAGGCGAGGATTATAAAGAGCTCAAGCCCGCGCCTGTCACCTGGTACGACGGCTGCATCTATGTCGATCTTTCCAAGATCGAGTGCACGATCGCCATGCCCATGCACCCGTCGAACATCTATACGATCCACGAGCTGCAGGAAAACGCCGCCGACATTCTGCACCTGGTCGAGGAAAACGCCAACAAGACCCTCAAGAAGGTCAAGATGGATCTCTCCTCCAAGCTGCGCGACGGCGCCATCTGGGTCGATCAGGGCGAGATCGCCGGCTGCTCCGGCGGCACCTACGACTCCATCTGCGCCGCAGCCGACATCCTCAAGGGCAAATCCACAGGCAACGGCGTGTTCTCGCTGAGCGTCTATCCCGGCTCCATGCCGGCGCTGGCCTCGCTCATCAAGACCGGCCGCGCGTTCGATCTGGTCTCTGCGGGCGTGCTGCTGCGCGAGTGCTTCTGCGGCCCCTGCTTCGGCGCCGGCGACACGCCCGCCAACGGCGAATTCTCCATCCGCCACACCACCCGGAACTTCCCGAACCGCGAGGGCTCCAAGCCCGGCGAGGGCCAGATCTCGGCGGTCGCTCTGATGGACTCCCGCTCCATTGCCGCCACGGCTGCCCACGGCGGCAGACTCACCGCCGCGAGCGACCTGGACATCAAGTACACCGATCCCGCCTACGAATTTGACAAGGGCATTTACGAGAAGCGCGTCTACAACGGCTGGGGCAAGGCCGAGCCCGCGCACGAGCTCAAGTTCGGCCCGAACATCAAGGACTGGCCCGACATGCCCGCGCTGACCGACGATCTGCTGGTCAAGGTCTGCTCCTACATCACCGATCCCGTCACCACCACGGATGAGCTGATCCCCTCCGGCGAGACCGCCTCCTACCGCTCGAACCCCGAGCGCCTGAGCGAGTTCGCGCTCTCCCGCCGCGACCCGGAATACGTCGGCCGCTCCAAGGTCCTGCGCCAGTTTGACCGCGACCGCCGCGCCGGCAAGGGCATCTCCGAGGAGGTCAGCAGAGTCTACGACGCACTGGAACAGGCCGGCCTGACCATCGACCGCGAGGGCACCGACATCGGCTCCACGATCTACGCCAACTGCCCCGGCGACGGCTCCGCCCGTGAGCAGGCCGCCTCCTGTCAGCGCGTGATGGGCGGCTCTGCCAACCTGGCCCGCTCCTACGCCACCAAGCGCTATCGCTCCAACTGCATCAACTGGGGCATGGTGCCCTTCCTGGTGGAGGACCCTGAGGTCTTTGAGCTGGGCGATTATGTGTTCATTCCCGGCGTGCGCGAAGCGGTTCTGGAGGCAAAGGACAATTTCTCCGCCTATGTCGTCAAGCCCGATGGAAGCGTGAAGGAATTCAAGGTTTCCCTGGGCGGTCTGACGCCGGACGAGCGCCAGATCATCGTAGACGGCTGCCTGATCAACTATTATCGCGCCAATCCGTAAGAAAACGTAACCCTGCCCGCGGAGGCTTCCGGTCTCCGCGCGGCAGGGCTTCGTCAAATTGCCAAGATACCGGCGTCAAATTTTGTGCGTTTTTGGAAATTGCGAAATTTGCATCAATATGGTACTATGATTGTAATGTAGCGGACGGCAGCTGTGGCCTGGCGGAAAGGAGGATCAGAATTGGCATGCCGCCGAGCATAACTGATATTCGATAAAATGAAAGGAGAACCTCTATGTCTGAAACTGTCGTTGGCATTCTTGGCTTGCTGACCATCGTTGCAATCGTTGTGACGCTGTTCAAGAGCAAAACTCAGCCTGCTATCGCGTTTATTGTGTTCCCTGCAATCCTCGCTCTGATCCTCGTGATCTTCAAGTGGGTCACCTTCGACGACGTGGCTGCCATGATCAAGGCCGGCTTCTCGAGCACCGGCCCGACCGCCGCGCTGTTCGTGTTCAGCGTGCTCTACTTCGGCGTCATGACCGACGCCGGCATGTTTGATGTCATCATCGGCAAGCTCATGAAGCTCGTCGGTGACAATGTCATCGGCGTCACCATCATGACGGCAGTGATCGCGCTCGTCGGCCACCTCGACGGCGGCGGCGCTTCCACCTTCTGCATCGTCGTTCCGGCCATGCTTCCCATCTACAAGCGCATGCACATGCGCAAGACCACGCTGCTGCGCATTGCGGTTCTGTCCATGGGCGTTCTGAACCTGATGCCCTGGGCCGGCCCCACCATGCGTGCGGCCTCCGTCCTCGGCATCGAGGCCGGCAGCCTCTGGCAGACCATTCTGCCCATCCAGATCTTCGGCATCATCCTGGCCCTGGCTCACGCGGTGCTCGCCGGCTTCCAGGAGAAGAAGCGCGGCGCCGGCCTCAACGGCACTGCCGCCGTTGCGGACAACGAGGCCCTGGAGGAGACCGCCGAGCAGGCGGCCGCCGACAACAAGGAGCTTGCCCGCCCGAAGCTGTTCCTCTTCAACGTGCTTCTGACCCTCTGCGTCATCGCCATGCTCATCTGGGACGTGTTCCCCAGCTATGTTCCCTTCATGCTCGGCCTGGCCATCGCCCTGTTTGTCAACTACGGCTTCACGGCCAAAATGCACAAGAAGATCATCAACCTGCACGCCGGTCCCGCTCTGATGATGTGCTCCACCCTGATGGGCGCAGCCGTCCTCATGGGCATCCTGACCTCCAGCATCGGTGCCGACGGCAAGGTCATCTCCGCCAAGACCATGGAACTGCCGCCCGACGCGATTCCGTCTGTCGTCCGCTGCCTGTCCAACATCGTTTCCGAGATTCTGCCCGCTGCGCTGGGTCAGCATCTGCCGCTGGTCATCGGCATCCTGTCTGTGCCTCTGGCACTGGCCTTCGATACCGACAGCTACTTCTATGGCATGCTCCCGGTCATCATCGGCATCGGCCAGGCTTTCGGCGTGGAGGCGCTGCCCATCGCCATCGCCATGGTGGTCTGCCGCAACTGCGCCACCTTCATCAGCCCGATGGTCCCGGCCACCCTGCTGGGCACCGGTCTTGCAGAGGTCGACATCAAGGACCACATCAAGGCCTCGTTCCTCTATGTCTGGGCCTTCTCGATCATCTGCATGCTCTTCGCCATCGTCGTCGGCATTATGCCTCTGTAATACTGAACTGCAATAAAACGATTGAATCGTTTTATTGCCTGCGGCGAACGCCGCAGATGCCAAGCCAAGTGGGCTTGGCATGTTCAGCTATTGATGGTTTTATTGCATTCTAGTATAAGAATCGTCTGCAGCAACTGATTATCTCAGGAGGAAAACTATGGAAATCAAAAAGCCCGCCGCAGCGGGAACGCTGGAATCCAGTGACTGCATGGTCACCGTGGAGCCCGGCGAAAACGGCATCGAGCTGGATCTGGAAAGCGCGGTCATCCGTCAGTACGGCCGCCAGATCCGCAAGGTCACCCTGGAAACTCTGGAGCGCCTGAACGTCACCAATGCCTACGTCCACATGGTGGACAAGGGCGCGCTCGACTGCACGATCAAGGCCAGAGTGGAATGCGCCTGCTACCGCGCGAGCGGCGAAAAGCAGGAAAATCTTCCCTGGGGAGGTGCCATCCAATGATCAACCCCAATAAGACCAGACTCCGCAGAACCATGATGTTCCTCAACGCCCAGAAGCCGAGCCTCATCAAGGACCCCTACATCTATCAGCCCGACTCCATCATGCTGGACCTTGAGGACGCGGTAGCAGAGAAGGAAAAGGACTCCGCCCGCTACTCCCTCTACCATGCCCTGCAGGAGATCAACTACCGCGGCGTGGAGCGCGTGGTCCGCATCAACGGCCTGGATACCGACCTCTGGCGCGAGGACATCCGCTGCGCCGTGGCCGGCGGCTGCGACTCCATCCGCATCCCCAAGACCGAATATGCGAAGGATGTCAAGATCGTCGAGGAAGCCGTCATTGCGGCCGAGAAGGAATTCGGCCGGCCTGAGGGCAGCGTCCTCATCATGGCGGCCCTGGAATCGGCCCGCGGCGTCATGAACGCGCTGGAAATCTGCGACTGCTCCGAGCGTCTGTTCGGCATCGCGCTCTCCGGCGGCGACTACTCCAAGGACCTGCAGACCACGATCTCCGGCACCGGCGTGGAGTTCATGGGCGCACGGCAGCACATGATCATCGCGGCCCGTGCCGCCAAGGTGCAGTGCTTTGACACCGTCTGGACCAATCTCGACGACATGGACGGCTTCCGCCGCGAGACCGAGATGATCCACTCCATGGGCTTTGACGGCAAGAGCATCATCAACCCGCGCCAGATCCCGATCGTGCACGAGATCTATACGCCGAAGCCCAAGGATGTGGACTTCGCCGAGAAGGTCATCCGTGAGATCGACGAGAAGAAGGCGCTGGGCATCGGCGTGTTCACCGTGAACGGCAAGATGATCGACATTGCGTTCTATGACGGCGCCAAGCGCACCATCGCGCTGGCAAAGGCGTCCGGCGTGTATAAGGGGGATCTGTGATATGATTAACGCTGTAGGCAGAGACATCCCGGAAGAGATCCTCAAGGCCACAGGCAAGGAAGTCTTCCAGGGCAACAACTATAAGGACGGCGTGCGCTTCACGAAGGTCGGCCCCACCATCACGCCGGTCATGCGCAACGACCACTCCAAGCTGGTCAAGGACATCCACGAGGCGCTCGTCAAGTGCAATGCCCACGACGGCATGACCGTCTCCTTCCACCACCACTTCCGTGAGGGCGACCTCATCGTGAACATGGTCATGGAGGAGATCCACAAGATGGGTCTCAAGGACATCCGCATCTGCGCCAGCTCTCTGGGCAAGGCCCACAATCCGCTGGTCCCGATGATCGAGGACGGCACCATCACCCGCATCGAGTCCTCCGGCGTGCGCGGCAAGATCGGCGAGGCCATCTCCGCCGGCAAGCTGCAGGGCCTGGCCATCATGCGCTCCCACGGCGGCCGCGTGCGCTCGATCACCACGGGTGAGGCGCATGTGGACATCGCCTTCATCGGCGCGCCCACCTCCGACGATTACGGCAACCTGCGCGGCATCGGCGGCAAGGCGGACTGCGGCGTTCTGAGCTACGCCATCGTCGACGGCAACCACGCCGACTACTGCGTGGCCATCACCGACTGCCTGGTCCCCTACCCCAACTTCCCGGCGCACATCTCCCAGACCAAGGTGGACTATGTCTGCGTGGTCGATGAGATCGGCATTCCGTCGAAGATCGCCACCGGCGCAGCCAAGCCCACCACCGACCAGCGCAAGCTGCTCATGGCCAAGTACTGCACCGACGTGGTCGTGAACACTCCCTGGTTCAAGGACGGCTTCTCCTACCAGACCGGCGTGGGCGGCGCGTCCATCGCCTCGACCAAGTATCTGGGTGAAATCATGCGCGAGCGCAACATCAAGATGGGCTTCGGCGTGGGCGGCCTGACCAAGGAGATGTGCAAGCTGCTCGACGAAGGCATGGCCCGCGTCATGCTCGACGTGCAGGACTTTGACCTCGACGCCGTGCACAACCTCAAGAACCCGAACCACCACCGCATCCCGGCCGGCGTGTACGCCAACCCCCTGAACAAGGGCGCAGTCGTCAACAAGCTCGACTACGTGGTGCTGGCCTCGCTGGAGGTCGACGTGCACTTCAACTGCAACGTGGTCGTGGGCTCCGACGGCGTCATCACCGGCGCCCAGGGCGGCCATCCCGACACGGCGCAGGGCGCCAAGTGCGCGATCGTGATCTGCCCGCTGCTGCAGGGCCGCATCCCGGCCATCTGCTCCGAGGTCACCACGGTCACCACCCCCGGCGAGAGCATCGACGTGGTCGTCACCGACTACGGCGTGGCGGTCAACCCCGCCCGCCCCGACATCCTCGAGGCGCTCAAGGCCGCCGACTGCGTGCCGCTCAAGACGATCGAGGAGCTGCGCGACATCGCCTACTCCATCGTCGGCGAACCCGATCCCGTGGAGTTTGAAGATCGCGTCGTCGGCATTATTGAAGCCCGGGACGGCACCATCATCGACGTCGTCCGCAAGGTCAAGGACGTCGAATAACCGTCCGTATCGCCAAATTCTGTATCAGCAAAACGGCCTTTTCCCTTTACGGGAAAAGGCCGTTTTTTTCTTTCGCTTTTGGTTTTTTGTTATTTCTTTCGCTTTTGGAATATGAAGCTCCGGAACAGGATCACATTCATGACCGCAAAGAACCCAATCAGGATCAACAGGGTCAGGATCGTTTTTTTCGGTGCCATGGTGGCAAGCAGCATCATCGGGAAGCCGAAGACGATGGCCGGGAAATTCTGGTAGACCATATTGTCGGCAGCCGGCGTCTTGAAGTCGCCGTCGAGCTCGCGCAGCAAGATCACGCCGGTGCTGGCCGTGCCCGTCAGCATACCGTACATCATCAGAAACTGCGCCTCTGCATAGTCGCCAAACAGCTTTTTCGCCACAAAGTGATTGTAGATATAGGTGATGACCATGCCGACCGCGCCCATGATCAGGATGATGCCCCAGTAGCGCTCGAGCACGCCGAAGCGGATCGCCGCGATGCCGGCCACTACCATGAGGTCAAAGAAGAAATTACTGGTCCGAGTCATGAGGAAGCTGTTGATGTGCTCCTTCTGGATGACGCCCTTCTTCTTCAGGAAGCTCATGAACAGCTTGATCAGCGTCGCCGAGAGCACGCCGATCAGGAAGTTGAAGCCGAAGATGACCGAGCGCATACCCGGCAGCAGCCTGCCCAGGCCGCTCATGATGAAATAGGTCAGAAAATATGCCGCGGCGATCAGCGCGATCTGCACCGTCAGCTTGTCGATGCTCTCCTGCATCGGGATCTCGTCCTCGGCCTCGATCTGCTCGGAGCGCAGGCCCTGCTTCTGCTCACTCTGCAGAGCGATCTTTCCCTGCTTTTTGAGAATGTTCAGATGGATGACGCCGCCGATGCTGGCGCAGAGAAAGCCCAGCGCCGCGATGGTCAGACCGAAGCTCTTGCCGCCGACAAAACCGTATTCATTCTCAAAAATGCCGCCGTAATTGAGCGCCTGGCCGGTCCCCTGCCCATAACCGAAGGGCAGCAGGATGCCCGCCGCTGGGAAGAAGCCCGATACGATCCGCGCCGCGATCAGAGAAATCGCCAGCCCGAACACACCCTGCAGCAGATATGTAGAAACGGTCGTCACGCCGGTGTTGAAGATCTCGGTGGTGCGCTGCCGGGTGAGCTTGCCCTTGGCCGGCTTGAAGGTGGAGGAGATAAAGCCGAGCGCCAGGCAGTGATAGGTCAGAATCTCGAGCTGCGCGGTGCCGTTGCCGCCGAAAAACGGCGTGTCGAACATGCCCTGTCCCGTGATCAGCTTGTAGATTTCCGCGACCACGATCAGCACGCCGCCGCCCAGCACCGAGCTTGGGATCAGAGAGCTCTTCAAAAACGGGATGGACCTGCGCAGCACGTTGGCCGCCAGCAGCCCGAGCAGCAGCACTGCGATCAGGTGGAAGCCGCTCCAAACACTAAAGTCCCAAAAACTCTCCATTCGCGTTTCCTCTGTTTTGGTAATGATAATAGAAATTTACATATTTGAGCGCATTGAAGCGTTTGCTGCCGGTGATCTGGTAGACCGTTTCCCTTGTGTAGAGGTTGAGCTTGTTCCGGCCCAGCACTGCCGCAGCGGTCAGCTCGTCAAAGGGCAGCGCCAAGGCGGAAGCCGCATTCTCGTCGATCGTAATCCGGTCGCCGTAAAGGGCCATCCTGGCGCCGCTTCTGAGCAGCGTCTTGTTCTTTCGCAGCGCGACCTCATAGAGCTGCACCGTGTCGGTAAAGGCCGGCTGCGCCCGGTACTCTGCCGGGTCCAGGCGGCGCACGAAATCGCACTGGGCGTCATACCACTGCCCCACATAGGGATAGGGAAAGTCCGCGCCGATTGCGGTCAGCCGCTTGTCCTCGCCGTATTCCGCCGTCAGGCCGCAGCGCCTGCAGCGGATCCGATTGCCCTCGCTCTCGAGCTCACTCAGACCGCAGCGCGGACAGACATACATTGCCCGTTCCAGAAATTCGGCCCGCCGCTTCGAGCGATAGCGTACGTTATCGCATCCCTCGTCCACAAACAGGCCGTCTTTGATCTGCGCAAACAGCTCCGCATCCGTCCAGGCGGCGTATTCCTCCGGTTCCATCACCCTGGACACGTAGCTTCGCATTCGGCCCCTGCGCGGCTTGTCGCTCCAGCGGGGCTCCACGCCGTAGCCGCCCTCGATCCGGTAGAGTGCGATCGGCAGCCCCAGCTTCCGGGCCAGCGGCGCAATCGAGTCTGCCATATGTCCGGTTCTGCCGCTGTAGGTCCGGTTGCCCTCTGGTGCAATCGCGATCGTGCCGCCCTCCCGGGCGACACGGATGCAGGTCTTGACCGCCGCCATATCGCCGGTGGCCTTGGCAATCGGGATCGGCGCCACGAGCCAGGAGATCAGCTTCGACACCCAGCCCATGGAAAAAATGTCCTCTGTTGCAAGATAATACACCGGTCTGCGGAAGGACAGCCCCACAAAGAACTGGTCAAGCGGCGTCTGGTGGTTGTACAGAATCAAATACGCCCGTTTCCCCTGCTGCCGGAAACGTTCCGGGCTTATCCCGTATTTCAGCCAGCAGAGCAGCCAGACAACCGGCCGCAGCAGGACGCTCACGACCCGGTGCCGGAAGCGGCACCAGGGCTCTTTCTTCGCCTTCACCGCAGATCGACTCAATAATTCTCTTCCCGCAGCTCGAAATACGCCTGCGGATGGGCGCAGACCGGGCAGATCTCGGGCGCCTTGGTGCCGACCACAATGTGTCCGCAGTTGCGGCACTCCCAGACCTTAACCTCGCTCTTTTCAAACACGGCCCTGGTCTCCACGTTCTGCAGCAGGGCGCGGTAGCGCTCCTCATGGTGCTTCTCGATGGCCGCCACGCCGCGGAACTTGGCCGCCAGCTCCGTGAAGCCCTCCGCCTCGGCGGTGCGGGCAAATTCCTCGTACATGTCGGTCCACTCGTAGTTTTCGCCGTCGGCAGCCGCTTCGAGGTTTTCTGCAGTGCTGCCGATGCCATTCAGCTCCTTGAACCAGAGCTTGGCGTGCTCCTTTTCGTTCTCAGCGGTCTTCAAAAACAGAGCCGCGATCTGCTCATAGCCCTCCTTCTTGGCTTTGGAGGCAAAGTAGGTATACTTGTTGCGCGCCTGGGATTCGCCGGCAAAGGCCGCCAGCAGGTTCTGTTCGGTCTGCGTTCCGGAATAGGGATTTTTGCGTTCACTCATGACAGGAACCTCCTTCATTTTTTGCTGTTCCTATCATACCTTGTTTTCCTGCAAAATACCACTCTTTTTTTGAAAAAAACGCAAATTCCGATCAAAAACCTGCGGCGGCCTTTGTATCATCCGATCTTATTCTGTTTCCGGTGCATATTCCAGGATGTCCCCAGGCTGGCAGTGCAGCGCCTCACAAATCGCCTCCAGCGTGGAAAAGCGGATCGCGCTGATCTTTCCGGTTTTCATCTTGGAGAGATTAACGTTGGAAACGCCGACGATCTCGGAGAGCTCCTTCAGGCTCATTTTCCGATCCGCCATCACGCGGTCGAGCCGTAAAATGATCTTTCCCATGGCAGCCTCACAGTGTCTCGTCGGACTGCTGCTGCAGCGTTTCGCCATAGCGGAAAATGTAGGACAGGAAGAACAGGATCAGCGCGGCAATCACAAACCACAGGCTGATGTTGAATTCAAATTCCACCTTGTTGATCATGGGATTTGTCAGCATCTCAGAGAGCTTGTATGCCTTGGCGTCAAAAATGTCGCCGATCACGCGGCCGATCTCGAAAATTCCGCCGCCGATCAGAACGGACCAGCCCAGCTTGCGGATTTTCCCTGCGATTCCCGCTTCAAACGGGGTGCCGGATTTCATCGAGCCCAGGATCTCCCGCAGCACGCGCAGGCAATACCAGCTCGCCGCGCATCCGGCTGCGTTGGCAAGCAGCATAACGATCATGCTAATCTTGAAATTTGCATGGTCAATGTAGTCTGCCGCCGTGCCGTTGAGCTGCAGACGAATCAGACCGAGGCTCAAGGTCCCTGCGCTGGCGATCATCTTTTCCCCGAGAATCGCGATCAGCGGGATAAAGATGAGGCTCACGATCACTCCGGCAATGCAGAAACCCTGCAGCACCTTGAAAATACGGTCCATAACGTTTGCGGTTTTGATGAGTTTTGTCTGTTCCATGATTGTTACCTCTCTAAAAATTAATTATTTAATGTTTATCATTAACTGACAGTGACATCATAGCACAGTCTCATACGTTTGTCAAGTATTTTTTAATGTTTTTCGTTAATTTTTTTATGAAAAAACCAGAAGGCACCCGCAGGCCGCGGATGCCTTCTGATGAAGACGTACCGGTTACCCGATCTCAAACGAGACCTCGCCGCTGGCAATGTCGTAGATGGCGCCGGCCACGGTGAGCTCTCCTTTCTCAATCGCCTGCCGGATGCAGGCGCTCTCCTGCAGGGCGGCGACGCTGCTCTGCAGATTGGCAAGCTCTGCCTCCTCTGCGGTTTTTGCCGTTCCGATGTTTGCCCGTACCTGCGCCACCAGCTCGCCCAGTGCGCCGGGCTCCTCGTGGCCGGACAGCGCTGCCGCTACCGCGCCGCAGCCCCGGTGCCCCAGCACCAGCACCATCGGCACGTGCAGATGCGCCACCGCGTATTCCACGCTGGCCAGCGCCGAGCGGCTCATCACATTGCCGGCGTTGCGGATCACAAACAACTCGCCCACGCCGACGCTGAACACATGCTCGACCGGGACCCGGGAATCGGCGCAGCAGACCACGGCTGCAAAGGGCGTCTGCCCTTCCTCCGCGGTTTTCATACGGATGCGCTCGTCGAGATAGGCCGGGTTTTGCGCGCCGGATTTGTACAGCTCGTTGCCGTGCAGCAGCTTTTCCAGCGAGAGCTCCGCGCTGCCGGGCGCAGCTTCAAACACCGCGTGCTCGCCCATCTCCCGCAGGATCGCATGGGCTCTGCGCAGCACCGGCAGCTCGCGGTTGGCCAGCAGCCGGCCCAACGGCGTGCAGGCCCGATGCTCATATTCGCGCACCGCGTCCTCGTAACGAAGCCTGAGCGTGGAGAGATGGAAGTCCTCGATCTCGTCCTGTGTCAGGTGCTTCTGCCCGAAGCGCTTGGCTCTGCACAGATAATAATGGTTGATGTTGTGTCGGTGGATCAGATTGTAATAGTCGCTGACGACGCCGATGCTGCATACGAGCTCGACCTCGGCGCCGAGCTCTTCGCCCAGCTCTCTGGTGATGGCCTGCTGCAGATCCTCCCCCGGCTCCACGCCGCCGCCCGAGGTCTCGATCAGGGTCGCATTGCCGAATTCATCGTTTCGATGAGCGCGGACAAAGTAGAAATACCCGTCCGCATCATAGACGATTGCCCGGACGATCTGCCGGTCATGGTCGGTGTAGGTAAAGGGCCACTCTGTATCGCGCAGGCCCAGACGGATTTCCGGTCGTTTCAGCATGTTCTTTGCCTCTTTTTTCAGGATTTGGAATCAGAGTGAGAACTGCACCGCGCAGAAGGCGGCGTAGATGGCGAGCATCAGAATGCCCTGCAGGCGGCTGAGCTTGCCCTTGAGCAGCGCAGGAACCGTGAGGATCAGCATGACCACGATCATCAGCGGGATCTCCAGCACCAGGCTGGCGTTGTGACCCGCGATGACCGCGCTCTGCGGCACGGTAAACGGCGCGAGCGTCACCGATACGCCGCTCACCAGCACCAGATTGAACACGTTCGCGCCGATCACGTTGCCGAGCGACAAATCGCTGTGGCCCTTGACGAGCGAAGTGATGGCCGTAACGAGCTCGGGAAGACTCGTGCCGAGCGCCACAAAGGTCAGCGCGATCACAGACTCGGGTACGCCGAGCGCCTGCGCGATCTTGGTACCGTTGTCGACCAGAAGGTGCGCGCCCACGGCGATCAGCGCCGCGCCGACAACCAGCAGAACGATCATCTTCCAGACGGGCATGTCCTCCTCGGGCTTCTCCTCGTCGTCCGCGGGCTCGGGCTGCGGCATGCTGGTCATCTGGCGCACGTTCACGATCATGTAGAGCACGAACATCGCCAGCATGATGAAGCCGATCCAGCGCGGGAAGCCGCCGATCAGATAGGCCGACACGCAGTAGATCGCCGCGGCCAGAAAGAAGAAGATCACCGGGGTTTTGAGGGTTTTCGGATCGACCTTGCCGGGCCGGACCGCAATCGTGATGGCCGCAATCAAGGCCGCGTTGCAGATCACCGAGCCGATGGCGTTGCCGTAGGCGATTTCGCCGTGACCGGAGACCGCCGACATCGTGGAGACCATGACCTCGGGCAGCGTCGTGCCGATGGAGACCACCGTCGCGCCGATCAGAAGCTCCGGCAGATGGAACTTTCTTGCCAGGGCGCTCGCGCCGTCCACGAACCAGTCGCCGCCCTTGATCAGGCACACCAGGCCCACAATAAACAATACAACAGGAATCAGCATTTCTTCTCTTCCTCCTTTTTCTTTGGTGCACAATGGAATGCGAACATTTACCAAGTCGTATTATACCAGACCGAAGCCGTGAATGGAAGTACATTCTCAAACATTTTTCTTCTGCATATGCACTGTCTTTCTCTATCGTTCAGAAATGCTTTTTATTCCGATTCATAAATGATTTTTTGCTCAGTTTCAGAAAAGGCTTGATTTTTTCCGAAAAGGCTGATATAATCACCAGCGGAATTTCATATGGAGCGGTATCGAAGCGGTCATAACGGGGCTGACTCGAAATCAGTTTGTGGTGAACAGCCACACGTGGGTTCGAATCCCACCCGCTCCGCCAAAAAAACAGAAGAACGCATTTTTGCGTTCTTCTGTTTTTTGGCATGGTATTTACGCGGGTGGGATTCGAAAAGGGCGACGGCAACGCCGTCACAAACAGTCCGGTGGACTGTTTGTGAGCCCGCGGGAGAATCCCACCCGCTCCGCCAGAAAAGGATTGCTATCTTGACAAAGGCAGCAATCCTTTTTCTATTTCTTCGACAACGGCAATTCATATGATTCCTGATTGATTTTTGCTGCATTTGCATGTATAATACAGAAGAACTCCATGAAAGGTGCGTACACCAATGATTATTACGATCGCCTGATAACTGAATAGAGGCGCAGAGCATGATGGAGGGGTATACCCCTCTGATTTGGTGCGCCGTTTTTGAGTAACTTTCGGATAGTGGAACCGCAGGACGCAGCCACGACGGGAGCTGCTTCGCTGCGGTATTTTTGCGCCTTTTTTCAGGCGCCGACGCCACACAGGAACGATTACATACCAAATCTTATGTTCAAGGAGAAAACCAATTATGATAATTAAACTGGAACCTATAAATGATAATAACAGAGATGCTGTTTTGGCCCTTTCCGTACGAGAGGATCAGCCCTTTGTCGCGACGAACGACGATTCATTGAGAGAGGCAGCCGAGGCCAATGCCAAGGCGCCCGGCACGGCGAGACCGTTTGCGATCTGTGCTGGGGAAAAGATTGTCGGCTTCTGTATGC
>CADBKF010000059.1 GCA_902795195.1 Oscillospiraceae bacterium
GGCGAACGCCGCAGATGCCAAGCCAAGTGGGCTTGGCATGTTCAGCTATTGTACGTACGAATGCCTCCGCATTTCATGCGGAGCGTCGAACACTTTCCGCGTTCGACGAATAAAACCATAATAAATGGTTTTATTGCATTCTAGTATAAAATGAAGAAATCGTATTATTCTTCCGGGGCCTCCAGCGCGGCGTCGATCAGGTGGCAGAAGGTGAAATCGCCGGCCTGGTAGAGGGCAAATTCGCCGCTCACGATGATCTCATCGCCCACGTTGGGGTAGAAGGCCGGCTGCTGATCCTCCCGCAGCACGAATTCCATGCCCTGCTGGCGGCAGTTGTCGGTGGGGTCCGGGATGATGCAGCCGTAGACCACGTGGTCCGGGTACTCGTAAATATCGAACACGCCCTGCATGCGGATGCGCTGCCCCACATAGTCCTCTGCGTTGTCCATGATCTCAAACACGGCGTCGAAGGTGGAATAGGGATCGAGCCCCACCAGATCCACGTCGGCCTCCGGCACCGCTTCGGTGGGCGCTTCCGTGGATGCCTCGGTGGGCGCTTCCGTGGATGCCTCGGTGGGCGCTTCTGTGACTGCCGACTCGGTGGGCGCGGCAGGGGAGAGGGTCTCAGCCTCCGGCGCCGGGCCGGCTGGCGGCCTGGCTGCGCAGCCGGCAAGCAGCAGACAGAGCAGCAGCGCAAAAAGATATACATATCTCATATATCAGACCCTCTTTCGCTCTGTTTTTTTCCAATTTACCATGTCGACGCCGGAAAGTCAAGGCATTGGCGCGACTTCGACGGATTTATTGTAAACGTTTTATTTTTTGGGAGCAGAGCGCTTGTGCATTTTCTACAATTCGGGCGTTTCGTTTTTTTATAAGTCTACAAAATCGGGTTTTTCGCGCGAAAAACATTGACTTTGCACTTTGACTGGTCTAATATTAAGTTGAATAGTAAACGTTTAATATTACTATGACACGCCGGTGGCAGACTGCTGCAACTGGAACTCGGCAAGAAATGTGATAGGAAGTCAACTTCTTCACGAGATACAGCGAGGCCTGTCCCCAAAAAAGAGGAGGTGCGAACCAATAAGGTTAAACGTATCGGTTTTCGGGCACATTCGTATCCAAGAACATTTCAAAAGAAGGAGAGTGTAACATGAAACTTACCAAACGCATCCTTTCCCTGCTCCTGGTACTGGCAATGGTTCTGTCCGTGCTTCCGCTGACGCTGTTTGCCTCTGCGGACGAGCCGGTGGAGCGGTCGTATGTCAAGGTCACCTCCACAGATGATCTGGTCGACGGCTGGTACCTGATTGTAAATGAGGAATCGGCAGTCGCATTCAACGGCAAACGCGCAACGCTCGACGGAACGAGCAACACGGTTGCCGTTGTCATTGCAGAGAACACGATTGCCTCCACGGAAACAATCGGCAAGGCGGCCTTCAAGTTTACCAAGGAAACCGGAAGCTTCCTCGGCCAGGGCGGCAAGTATTGCGGCCGTGCGAGCAGCAGAAATGGCCTTGACAGCAGCACCACCGAGGTGAGCAACACCGTCTCCATCAATGAAGAAGGCAACGCCGATATCATTGGCACGGGCGGCTGCTATCTGCGCTACAACGCCAACTCCGGGCAGACCCGCTTCCGCTATTACACTGCGGCTACCTACACGGGGCAGAAGCCCATCGCGCTCTACAAGCTGGTGGGTGCGGACACCCCGGTGGATCCGCCCTACAACCCGGAGAAGCCTGCGGACAATGTTGCGCTGAAGGCGACCCCGACCTCCACTTACTGCGCCTCCTGGAGCAGCGTGCTCGGTGTCAATGACGGCAGCATTCCCGCCAGCTCCAACGGCACCTACAATGAAGCCTATGGGTCCTACGGCACGAACGCGGACAACAATCCCGAGGACATCACGCTGACCTGGAACATCGAGGTCTCCCTCAAGGGTGCGGGCCTGTTCTTCTGGAGTGACCAGGACGATCCGCACAATGAGGCGGGCATCAACTTCCCGGCCTCCTATACCTTTGAATATCTGGACGCTGACGGCGTGACCTGGAAGCCCGTGGAGAATACCGACGGCCTTCGGGTTTATGATGACATCGTCTGTGTCACCCTGTTTGACACCATTACCACCAAGGGCCTTCGTGTGCTCATGAACAAGAGCAACACCGGCTCTTTCGGCCTGGGCGTTGCCGAGTTTGAAGCCTACGGCGAGCTGCTGGGTGTGGACACTGTCCCGCTGGAGAACGCGATCACCAACGCGGAGGCCATCGACCTTGCCAACTACACCGACGAGACGGCTGCCGCCCTGACCGAGGCGCTGGCCGCTGCCAAGGCGGTTCTGGCAAAGGAGGACAAGACCCAGGACGAGATCGACGCGGCTGCTGCGGCGCTGGAAGCTGCCATCGCGGCGCTGAAGATCAAGCCCGTGGAGAAGCCCGCCGAGCCCAACATCGCGCCCGAGGGCACCGCAAGCGCCGAATACTGCGCCAGCTGGAACAAAGTTGCCGGCGTCAACGACGGCGACATCCCCGCACAGTCCAACGGCGACCAGGCCGGCGCCTACGGCTCCTGGGGTCAGAACAACAGCGCCAACCCCGAGCCCATCACCATCACCTTTGAGAAGGAAGCCGAGATCACCGGCGCCGGCATGTACTTCTGGACCAACCAGAGTGATCCGTTCAACAAGAACGGCATCAACTTCCCAGCCTCCTACAGCTTTGAATATCTCGACGGCGAGGAGTGGAAGCCCGTCGCCAACGCTAAGGGCATGAACAACGAGGCGGACGTGGTCAACTACACCGTCTTCGACAAGGTCACCACGACCGCCCTGCGCGTGATGATGAACAAGGCCTCGACCGGCTCCTTCGGCCTGGGCGTTGCTGAGTTCGAGATCTACGGCACCTTCGCCGGGGCAGAGGAAGACCTCACCGGCAAGACCGTGATCCTGCACACCAACGACGTCCACGGCGCCATCATGGGCTATGCCCAGGTTGCCGCCCTCAAGGCCGAATATGCGGCCAAGGGTGCAAACGTCATTCTGGTGGACGCCGGCGACTACAGCCAGGGCACCATCTACGTTTCCACCAACAAGGGCGCAGCTGCTGTTGAAATGATGAACGCCGCGGGCTACGACTTCGCCACCCTCGGCAACCACGAGTTCGACTTCGGCTATGCCCAGCTTGTCTCCAACATGGAGAAGGCCGAGTTCAAGCCCATCGTGGCCGACGTGCTGCTCAAGGAGACCGGCAAGTCCATCTTTGACGGCCACGCGATCAAGGAGGTCGGCGGCGTCAAGATCGGCTTCTTCGGCATGGAGACCCCCGAGACCTTCACGAAGGTCAACCCGGGCCTCATCCAGGAGATCACCTTCCCGCAGGCCGCTGAGATGTACGCCTGCGCGCAGGCCGAGGTCGATGCGCTCAAGGAAGAGGGCGCCGACATCATCATCGGCCTGGTCCATCTGGGCGTGGACCCCGAGTCCGAGCCCAACCGCTCCGTCGACCTGTTTGCCAACGTCACCGGCATCGACTTCCTGATTGACGGCCACTCTCACACCGTCATGACCGAAGGCCCCAACGGTGAGCCCATCCAGTCCACCGGCACCAAGGCCTCCGAGACCAGCCTGATGCATGTCGGCCTGGTGCAGATCGACAACGAGACCAAGAAGATCGAGAAGAACGAGCTCATCCCCATCACCGCCGAGTCCGCCCTCGATGAGACCGTGGCCGCCAAGGCCCAGGCCATCATGGACGAGATCGATGCGGCCTACAACGAGGTCTTTGCCCGGACCGAGGTCAAGCTCAACGGCGACCGCGCACCCGGCAACCGCACCGAGGAGACCAACCTCGGCGACCTCATCACCGACGCCATGGTTTGGGGCGTGGTGAAGGAGGGCGGCCTGACCGTCGATGAAGACCATGTGGTCGGCATCACCAACGGCGGCGGCATCCGCGCCACGATCGACATCGGCGACGTCACCATGAAGATGGTCAACACCGTGCTGCCCTTCGGCAACACTGTGGCGGTCGTCTACGTGACCGGCGCTGAGCTGCTCGAGGCCCTTGAGGCCTCCACCTACTGCACGCCCACCGCAGTCGGCGGCTTCCCGCAGGTGTCCGGCATCAAGTTCAACATTGATGTGACCAAGGAATTCGACCAGGGCGAGCAGTACCCCGATTCCACCTACTACGCACCGAAGTCCATCCAGCGTGTGACGATCGACGAGATCAACGGCAAGCCCTTTGATCCGGCAGCCACCTACGCGGTTGTGACCAACAACTTCTGCGCGGCCGGCGGCGACACCTACTATGCCTTCAAGGCGGCCTCCAGCCAGTTCGACACGAGCCTTCCCATGGACGAGGTTTTGATGGACTACATCAAGACCAAGCTCGAGGGCGTGGTCGGCAGCGACTATGCCGAGCCCCAGGGCCGCATCACCTTTGAGCAGCGCTTCACGCCGCCCTTTGAGGCGATCGGCAGCCTTGCCAAGCTGACGGACGGCAAGTACATCATCTCCCTGTGGCGCTATCTGGGCGCGGACAACGCCGAAGGCTACATCTTCTACAGCAAGAACGCCGGCGACAAGCTGGCCGTCTGGGAGAGCTACGACGCGCTCAACAACGACAATCTGGCCGACGAGGACTTCTGGGAGATCAAGAAGGTCGACGGCGGCTATACCATCCAGAACGTGGGCACCGGCAAGTACCTGGGCGACGCCGTCCCGGCTGCCTCCGATGATCCCGTGGTCCACAAGATCGTGGAGGGCGAGTGCAACGGCGTGCACGACTACGCCATCGGCAATTCCGCCGGTACCGGCTCGCTGCGCTACTCCAACTCCAGCAAGTCCTTCAGCTTCAACACCAACGCGCCCGAGACCGAGGTCACCAGAGCCTGGGCTGCCAACGTGCTGCTGCATGTTGTGGAGGTCTATCCCGCGGCGCTGGACACCAGCGCGCTCGAGGCTGCCATTGAGGCTGCCAAGGCGGTTGAGGCTGAAAAGTACACCGAAGAGTCCGTTGCTGCGCTGAACGAGGCTCTGGCTGCCGCCGAGGCGGTCCTGGCCAAGGAGGACGCGACCCAGGAAGAGGTCGACGCAGCGGCCAAGGCCCTGAACGACGCCATCGCGGCGCTGGTCGAAAAGCCCGTCGAGCCCGAGACTCCTACCTACGAGCTGGCCGCGCTTGAGGACCTGAACGCCGAGGACACCTACATCATCACCGTGTTCCGCTACTTCGCGGGCACCAACGCCGACTCCCACAACGCCTACGTCTTCAACGGCGAGACCAACAAGTGCGGCGGCGTGAACGGCGCAGCCAGCGACGACTACAGCACCCTTGCCGTCGAGACCCCCTTCGCCGAGACCGCGCAGTGGAAGATCGTCCCGGTCGAGGGCGGCCTTACTGTCCAGAACGTCGCCACCGGCAAGTATCTGGGCAACGCCATCCCCGCGGCCTCCGACGAGCCGGTCACCCTGCTGACCGCCACCGGCGCTGTCAACGGCGTGACCAACTACGGCCTGGGCTACGACGCAAGCCACTATCTGCGCTATTCCGGCTCCTCCGACAGCTTCTCCTGGAGCTCCGGCAGCCTGAGCGGCGCGCCCACCTCCACCAACGCCTGCAACGTCCTGTTCTACAAGGTCGTGACCGGCGGTGAGGAGCCCGCCGAGCCCGTGCAGCTGTTTGCCGGCTCCGATATCCAGGGCTCTGCCGACTGGAACAAGCATCTGGACAAGATCGCCAAGAACGCCAAGGATGCCGGCCATGAGATCGACGTCTCCTTCTGGTGCGGCGACTACGCCGACGGCTCTGTCTACGCCGACGGCTCCGACACCAGCCACACCGAGACCCCCGAGCGCATCCAGTACATTAAGGATACGCTCAACACCTACTGGCCCGAGCTGAGCGACTTCCACTTTGCGCAGGGCAACCACGACGGCTCTGAGCACATCGGCACTGTCATCGACGTCACCGGCCCGAAGGAATACGATGACTTTGTGCTCTATCAGATCAACGAGGACGACTTCCCCTGGTGGCAGGCCGGCTACATGACCTACTCCTCCGAGGACACCTGCCTGGAGAAGATCAACGCCACCACCGCCACCCTGGGCGCCTACCTGGACGATCTGATCGCCAAGGAGGATCAGCGCGTCATCTTCATCTACACGCACGTGCCGCTGCACTGGACCTCCCGCACCACCACCGCCAACAGCTGGTGGAGCGATAACATCCATGCAGACATCCTCTTCAACATGATCAACGAGAAGGCCGAGAAGCTGGACATCGTCTTCCTCTACGGCCACAACCACAGCGAGAACTACGCGGACGCCTATCCCGACGGCGGCTCTGTGAACTTCTTCGCACCTGGCGACACCATCCGCATCCCGAACGGCCAGGTGGCCGCCTCCGGCAACTACACCGAGGAGACCATCAAGTTCACCTACCTCAACGCCGGCTATGTGGGCAAGGTCGCAACCGGCTTCGTGCCCAACGACTCCACCGCCTCCGTCATCACCCTGTATCCCGACAAGGTCGAGTTCACCCGCTACAATGACAACGGTCATTACGAGGGCTCTGACCGGACCCTCATCCGCAACAACCGCGGCGAGTATCCCGCCTATCTGAACCTCAACTCCGTGGAGAATCCCAAGGTCCGTAAGGAAGGCGACACCGAGCACTTCCAGGCGGTTCTGAAGAACGCCGAGGCGGCCTCCTACACCTGGAGCGTCGAGGGCAGCGGCGAGGTCAGCGAGGGCCAGGGCACCGATACCGCAGCCATCACCTACACCGGCGGCGGTGAGGTCGTCGTCAAGGTCGTTGTGACCTACGTCGACAGCAAGGGCGAGACCCAGACCCTGGAGCAGACCAAGACCGTCGAGGTCAAGGCCGCACCCGCCCAGGGCGAAATCACCTACAACGAGGTCAAGTCTATTGCCGACCTTGCAGCCGGCAAGCAGTATGCCATCGTTGTCTGGCGCTACTTCGGCGGCTCCAATGACGACACCTTCAACGGCTACGGCTTCGGCGCCACCAACGCTCCGGCTTACCGCGCGCCGACTGACGACAACTATGAGACCATCAAGCCCGAGGCAGAGCTCACCGACGACCAGCTCTGGGAGATCGTCCCCGTCGAGGGCGGCGTGACCCTGAAGAACATCGGCACCGGCAAGTATCTGGCCGAGGCCATCCCCGCAGCGGCCGACGAGGCCTACACGCTGACCATCGCCGAGGGCGAGTGCAACGGTGTGTACAACATGGCCATCGGTACCGCCTCCGGCTCCATCCGCTACTCCAATTCCAGCGGCACCTTCGCCTACTCCTCCACCGCGCCGTCCGGCGAGGTCGGAAGAGCCTATGCCGCCAACATCACCATCTATGAGAAGGTCGTTCCCGCCAAGGTCTACCCGAACATCGCACCGCAGGGCACCGCCTCCTCCGACTTCTGCGCCTCCTGGAGCTCCGTGGCCGGCGTCAACGACGAGGTCATTCCCGACAGCTCCAACCCGGGCTACGACTACAACGAGGCCTACGGCTCCTGGGGCAAGAACAGCAACTCCAACCCCGAAACCATCCTGATCACCTTCGAGCAGCCCGCGAAGCTCTACGGCGCCGGCGCCTTCTTCTGGTACAACGCCGGCGGCCCCCACAACCAGAACGGCATCGACATCCCGGCCTCCTACACCTGGGAGTACCAGAACGCCGCCGGTGAGTGGGTCGAGTTCCCGAACGCGGCCGGCTACGGCATCGAAGAGGACATCATGAACCAGACCACCTTCGATCCGGTCCTGGCAACGGTCGTGCGCATCAACATGGCCAAGTCCACCACCGGCTCCTACGGCCTGGGCGTTGCAGAGCTTGAGCTCTACGGCGAGCTGGTCGAGCCCGTGGACACCTCCGCGCTCGAGTTTGCCATCACCGCAGCCGAGGCCATCGAGGATCTGGATGCCTACACCGAGGATTCCGTCGCCGCCCTGACCGAGGCCCTTGCGGCCGCCAAGGCAGAGCTGGAGAACATCGACAAGACCCAGGAGAGCGTCGACGCTGCCGCTGAGGCCCTGAACGCCGCGATCGCAGCGCTTCAGGAGAAGCCGCTGCCCAACATCGCGCCCGAGGCGATCAACGTCGAGGCGCCGTACTGCGCCAGCTGGAACAACCTGGCCGGCGTCAACGACGGCGTGATCCCGTCCGCCTCCAACACGGCCGGCGACAACACCGCCTACGGCTCCTGGCGCTCCAACGGCACGGCCGATCCCGAGCTCATCACCTTCACCTTCGAGAAGCCCGCCGAGATCCGCGGGGCCAGCTCCTACTTCCTGTACAACGAGAACAGCCCGCACGAGCAGTTCGGCATCGACTTCCCGGATGCTTACACCTATGAATATCTGAACGCCGCCGGCGAGTGGGTCGAGGTGCCCAACGCCCTCGGCTACGGCCTGGAGGAGGACATCCTCAACCAGACCAGCTTTGACGCCATCGTGACCACCGCCTTCCGCATCGTGATGCAGCGTCAGGCCGGCTCCTTCGGCCTGGGCGTCGGCGAGATCGAGATCTACGGTCAGTATGTGACCGAATATATCGACAAGTCCGAGCTGGCTGCCAACATCGCTGAGGCCGAGGCCCTGACCGAGACCGACTGGACGCCCGAGTCCTGGGCCCCGCTGGCTGAGGTCCTCGCCGCCGGCAAGACCGTGCTGGAGAACCCGGAGGCCACCCAGGAAGAGGTCGACGCCGCCGCCAAGGCCATCCGCGACGCCATCGACGCCCTTGTGGACAAGGTCCAGGCCGTCATCGACCTGATCGAGGCCATTGAGGAGCCCTACGGCCTGGAGGACGAGGAGGCCATCGCGGCCGCCCGCGAGGCCTACGACGCGCTGACCGAGGAGGAGCAGGCCAGAGTCGACAACTACAGCGAGCTGCTGCTGGCCGAGGTTGCCTACTACGAGGCCCTGATCGCCAAGTACAAGGAGGACAAGGACAAGTACGAGGAGGAGATCGCCAAGGCCCTGGCAGACGCCAAGGAGGCCGCCATCAAGGCCCTGGAGGAATACGCCGCGCACGCTGAGCTCGACCATGACGAGGAGCACGTGGCCGCCGCCGAGGAGGCCCTGGCTGCCGCCATCGAGGCCATCAACGCCGCGGAGGATTCCGAAGCCCTGCGCGCTGCCGTCGACGCCGGCCTGGCTGCCATCGACGAAGCCCTGAAGGGCGGCGAGATCGACAATCCGGACGATCCGTTCCGCTTCGACGACGTACAGGACGAGACCAAGTACTACTTCGAGCCGGTCTACTGGGCCTACAACCACGACCCGCAGATCACCGCCGGTACCTCCGACACGAAGTTCAGCCCGCTGGAGGACTGCACGAGAGGCCAGGTCGTGACCTTCCTGTGGCGCGCAGCCGGTACGCCGGAGCCCACGAGCGAGAATAACCCCTTCACTGACGTGACAGGCGGCTTCTACTACAAGGCAGTCCTGTGGGCTGTGGAGAAGGAGATCACCGCCGGCACCACTCCGACGACCTTCAACCCGAGC
>CADBKF010000060.1 GCA_902795195.1 Oscillospiraceae bacterium
TTCGTGCGTCTTTTCTCCATTGCTCCATAACAAACACCCCCGTTTCCTTTATTATACAGGAAACAAGGGCGTTTGTATAGTTCTTTGACAGTCTGAACAAAAGAGACTTAAAACTTCGGTTTTAAGTCTCTTTTGTTTTTGTATTCAGAACTTTCTGTGAACTTGATCGTGGGCTCGGTCATATTCAATGGCGGCAATGCGCAGATGGGGAAACGCATCCGGGTCTGGTATTTATACTATTATCCAATAAAACCATTTAATATCTTTGCGGCCAGATTTGCACCATACTTCGTTGTCGTCCTTGCCGGGCGTCAGCCCGCCTGCGTCCTCCGCCTCGTCTGGCACAAATCTGCCTCGCAAATCTTTTTAAAGCGTTTTATCAAAGGATTCCGGCGGCTTCCAGCTTTCTCAGCTCCCGGTGCAGAGAGGACCGCGAGACATTCATGACCATTGCCCAGTTGGAGACCGATCCCGGAATCCGGATTACGCTTTTCCCGGACTGCCGG
Source organism: Oscillospiraceae bacterium (assembly GCA_902795195.1). Classification (GTDB taxonomy): domain Bacteria; phylum Bacillota; class Clostridia; order Oscillospirales; family Oscillospiraceae; genus JAFRPC01. Next base: position 507 of record CADBKF010000060.1, read on the forward strand.
GCTTGCATCAGCAGAAAGCACGCGGCCTTCTGCGCGATCCCGCTGTAGGAAAGCAGCTCCACGCGCTGCTGCAGCATATAGGCCGCGGTGGCAAGCTCCGACATCAGATGATGCATCATACGGACGTCCTTTTGCAGCAGCAGAAGGACGTCCTCTTTTCGGAGCAGGAGGATCGTGGAAGGCGCCAGGGCGACGATGTCGCAGGGATATTTCTGGCCCCCGGAAAACGCAGCGGCGGCGCCGATGATCTCTCCGGGCCTGCGGACCGACACATTGACCTGGCTGCCGTTGGGGAAGGGCTTCTGCGCCTGGACGCTGCCCTCCAGCAGAATGCCGATCCGGTCGGCGTCCTCCATCAGATGAAACAGGATCTCGCCTTTGTCATAGCGCCGGATATGATAGGGGACTGCCTCCAGCGCTTGGCGCAGCTCCTTCGCCGGAATGCCGGAGAACAGGGCGCTTTTTTCAAGTGCAGCATACTCCATGGACCTGCTCCTTTCTGGTGATCTGCTGCGATTATACAACAAAAAAACCCATTTGTGTATCTGCAGATACAGATTTTTTGAAAAAAGAGCGGTATAATCGACTCAGAACAAGACAGGAGGATTCACCATGATCCGTAAAATCATCCACATTGACGAGGAGAAGTGCAACGGCTGCGGCCTGTGCGCCGAGGCCTGCCACGAGGGCGCCATCGACATCGTAGACGGCAAGGCGAAGCTCATGCGCGAGAGCTTCTGCGACGGCTTCGGCGACTGCCTGCCGAACTGCCCGACCGGAGCCATCAGCTTTGAGGAGCGGGAGGCGCCCGCCTACGACGAGGCCGCGGTGAAGGAGAGCCGGCGCAAGAAGGCCGTTTTAGAGGCCGTGAGCCAGATGCCCCACCATCCCGGCTCTGGCTGCCCGGGCTCGAAGTACATGAGCCTTGCCGGGAACGAGAGCGAGGAAGCGCCCGCGCCTGCCGCCGCGAAGCCCGTCTCCCGGCTGCGTCAGTGGCCCTGCCAGATCAAGCTGGCGCCCACCCGTGCACCCTTCTATGAGGGCGCAAAGCTCCTGATCGCTGCCGACTGCAGCGCCTATGCCTACGCCAACCTGCACGAGGAGTTCATGCGGGGCAAAATCACCCTGATCGGCTGCCCCAAGCTGGACGACGTGGACTATTCCGAAAAGCTGACCGAGATCATCCGGGACAACGACATTCAGAGCCTCACCATCGTCCGCATGGAGGTGCCCTGCTGCGGCGGGTTGCAGCGGGCCGCCGAAACCGCCCTCAGAAACAGCGGCAAATTCATCCCCTGGCAGGTCGTGACGATCTCCCGCGACGGCAGGATCTTGGACTAAGGCGGGTTCCGTCTGAGCGGAAAAACCAGATGCATTCATCTGTAATACTGAACTGGGCCTGTTGCAAAATGCACTGTCATTTCGAGAGACCGCGAGAAATCCGTTCCTATTTCACGCTTTTTCACGTGAAAAGTACGGATTTCTCGGTCGCAAGCTCCCTCGAAATGACAGGCGAGCACCGCCGAAGCCTCCGGTGGAGTTCGCTCAAAAAATGCGCAGCGCCTTCAAAAATAGATTCCCAACCGGCCGGTTATGTGCTACAATAGGTCATGAAAAATGAGGAAGGGTGATGCACATGAAAACGATCCTACTGAACGGGTCGCCGCGAAAAAACTGGAACACGGCCCTGATGCTGCAGCAGGCGCAGAAGGGCGCGGAATCGGTCGGCGCGCAGACGGAGTACATTGACCTTTTCGATCTGAGCTACACCGGCTGCCGCTCCTGCCTGGCCTGCAAGCGGAAGGGTGCCGAGCGCTGCAAGTGCTTCTGGAGGGACGATCTCTCCCCGGTCATCGACCGCATCTTTGCCGCCGACGCGCTGATCATCGGCTCGCCGATCTATCTCGGCGACATCACCAGCCAGGTGCGCGGCCTGATCGAGCGCCTGCATTTCTGCGCGCTGTCCTACGACGACTACGCAAACTACTTCACCGGCAGGGTGGATGTCGGTGTCATTCTGACCATGAATGCCCCGAAGGCCTACTACAACCTCGCCTACAAGAAGAAGGCCAGGGAGATCGCGCAGAGCTTCAAGACGCTCAACGGAGACGTCGAGGTGTACGCCTGCTGCGACACGCTGCAGGTGAACGACTACAGCAAATTCAGCATGGCCGGCTTCAGCGAGGCACACAAGAAAGAGATGCGCGAGAAGCAGTTTCCCAGGGACCTGGCGTATGCCTTCGACATGGGCGCGCGCCTGGGCGGGGGAGAGGCATAATACGATTTCTTCATGAAACGGTTAACAACCGTTTCATCGAATATTCGTATCACACGCGAATGCAAAACGGCAAGAATCAGGAGAACAGAACATGATACAGGCAATCACAAAGGAACACCTCAGGCGCTATGGAGAAATATACGCGGCCGCCTTTTCGGGGCCGCCCTGGAACGACCCGTGGACGCCGGAAAACGCAGAGATCCACGTCCGCGAGATCATGGAATCCGCGCGGTCCTACGGCCTGGAGTATGTGATCGACGGCAGGGTCGCCGGCTTCCTGCTGGGCGCGTCCATGCTCTTTCACTATGGACGCACGTTTGAGATCAACGATCTGGCGGTCGATCCGGCGTATCAGGGGCGCGGGATCGCAAGGGCGCTGCTCGAGCAGTGCAAGGCGGACATGAAGCAGCGCGGGATCGTCGGCCTGAATCTGATCACCGGCGCGGAGGGCTTTCTGCCGGAATTCTATGAACGGCACGGATTTCAGAGAGAAAACCGCGTGATTCTGATGGGGATGGAGCTGTGATCCGCAGGCAAATCAGGTTTTATGGCTGGGTCCAGGGCGTGGGCTTCCGGTATCGGGCCCGCCACGCCGCGCAGCTGCACGGCTGCACCGGCTGGGTGCGGAACGAAGGGGACGGCAGCGTGAGCATGGAGATCCAGGGCGCCGAGGAGGCCATCGACCGGGTGATCCTCGCCATCGAGGCCGGTAGATACATCCGCATCGAGAACATGGACAGCCGGACCATTCCGACCGATCCGGAGGAACGGAGCTTCCAAACCAGATAAGGATAACAACCAGAAAACCCGTGCCGGGAAACGATTTCACTCCCGGCACGGGCTTTTTCTTTTGCTGTGTTTGCCTCTTGCCGATCAGAATCAACCACTTACCGGAAAAGGCTGGACAGCGTGCGGCTTTCTTGTATAATGAAAGCACATTAACCTGTGAGGTGATGCGCGATGCAAGTGGAAATCAAAATCGAAAAGGCGGCTGCCGTGCCCTATGCGGTCATTTATACGGACACGATCACGCCGGAGGTGCAGCGTGCGGCAGTCCTTTTGGAGGGCGCAGGAGACAACAAGCTGGTGGTGGAGCAGCAGGAGCGGCTGGTCATTCTCCGGCCGGAGGAGATCTTCCTGGTTCGGGTGGAGAATGAAAAACCGGTCGTATACACCAGAGACAACCGGTATTTCAGCGGCAAGCGATTGTATGAGCTGGAATCCGCTTTGGGGGATGACTTTCTGCGAATCAACAAATCCACCCTGGTGAATCTGCGGCAGCTGGACTATGTGGAGCCAACTTTGGGCGGGCTGATGCTGCTGGTGCTGAAAAACGGAGCGCGGGATCACATCTCCCGCAAGTATCTGCCCGCATTCAAACAATATCTTGGTGTGTAGGGAGGAAATGAACATGAAACAAGCATGGAAGGCCGCGTGGCGCGGCATCTGCGATTCGGCGATCATCTATTTGGCATGCAGCTTTGTGCGGGGACTGTCCTTCGGACATGAATGCTTTTCCAGCGGCTACGGCATGGCACGAAGCGTCGCGGCTGTGGTGCTGATTGGTCTGGGCTTCGGACTTCCGTCAGTGATTTATGAGACAGAGCTTCCCATGGGGCTGAAGGTCGCTGTCCACATGGGGATCGGCTGCCTGGTCATGGCTGCGGCATCGTGGATGGCCGGATGGCTGCACCTTGAGCAGGGGCTTTGGCCCGTTTTGGGAATGCTTGGTGTACAGATCGTCTGTGCGTTTCTTGCCTGGCTGTTCTACTATCTTCGCTCGAAGCAGCTGGCAAAGCAAATGAACGAAAGAATCCGGGAAAAGCAGCATAAACAATAGAACGCATGAACGAACTGGCCTATCTGCCAAAAAACAACCCTGCCTGCATCGGAAAAACGGTGCAGGCAGGGCTTCTCTGTTTCAGTAGGAACTGTTCATTTTCAGGATCGCGCCGCAGTCCATCAAACGATGCTCAATCGTTTGATGGAAGATTCGTATGATCGACGTCAGCGTCCCTTTTCGAGTCGCAGATAGAAGCCGTTGCCGGTACGTTCCTTTTGCGTCAATCGCAGCTTCTCCTGCGCACAAAGGGCAATCAGGCCTTTCGCTGTCTGGATGCAGTCCTGTTCCACGATGCCGTAGGTCGTGTGGATCGGCACACCGTCTGCGTCAATGTCCAGTTCGACGGTAAAGGGCTCCGGGTAAGCTGAGGCAATCTCACAGTCCCAGATGTGGAGCGTACCGCCGGGACGAAGCACGCGGGTGATCTCTGAAATCACCTGCTTATGATCTGCCTTAGGGATAAACAGAAAGCTGAAAAAGGCGGTCACATGGTCAAAGGATTCGTCCGGAAAGGTCATGTTCCCGGCGTCCATGACCAGCTTTTCAAAGCCACCTGGCGCTTCGGCCAATTCTTCGGGCGAAATGTCAATGGCTGTCACCTGCGCGCCGTAGACGCGCCCGATGACGCCCTCGCCACCGCCGCCGATGTCCAGAATGCGGCCGGAAAATTCTTTTTTGAGGATGACGGATTTCATTGCTTCTTTCTCCTCGGTGCAGGGAGCTCATCATACATCGCTTCAACCAACGCCGTCAGGAACTCCCTGCTTTCCACATTATCGACCAGCAGCATTTCCTTTGCGCCCTCATACGGCAACTCCATCTCCGCTTGCGGCATCATTGCCCTTGCAGACGGCGTCGGCTTGACAAGAAATCTGTCGTCGTAAATGCCGCCGATGATCTTTCCACGGTAGTAAAGGATATATTCTCCCATCATCGCCCGGCAGGAGATCTCATCCAAGCCGGATAATTGATCCAGAATGAAATCGACATAGGCTTTGCTGGAGGGCATAGCTTACACCGCCTTGATCGGGTGCCGGATCACGGTTTTCAGCTTGTCCGGCGCGGTTTTTCTGGCGTCGCTGAGATAGATTTCGTGGTGGTATCTGGTCTCTGTGATGTCAAGGACATACCCTTTTTCCGCCATAAACTGATGCATCCGCGCCACCGTGGCGGGCTCATTGTCATATGGGCCGATGTGCATGCACTGCACGCAGAGGCCCTCGTCATAGGTCAGAAACTCCACCTTGGAACAGTCGGTTTTCTTCTTGCTTGTCGCCTCCCGAACGGCCCAATCAAAATCGGCCCTTGTCACAAAGTCCGGCAGGCGGATCAGAGAAATCCACTCAAAATTCTCTTTGTGGGCGTAATCCACGCCGGTGAAGCCTTTCTGCCACCAAAAGCCCTCCAGCGGCGGCACCACGTAGTCGAAATAGCCCTCGATCTGGTGGCTGCCCTTCTTGCTCATTTTGATGGTGAAGGCGATGCCGTAGAGCAAGCCGATGGCATCCTTATATTCTCCGTCTTCCGCATTGGGGTCGCCCTTGCCGCGCACGGCAAGGTAGTTCATGGGCGGCACCGTCACGATCGACGGCTTGTCCTTTGGAAGGTAGAATTCCTTGTATTCCTTCTTAAAATCAAATGCCATAAAACCACCTCGCAGAATTACCCGACGATGCCCGTGCTGCATCTGAGCTGAGACACGAGCTTCTTGTAAAAATCGACATAAAACGACAGGCGTTCTGAGAGGCGCGGCGGCCGTGTTCCTGCCAGCCGTTTTCCCCGAATTCCTCCGTTCTCCGGATCCGTTCCATGTTCATCATCGTTATCCTCCGATCCCAATGTAGCGCGGGCAACCAGCCCGCCATTCGTAGCGCGGGCAATTTGCCCGCTATTTTGGCAGCACGGTGCAGATCGTGCGGGCAGGTTGCCCGCGCTACGAATGGCGAAAGTCGATGCTTTTTCTGACGTCCGGAGAAGGCGGTGATTCATTCCGGCTGTCATTCCTCATGCTCCGCCCGCAGCGTCAGGTGGTCCGGAAGCCGGAAGATTTCCGTTTTCAGAAAGAGCGGATAGAAGTATTCCTCCTGCAGACGCGCAAATTCCAGCCATTCAAAGTCATGCGTGTGCGGACCCTCGTGAAGCGTGAAGCGGTCGCCCCGTTCCAGCAGGCCGGTTTGGGAGACGTCCATCAAAAAGTAGAGGCAGATTTCGTGGTAGCGCAGCCGGTCCACATCCTCGGTGAAAAAGCCCTGGTTGAGCCACAGCGGGCGGACGATCCTTGCCCGGATCTTCAGCTCTTCCTCCACTTCTCTGACGACCGCGTGTTCGGCGGTCTCGCCCATCCGCACTCTGCCGCCGGGCAGATAATAGTAGGGGGAACGCTCGTCGTGCATGGCCAGGATTTTGCTTCCGGAAAGAATGACGGCGCAGACACGGTAATTGAATTTATCCTGTCCTGAGACATAGGAAATGTCCATGTTGTGCTCCTTTATGTGTGCAATTTGCGGAATTGCAGCGCGGGCAATTTGCCCGCTATTTTGGCAGCCCGGTGCAGATCGTGCGGGCAGATTGCCCGCGCTACAGATGGCGGGCAGATTGCCCGCGCTGCGAATGGCGGGCGCTCACAGCAGCTTTCCGGCCCATTCGGCTTCCTTGAAGCCGGTCAGGACGAAGCCGTCGCCGACCAGCAGCGGGCGCTTGACCAGCATCCCGTCGGAGGCCAGCAGGCGCAGCTGCTCGTCCTCGGACATGGTCGGCAGCTTCTGGGACAGACCCAGCGCCCGGTACTGGATGCCGCTGGTGTTGAAGAAGCGCCGGAGCGGCAGACCGCTCGTTTTCCAGAGCGCGCGCAGCGTATCCTCATCCGGGTGATCGGCCTTGATGTCGATGACGGTGTGCGCGAGCCCGTGCGCGTCCAGCCAGGCAAGCGCCTTCTTGCAGGTGGAGCATTTGCTGTAGCAGTAGACGTTCATTGGGTTACCTCCTCCTGCATATAGCGGATGAATTCCTCGGCCTCCTCCAGGGTGCCAAGGCGCACGGTGTACATATAGCGGCCCATCTGCGGCCAGTTGATGCGCGGCATCTGCTCCTGCATCATCATGCACGCGCCGTAGCGCGCCATCACGTCTTCGTGGCTGTGGCAGTAGGCGCGGCCGTCCTTGCGGCCATAGTAGACGCAGTAGTACTGCTGCGGGTTGACCGGCTGGCGGTTTTCGTCGAAGGCCACCATGTCGGCGTAGATCTGGTAGACGTTCGCCGAGTGGGCGAAGTTCATCATGTCCGGGGTGTAGCCGCCGGCAGGCCGCATGTTGACCTCCAGCGCCGCGAAATCCCCGACCTCGCCGACGCCGGGCCGCGCCTTCGTCAGCCGGAAGAATTCCAGATGCACAAAGCGGCGCGCCACGCCGAAGGCCTTGACGGTCTTGCGGCCCATGTCCCGCAGCGCCGCGGGCAGCTCGGGCAGGGCATAGTAGCGAAGGTCCGTGTTCTGGTTGACCACGTCCATGATCGGCGGGAAAAACGCGGTGTTTTCAAACAGCGGCTCGCAGCGCGAATCCAGGATCGCGTCATACGAGCAGATGATGCCCTCGATGAATTCCTCCATCACATAGGGCGAGGCGGGCAGATTGTCATAGAAGGCGGCCAGATCGCTGTCGTTTTCGAGCTTCCAGGTGTTCAGCGCGCCGACGCCGTTGTCCGGCTTGACGATGACCGGGTAGCCGACCTCTGCGACAAAGGCCTGCCCGGCCTCGCGCGTCGTGACGACGCTCTGCCGCGCGGTGGGGATGCCGGCCTGCAGATAGATCCGCTTCATCTGGGACTTTTCCTTGATGCAGCCGATGCGGTCGGACTGGATGCCGGTGGTCACGTTGAAATCCGTGCGCAGGCGGGCGTCCTGCTCAAGCCAGTATTCGTTCATCGACTCGATCCAGTCGATCTTGCCGTACTTGAAGGCGAAAAACGCGACGGCCCGGTAGACCTGGTCGTAGTCCTCCAGGCTGCCCACGCGGTAGTATTCGGTCAGCGCGGCCTTGAGCGGCGCTTCGAGCTCGTCGTAGCTGGCATCGCCAATGCCCAGCACATTGACCCCGTTGCCGCGCAGACACGCGCAGAACTGCCAGTAGGTATGCGGAAAATTCGGAGAGATAAAAATATAGTTCATGGTGGGTTCCTCACTTTTGATAATGATAGAATGAAAATATGAAAAAATGAAATAATTGTGGTGTTTTTCATATCACGATATGAAAAACGATTCAAATCCATCCCGCAGGGATACCGAAATTTTTTCATTCTTTCATTATTTAATTGTTTCATTCGCTTGCGCTATACGCCGGCGACAAATTCCTGGATATAGTGCAGCGCGGCGCCGAGGGGGGTGATGTGCCGGCGCAGGGAGCTGAACTGAACAAAATCGGCGTTTTCCTCAAAGGGGTTTCCCGAGAGCACATACTCGCGCAGGATCGGCAGATACGGCACCAGATACTCGGACATGAAGCCGCCGATGACCACGTCGCAGTCGAGCGTCATGCGGATGCTGTTGATCGCTACCGCCAGATGCCGGAGCATGTCGTAGAGCAGGGCCGTGTACTCCGGCTTGTGCGCCTCCACGCCGCGGAAAAATTCCTCGGTCGAGACGCCGAAGGCGGCCTTGATCCGCTGCGGCGTGCAGTAGGTTTCCAGGCACCCGTATTTGCCGCAGGCACAGCGCAGCCCGCCCGGCTCCACGCAGATGTGGCCGAACTCGCCGCTGCGCCGGTGGTCGCCGAAATAGGGGGTGCCGCCCAGCACGATCGCGCCGCCGACGCCGTTTTCCAGCGAGAGATAGGCCATGCTGCCCGTCATTCTGCGCAGGAAGTATTCCGCGTAGCCGCTGGCCGAGCCGTCGTTGTCCACGTTGACGGGGTAGGGGATCGCGCCCAGAAGCTGCGAGAGCGGCACGTTCTTCATCTCCAGGGTCGGAGCGACAAGCAGCGTCTTCTGATCCTCGCTGACCAGGCCCGGCACCGTAACGCTGACGCCCAGCAGCCGGCTGCGGTCCAGCCCCGCGCCGTCCAGAAACGCCTCCAGATGCGCTGCGAGCTTCGGCTCTCTGCCGGCCAGACACGCGCCCACGTCAAAGCGCACGCTGCGATAGGCCAGCTCCTGCAGGCGAAGATCCGCCGCCACCAGCCGCAGCTCCCGCTTGTTGAGCGCGATGCCGACCGAGTAGCGCAGCTCCGGCACGATGTCCAGGCCCTGCGCCCGGCGCCCGCCGGTGGACGGGCCTTCGCCCGTGTAGCGCACGAGCCCCTCGGCCATCAGCTCTCTCAGGCTCTGATGGAGCGTCGGCAGGCTGACGCCGCAGCGCGCCGCAAGCTCCTGCCGCGAGCAGAAGCCCTGCGCGGTATAGAGAATCCGGTAGATCCGGCTGCGGACCGGAAGCCGCGCGTGCTGCGCCTGGGCCAGTTTCGTCATCTCATCACCCCGTTTTTTCTTTTTTCTATCTTATTGTACCACGTTTTCCGCCCGCGTCAAGAGAAAAACGGCTACTTTTAAAAATAACTTTTACAAAAGACAAATACTTAACGGCATAATAGCCAAAAACGTGTGGCGTATTCCGTGCAATTTTCACGAATTTGCGGCAAACGCAAATTCTCTCTTGACCTTCCAGCGGAATATTAGTAAAATGATTTTACAGAAGTTGAAACCAACTTCATGATAAGGCGACGGCAGGCAGAATGCCGCCGCACCAAAAAAACAAGGAGGAATACAGATGAAAAAGTTTCTTGCAATTCTTCTCGTAGCTGCCATGATGCTCACGCTTGCAGCGTGCAGCGGCAACAAGCCCGCTGACAACGGCGGCGAAACGGCTGCTCCTGCAACCGGCGATCTGGTCGGCGTGGCCATGCCCACCAAGGACCTGCAGCGCTGGAATCAGGACGGCGAAAACATGAAGGCGCAGCTGGAAAAGGCCGGCTATCAGGTCGACCTGCAGTACGGCGCCAACGACATCGCGACCCAGGTTTCCCAGATTGAAAACATGATCGCCAACGGCTGCAAGGCCCTGGTCATCGCCTCCATCGACGGCGACTCCCTCGGCACCGTTCTGGCCCAGGCGAAGGAAAAGGGCATCCCCGTCATTGCCTATGACCGCCTGATCATGAACTCCGACGCTGTGACCTACTACGCCACGTTCGACAACTGGCTGGTCGGCACCAAGCAGGGCGAGTTCATCCGCGACGCGCTGGATCTGGACAACGCCGAAGGCCCCTTCAACATCGAGTTCATCACCGCAGCCCTACCTCGACAGCGGCAAGCTGGTCTGCCCCTCCGGCCAGACTGAGAAGGCCGTCGTCGCCACCGCCAACTGGGCGACCGACGCCGCGCAGGCCCGCTTCGAGAACATCCTGGCTGCCAACTACGCCGACGGCACCCCGCTGCATGCGGTTCTGGCCTCCAACGACTCCACTGCCCTGGGCGTTGAGAACGCGCTGGCTGCCTCCTACACCAACGACGTCTACCCCGTCATCACCGGTCAGGACTGCGACATCGCCATCATGAAGAACCTCATCGAGGGCAAGCAGTCCATGTCCGTCTTCAAGGACACCCGTACCCTGGCCGCCAAGGTCGTTGAGATGGTCGACGCCATCATGAAGGGCCAGGAGCCCCCCATCAACGACACCAAGACCTACGACAACGGCACCGGCATCATCCCCAGCTTCCTGTGCGAGCCTGTGAGCTGCACCGTGGACAACTACAAGGAACTGCTGATCGACTCCGGCTACTACACCTACGATCAGCTGGGTGTTGAGGGCGAAGAGGCTGCTGCTCCTGCTGAGCCCGCTGGCGGCCAGCTGGTCGGCGTGGCCATGCCCACCAAGGACCTGCAGCGCTGGAACCAGGACGGCGAGAACATGAAGGCCATGCTCGAGGCCGCCGGCTACGAGGTCGACCTGCAGTACGGCGCCAACGACATTGCCACCCAGGTTTCCCAGATCGAGAACATGATCGCCAACGGCTGCAAGGTCCTGGTCATCGCCTCCATCGACGGCGACTCCCTCGGCACCGTTCTGGCCCAGGCCAAGGAAGCCGGCATCCCTGTCATCGCCTATGACCGCCTGATCATGAACTCCGACGCCGTGACCTACTACGCCACCTTCGACAACTGGCTGGTCGGCACCAAGCAGGGCGAGTTCATCCGCGACGCGCTGGATCTGGACAACGCCGAAGGCCCCTTCAACATCGAGTTCATCACCAGTCCGTCGTTGCCACCGCCAACTGGGCGACCGACGCCGCCCAGGCCCGCTTCGAGAACATCCTGGCGGCCAACTACTCCGACGGCACTCCGCTGCATGCGGTTCTGGCCTCCAACGACTCCACCGCCCTGGGCGTTGAGAACGCGCTGGCCTCCTCCTACAGCAACGACGTCTACCCGGTCATCACCGGTCAGGACTGCGACATCGCCATCATGAAGAACCTGGTCGAGGGTCGTCAGGCCATGTCCGTCTTCAAGGATACCCGTACCCTGGCTGCGAAGGTCGTTGAGATGGTCGACGCCATCATGAAGGGCGCCGAGCCTCCCATCAACGACACCAAGACCTACGACAACGGCACCGGCGTCATCCCCAGCTTCCTTTGCGAGCCCGTGAGCTGCACCGTCGACAACTACGTCGAGCTGCTGATCGATTCCGGCTACTACACCATGGATCAGATCGGCTGATTCTAACCTTCCTGAAGCATCATTTGGGCAAGGCGGCTAACCCGCCTTGCCCAAAGTATAGAAACACAAACTCTCAAATGGAGGGGATCTTTTGGCGGATAACATTCTGGAAATGCGGGGGATCACAAAGGAATTCCCCGGCGTCAAGGCGCTCGACGACGTGAATTTTGTCGTCAAGCGCGGCAGTATCCACGCCCTGGTCGGCGAAAACGGCGCCGGAAAATCCACGCTGATGAACATCCTCAGCGGCCTGTATCCCTACGGCAGCTATTCAGGAGACATTGTATACGAGGGTGAGGTATGCAAATTCTCCAAAATCAAAGACAGCGAAAACAAGGGCATTGTCATCATCCATCAGGAGCTGGCGCTCGTACCCTACATGAGCATCGGCGAAAACATGTTCCTGGGCAACGAACAGGGCAAAAAATTTGCCATCGACTGGGACAAGACCCATGCCGAGGCAACCAAATATCTGAAAATTGTCGGGCTGACCGAGTCCTCCAAGACCCTGATCAAGGACATCGGCGTCGGCAAGCAGCAGATGGTGGAAATCGCCAAGGCGCTGGCCAAAAACGCCCGTTTGATGATCCTCGACGAGCCGACCTCCTCTCTGAACGAGGCCGACTCCCAGGCGCTTTTGGACCTGCTGCTCGAATTCAAGAAGCAGGGCATGACCTCGATCATCATCTCTCATAAAATCAACGAGGTCTCCTACGTGGCGGACGACATCACGATCATCCGCGACGGCAAGACCATCGAGACCCTGACCAAAGGCGTGGACGATCTCAGCGAAGACCGCATTATCCGCGGCATGGTCGGCCGTGAGCTGGAGGACCGCTTCCCCAAGCGCCACGGCGTCGAAATCGGGGATATCGCGCTCGAGGTCAAAAACTGGAACGTCTACCACCCGATCTACACGGAAAAGAAGATCATCGACGATGTCTCCTTCAACGTGCGCAAGGGCGAGGTCGTCGGCTTCTCCGGTCTGATGGGCGCCGGCCGCACCGAGCTTGCCATGTCCATCTTCGGACGCAGCTACGGCACCGAGATCTCCGGCACCATCGAGATCCACGGCAAGGAGGTCAAGCTCCACTCCCCCAGACAGGCCATCGAAGCAGGCCTGGCCTATGTCACCGAGGATCGCAAGGGCAACGGCCTGATCCTCTCGAACCCCATCTCCGTCAACACCACCCTGGCAAACCTCAAGGGCGTGACAAAGCGCGGCGTGATCGACCGGGACAAGGAGCTGGCTGTTGCAGAGGAATACCGGGTCAAGCTGCACACCAAGACACCCTCCGTTCTGCAGAACGTGGGCAACCTCTCCGGCGGCAACCAGCAGAAGGTGCTGCTGGCCAAGTGGATGTACGCGGATCCCGACATTCTGATCCTGGACGAGCCCACCCGCGGCATCGACGTCGGCGCAAAATACGAAATCTACTGCATCATCAACGACCTGGTGGCCGAAGGAAAATCCGTCATCATGATTTCCTCGGAGCTCCCCGAGGTCCTGGGCATGTGCGACCGCATCTACGTGCTCAACGAAGGACGCATTGTGGGCGAGTTTGAACAGCAGGAAGCCAGCCAGGAAAAGATTATGGCGCGTATTCTCTCTACGGATTCCGCAGCAAAGGAGAAAAAGCAATGAGCAAAAATAAGATTCTGACCTTTGTTCAGAAATATACGATGATCATCGCCCTGGTGCTGGTGACCCTGTTCTTCACCTGGCGCACCGAAGGCAAGATCCTGATGCCCCAGAACATCACAAACATCATCTCCCAGAACGCCTACGTCTTCGTTCTGGCAACCGGTATGCTGTGCTGCATCCTGACCGGCGGCAACATCGACCTGTCCGTCGGCTCGGTGGTCTGCTTTGTCGGCACCATCGGCGCGGTTTTGATGCACAAAGAGCTGAACATGTGGCTGGCCGTGCTGGTCATGCTGGCGGTCGGCCTTGCAATCGGCGCATGGCAGGCCTTCTGGATCGCCTATGTCAAGGTCCCTCCGTTCATCACGACGCTGGCCGGCATGCTGATCTTCCGCGGCCTGTCCAACGTGGTGCTGCAGGGCAAGACCATGGCGGTCACCAACGAGAAATTCGTGCAGATCTTCGGCGGCGGCGCAAACTGCTACGTCCCGGACTTCTTCCACGGGGAGAATCTCAACATTCTCTGCCTGATCGTGGGCATCCTGGCCTGCCTGGTCTATCTGTTCTTCGCGGTGCGCAACAACGCCGTGCGCAAGAAGGCGGGGCTTGAGGCCGATTCCATCGTCAAGGTCGCCGTCAAGGCAGTCATCATCGTGGCCGTGGCCATGTTCTTCACCATCCGGCTGGCGCAGTACAAGGGCCTGCCCATGGCGCTGATCTGGGTCGTCGCGGTGGTGCTCATCTACTCCTACATCACCTCGAAGACGACAGTCGGCCGTTACCTGTACGCGATCGGCGGCAACGAGACGGCCACCAAGCTCTCGGGCATCAACACCAAGAGCATCTACTTCTTCGCCTACGCCAACATGGGCCTGCTCGCGGGTCTGGCTGGCATCCTCACCATCGCCCGTCTGACCTCGGCGCAGCCGACCTACGGTCAGAACTACGAGATGGACGCCATCGGCTCCTGCTTCATCGGCGGCGCCTCCGCCTACGGCGGTGTCGGCACGGTGCCCGGCGTCATCATCGGCGCTCTGCTGATGGGCGTCATCAACATCGGCATGAGCATCATGGGCGTGGACGCCAACTATCAGAAGGTCGTCAAGGGCCTGGTCCTGCTGGCCGCCGTCATTTTCGACGTCGTTTCCAAGAAGAAGAACAGCTGACACGGCGCGAACGGACGGCAGAATATTTCGCCGTCCGTTCTTTCTGTGCCGCTTTACAGCAGGAGGAAGTATGGATCAAAACGTCAGAGACGCAAAGCAGCTGCGCAGTCGGGCGGCCAACCGGGCCGCGCTGCGCGGCGCCATCGCAGCCTATCTCATCTACCTGGGCGTTTCTCTGATCGTCGATCTCGTCCGTGGAAAAAGCACGGATCGGCCGTATCTGATCTGGGCGGCGGCGATCGTGTTTGTGCTGGGCGGTCTCGGCTTTGCCTGGTACACCTGGACACGATGGAAGATCGACGCCAGGGAAGCGGAAGGGCCATCCGAAACAGAAGAAGAAAAATAAACCTGCTGCTCACGCAGCAGGTTCCGGAAAATCTCTCAGGCTTTGCAGAAGTGTCTGACGATCCGGTCGATCAGCCGGCCGTTGATCGGCAGGAACACACCCGCCACCGGCCCGACCAGGAACATGCAGATCAGCGTTCCCAAGCCCACAGTGCCGCCCAGCAGCCAGCCGATCAGCGCGAACAGCACATCGACCGCGACTCTGGTGAGACTGAAGCGAAATCCGGCCTTCTCGCTGATCACGAGTGCGACCAGATCGTTCGGCCCGGTTCCGGCGTCGGAGCGGATCACAATGGTCATACCGTAGGCGAGAATCGCGCAGCCGAGCACCAGCATGCAGATGCGCAGCGGCAGCCCGGCGCCTTGAAGCAGCGGCTGCAAAAGCCGGCTGAAGCCGTCGATGATCGGCCCGCCGAAGAGCATGCAAAGCGCGGTCCCGATTTTGAGGTAGCTGCGGTCGACGAACAGCAAAATGAGCACGATCAGCAGGCTGATCGCGATGTGGACGCGGCCATGGCTTAAAACGCTCCAACCGAGCAGCCGATCCAGGGACCGGAACGCGCCCTGCACAAAGACATTGAAGGGATCGGAGCCCAGATCCGACAGCAAAAACAGCGTGACCCCCAAATGGGCGATCACCAGACCAATCAGCAGGATCGCAATGCGGACACCCCATTCTCCGGCGCTTCGTTTCATCCGGAACTCCCCCCTTCATTTTTTGTATTATATCAGCTTTTCCTTTGATGCGCAAGCAAAAGGAGAAGAATTTCGCAAATTATCACGGAGGTGATCGTCACGAACTATTATATCGGTATTGATCTCGGGACCTCGGCGGTCAAGCTGCTGCTGGTGGACGAGACCGGCGCCATCGCGGGCTCGGTCACAAAGGAATACCCCCTGTTCTTCCCGCACCCCGGCTGGTCGGAGCAGAATCCCGTCGACTGGTGGAGCGGCGTGCTGATCGGGCTCGAGGAGCTTCTGGCGGATGTCGAGAAGTCGCAGGTCCGCGGCATCGGCTGCGGCGGGCAGATGCACGGCCTGGTTGTTCTGGACGAGGACGACGAGGTCATCCGCAACGCCATTTTGTGGAACGACGGCAGGACCGGCGAACAGACCGACTGGCTCAACAACGAGATCGGCAAGGCCCGGCTCTCGGAGCTGACCGCCAACATCGCCTTTGCCGGCTTCACCGCGCCGAAGCTCCTGTGGCTCAAGCAGCACGAGCCGGAGAACTTCGCCAGGATCCGGAAGATCATGCTGCCGAAGGACTACATCAACTACAAGCTGACCCACGTGCACGCCTGCGACTACTCCGACGCCTCGGGCATGCTGCTGCTCGACGTGAAAAACCGCCGCTGGTCGAAGGAAATGCTGGACATCTGCGGCGTGAGCGAGGCGCAGATGCCAAAGCTCTTTGAGAGCTACGAGGTCATCGGCACGCTGCGGCCGGAGATCGCCGCGGCCCTGGGCCTGTCTGCCGATGTCAGGGTGGTCGCCGGCGCCGGCGACAACGCCGCGGCTGCGGTCGGCACCGGCGTGGTCGGAGAGGGCGGCTGCAACATCAGCCTCGGCACCTCCGGCACGGTGTTCATCTCCTCAAAGCAGTTCGGCGTGGACCCCAACAACGCCCTGCACGCCTTCTGCCACGCCGACGGCGGCTGGCACCTGATGGGCTGCATGCTCTCGGCGGCCAGCTGCAACAAGTGGCTGTGCGACGAAATCCTCAAAACGACGGATTACGCGGCCGAGCAGAAGGACATCACCGAGGATAAGCTGGGCAGCAACCACGTCTTTTTCCTGCCGTACCTCATGGGCGAGCGCAGCCCCATCAACGACGTGGACGCCAGAGGCGTCTTTGCCGGCATCACGATGGACACGACCAGATCCGATCTGGTGCAGGCGGTCCTCGAGGGCGTGGCCTTCGCCATCCGCGACAGCGTGGAGGTGGCGCGCTCGCTGGGCCTCAGCATCCAGAGAAGCTACATCTGCGGCGGCGGCGCGAAATCGCCGCTCTGGCGGAAGATCTTCGCCAACGTCCTCGGCATCCCGCTGGACATGGTCAAAACCGAGCAAGGGCCCGGCTACGGCGGCGCGATGCTGGCCATGGTGGGCTGCGGCCTGTTTGTCAGCGTGCAGGAGGCGGCGGACCGCCTGGTGGAGCTCTCCTTCACCACCGAGCCCGATCCCGCGCTCACCGAACGCTATGAGCAGCAGTACAGAAAATTCCGGAAGCTCTATCCGGCGCTCAAGCCGGTTTTCCCGCAGATCCACTGAGGAGGGACAGAACATGCACATTTATTCGGTCACTGATCCGGAATTCAAGCCCTACGGCAAGGTGCTCGAGGGCTACGACACGGCGGAGCTAATCCGGGCGATGAACGCCATCGCCCTGCCCGAGACCGGCACGGCCTACAAGCCCGGCATCGACAGCCTCGAGGCTTGCGAAATCTTCGGCGAACTCCGCGACCGCGCCTACGGCGGCATGCCCGTTCAGCTCGGCATGTGCTGGGGCCGCAACACGAAGCTCAACTGTCTGGAATACCACCGCGACAGCGAGGTCAACCTCGGCAGCGGCGACTTCATTCTGCTGCTGGCAAAGCAGGACGAGATCGAAGACGGCGTGCTGGACACCGGGAAGGTCAAGGCCTTCCGCGTCCCGGCGGGCGTTCCGGTGGAGGTCTGGGCGACCACGCTGCACTACGCGCCTTGCCACGTGAACGAGGCCGAGGGCTTCCGCGTCGCGGTGGTCCTGCCCCGCGGCACCAACACCGAAAAGCCGGAATACACGGCCAAAAACGAAGAAGACCGCTGGATGACCGCCCGCAACAAGTGGCTGCTGGCGCATCCGGAGTCCAACGAAGCAAAAAATGGCGCGCACATCGGACTGCGCGGCCGGAACATCGACATCAAGGAGGATATCTAACATGGCAACCAACATTCCCGAAGTCAAATTAGGCATCATTGCCGTCTCCCGCGACTGCTTCCCGATCGCGCTGTCTGAAAAGCGCCGCGCCGCCATCGTCGAGGCGTGCAAGGGCGAGCTCTACGAGTGCCCCGTCACGGTGGAAAACGAGCTCGACATGCAGAAGGCCGTGGCCGACGTCAACGCCGCCGGCTGCAACGCGCTGGTGGTCTTCCTCGGCAACTTCGGCCCCGAGACCCCGGAGACCCTGATTGCAAAGCACTTTGACGGCCCCTGCATGTTCGTGGCGGCGGCCGAAGGCGACGGCGACCTGATCAACGGCCGCGGCGACGCCTATTGCGGTATGCTCAACTGCTCTTACAACCTCGGCATGCGCAAGCTCACCGGCTACATCCCCGAATACCCGGTCGGAACCGCTGACGACATCGCCAAAATGATCGCGGACTTTGTGCCGATCGCAAGAGCGGTCATCGGCGTCAAGAACCTCAAGATCATCACCTTCGGCCCCAGACCCCAGGACTTCTTCGCCTGCAACGCGCCGATCAAGGGCTTGTACGAGCTGGGCGTGGAGATCGAGGAGAACTCCGAGCTGGATCTTCTGGTCAGCTACCGCGAGCACGCGAACGACGAGCGCATCCCCGCCGTCTGCGAGGACATGGCAAACGAGCTGGGCGTTTCCGGCAACCGCTATCCCGACATGCTGCCGAGAATGGCGCAGTTTGAGCTGACGCTGCTCGACTGGATCGAGGGCCATAAGGGCGACCGCAAGTACGTGGCCCTGGCCGACAAGTGCTGGCCCGCCTTCCCCAAGGAATTCGGCTTCGAGCCCTGCTATGTGAACTCCCGCCTGGCCTCCCGCGGCATCCCCGTGGCCTGCGAGGTGGACATCTACGGCGCGCTGAGCGAGTACATCGGCGCCTGCGTCTCCGGCGACGCTGTGACCCTGCTGGACATCAACAACTCGGTCCCGGCCTCCATGTGGGAAAAGGAGATCAAGGGCAAGTACGACTACGCGCTGACCGACACCTTCATGGGCTTCCACTGCGGCAACACGCCCAGCTGCAAGATGTGCGCCGACCGCGCGGTCAAGTACCAGCTCATCCAGCACCGCCTGCTGGAGCCCGCCGGGTCTGACCCCGACTTCACCCGCGGCACCCTCGAGGGCGACATCGCGCCCGGCGAGATCACCTTCTACCGCCTGCAGTGCGACTCCGACGGCAATCTGCGCAGCTATATCGCCGAGGGCGAGGTGCTGCCTGTTGCCACCACCAGCTTCGGCGGCATCGGCGTCTTTGCGATCCACGAAATGGGCCGCTTCTACCGCCACGTGCTGATCCAGAAGCGCTACCCGCACCACGGCGCCGTGGCCTTCGGCCACTTCGGCAAGGCCCTCTTCGAGGTCCTCAAGTTCCTCGGCGTGCAGGACATCGCCTGGAACCAGCCCAAGAGCCTGCCCTATCCCACCGAGAATCCCTGGGCATAATATGTTTGAGAAAAAACCCGATCGGACATCCGATCGGGTTTTTCTTTCTGTTTCAGCGGATCAGCGTCACGAGCCAGCCCACCAGGGCGGCGGGGATCAGGGCGAACAGGATGCCGGGAAACAGGATGCCCTTCAGGTGAAACCACTTCTGATGGTAGGCCTTGTCCATGTGCTCGGTGCCCTCGAGCCGGAACCGGGGCAGCCTGGCAAAGAGCACCCAGTCGAGGAAGCAGGTGTCGTAGATGCCGATCCACGCCATGAGGCCGAAGGTCAGCCAAAAGCCCTGCCGGAAGGTATTCGCCCCGGCCAGCAGGGAGCAGACCAGCAAAATGCCCGTAAAGAGCAGGATGCCGAAGCTCTTGGCCAGAATCACGCTTTTGGACTTGTAGCTCACGTCGACCCGCTCGTGGGTCTTGAAGTATTCCGCCTGGATGTCGGGCGGATAATTGTGGATGCTTGCAGGGCTGTACTTCCTGTCGCCGCGGGAGGCGGTAAAAACAGCGATCGTGAAGAGCCCCGCAAACACAAGCGCTTCGATCAAAATGACCCAGATATTCATATGCACACCTCTTTCTGTCAGCCAAAGCTATTCTTCATACTGAACTGCAATAAAACGATTGAATCGTTTTATTGCCTGCGGCGAACGCCGCAGATGCCAAGCCAAGTGGGCTTGGCATGTTCAGCTATTGTACGTCGGAGCGTCGAACGCTTTCAGTGTTCGACGAATAAAACCATTATAAATGGTTTTATTGCATTCTAGTATCAAACACGAGCTTCACGATCTTCATCCGGACCAGACTGTCGCAGAAGCGGATCATCAGCTTGTGGAACAAACCGACGCTGCTGTAGATAAGCCGCCCAAAGAGCGGAATGACCAGCGTCTCCTGGACCGTATTCTTTTCAATGTGATATTTCATCGCGTTTCCTCTTCTCTTTTATGAAAAATCAGTGGAATGCGTTCACCGAATGATGCTGTGCCGCATACACGGCAGTTAGCCTATGCTTACTATTATAGCTGCTGCGCCGGAGGATTGCAAGGGGATTTTGAGAAAATGAGCAAAAAAGCAGTCATTCCTGCCGAATTTTTTCTGACCGTTCCGATTTTTTTCCAAGAATTCTCTTCTTTTCTTGCAATTCGGGTTTGCTTGTGCTAATATGAGTTAGCCACATCTAACAAAGAAGTATATCAGGAGGTACCCATCATGTTAACCGGAAAAATCGCAATGTTCGTCTATGGCGCGCTGTTTGGCACGGCGGGCCTGAAGCTGCTGACCAGCCGGGACGCGAAGAAGCTCTACACCCATCTGACCGCGGCCGGCCTGCGCTGCAAGAAGGAGGTCATGCGCAATGTCGACGAGGTCCAGGCGGCCTGCGCCGACATCCTCGCGGACGCCAAGCAGATCAACGCCGAGCGGGAGGCCGCTGAGGCCGCCGCCTACATCGAGGACGCGCCCGCCTCTGCCGCGGAGGAAACGGCAAACGCATGAGATTTCAGATCCTGCACCGCAGTCCCGGACGGCTTCGCCTCCGGGCCTGCGTCCGTTCCATGACGGCAGGGCAGGCGGATCTGCTGGAGGCCTGGCTGCTCGCGGCGCAGTCCGTCGAGCGGGTCACGATCCAGGAGAACATCTGCAGCGTCACCGTCTGCTACCGGGGCGATCCGGCAGCCGTCACAGCGCGCCTGGCCGCGTTCTCTTATACTAGAATGCAATAAAACTATTTATAATGGTTTTATTCGTCGAACACTGAAAGCGTTCGACGCTCCGCATGAAATGCGGAGGCATTCGTACGTACAATAGCTGAACATGCCAAGCCCAAAAACGATTCAATCATTTTATTGCAGTTCAGTATTATGAGACTGCCCAGGCCGCCCTGCCGCCGCTGCACCGCAGCAGCCGGGCCATGAACCGCGAATACAAGGAAAAGCTCGTGGGCATGGTGCTCGCCCATTTCTGCAAGCGCTGGTTTTTGCCGGCGCCCGTGCGGGCGGCTCTGTGCGTCTGGGAGTCCGTGCCGCGGGTCGTCAGCGCGCTCAAAACCCTGCGCTCCCGGAAGCTCACCGTGGACGTGCTCGACGGCACCGCCATCGGCGTCTCGCAGCTGACCGGAGACTTTTCCACGGCCTCCTCCGTCATGTTCCTGCTGCGGCTG
This sequence comes from Oscillospiraceae bacterium, assembly GCA_902795195.1. Lineage (GTDB taxonomy): Bacteria > Bacillota > Clostridia > Oscillospirales > Oscillospiraceae > JAFRPC01. Next base: position 22,040 of record CADBKF010000060.1, read on the forward strand.
GGCGAGACGCTGGAGGAGTGGACCCACAAGCGCTCTGTGGAGGATCTGGCCCGCAGCATGGCGCTGCAGGTGGACGCGGTCTGGAAGCTGGAGCCCGACGGGCGCCAGTGCCTGGTCCCGGTGAGCGCCGTCGCCGCCGGGGATCTGGTCATGGTCCACACCGGCCACGTGCTGCCGCTGGACGGCATCCTCGAGCAGGGCGACGTGATGCTCAACCAGGCCTCGCTCACCGGCGAGTCCGTCCCGGTAGCCAAGCGGCCCGGGGCGGCGGTCTACGCCGGCTCCGTGGTGGAGGAGGGCAACTGCGTCCTGCGCGTCACGAATCTGGCAGGGGAGAACCGCTACGACCGCATCGTGCGGATGATCGAGGACTCCGAGCGCCTCAAATCCGGCGTGGAGCTGCAGGCTGCGAGCCTGGCCGACCGGCTGGTGCCGTGGTGCCTGGGCGGCAGCCTGCTCACCTGGCTGCTGACCCGAAATGTGCCTCGCGCCGTGTCGGTTCTGATGGTGGATTTTTCCTGCGCGCTCAAGCTCTCCATGCCGCTGAGCGTCCTGTCCGCCATGCGGGAGGCCGGCAACCGGAAGATCACCGTCAAGGGCGGCAAATTCCTCGAGGGGATCAGCCGGGCCGACACCGTGATTTTCGACAAGACCGGTACGCTCACCAAGGCCTGCCCCACGGTGGCGAAGGTCGTCCCCTTCCAAAATCAGCAGGAAGCGGAGATGCTGCGCCTGGCCGCCTGCCTGGAGGAGCATTTTCCCCATTCCGTGGCCAACGCCGTGGTCCGCGCGGCCCGGGAGCGGGGCCTGGATCACGAGGAGATGCACTCCGAAGTGGAGTACGTGGTGGCCCACGGCATCGCCACGCGGGTCGACGGCAAGCGCACCGTCATCGGCAGCCGCCATTTCGTGTTTGAGGACGAACATGTCAGCATTCTGCCCGCGGACCGGGCTGCCTTCGAAGCCCTGGAGCAGGGCCTGTCTTGGCTTTATCTGGCCGTGGACGGGGTGCTCTCGGCGGCCATCGGCATCCTCGACCCTCTGCGGCCGGAGGCAGAGGCGGCGCTTGCAGCCCTGCACCGGGCCGGGATCAGCAAGACTGTCATGCTCACCGGCGACAACCGCAGCACCGCCGCGGCCATCGCCAGAAGCCTGGGCGTGGACGATTTTCGGGCGGAGGTGCTGCCGGAGGACAAGGCGGACTACATCAAGGCCGAGCAGGCCGCCGATCGCACCGTCATCATGATCGGCGACGGCATCAACGACACCCCGGCGCTGTCTCTGGCGGACGTGGGCATTGCCGTGGGCAGCGGCGCCACCATCGCCCGGGAGGTGGCCGACGTGGTGATCGCCGCCGAGGATCTGCGGGAGCTGGCCTGGCTCAAGGGCCTCTCCGACGCGCTGATGCAGCGCATCCGGCAGAACTATCATTTTGTCATGGGCTTCAACGGCGGGCTGATCCTGCTGGGCGCTCTGGGCATTCTGCCGCCCGCGCTGAGCGCGCTGCTGCACAATTCCTCGACCCTGCTGCTGAGCCTGCACAGTCTGACGGATCTGATGAAACAAAACCACAGGAGGGAAGAACCGTGAAAAACCACCGCCTTTTTGCCTGGGCCACCGTGATCTGCTTCGCGCTGACACTGATCACCGGCTATCAAAAAAAGTAAAAAATCCGCCGCGCGCCGCTCGAAATCCCATCCGGGCGCGTCGCCGGCCTATCCGACAAGCATCGGCGCGGTTCCGCCAAAAAAGTGGAACCGCGCCGATTTTTCGTTCTGCCGTCATGCAAGTCTGCGTTTTCGCTTCGCCGTCATGAAGGCCTGTGTTATCCTGCGGCGCTGTTTTTTGTAGCTGGCACCGAAAATGTGAAACGCGCTCGCGCATTCGCCGCATTTTTGCGCAATCCGCACTTGTAATTCGCCCCGATTTTGTGTATGCTCATACTATATAAAACCAGAGGAAAGCGTACCAGATCAGAGCATGATTGAAGGAGAGAGACAGATGAATAAACAGACGGTTTTACGGGAACGCTTTGGATTTCGTTCCTTCCGGGATGGGCAGGAGGCGCTGATTGACGCGATTCTGAGCGGGCAGGATGCCTTTGGCGTCATGCCGACCGGCGGTGGAAAAAGCCTTTGCTATCAAATCCCGGCCCTGCTGCTGGATGGGCTGACACTTGTGGTCTCGCCGCTGATCTCTCTGATGAAGGATCAGGTGGCAGCCTTGAAGGAGGCGGGCATCCCGGCTGCCTTTCTCAATTCCTCCCTGAATCCCGCCCAGCAGCGGGAGGTGCTGCGCCGGGCGGAGCTTGGGGTATACAGGCTGATCTATGTGGCCCCGGAGCGGCTTTTGTCCGACAGCTTTCTGGCCTTTGCCGCCGGACAGCGGATCTCCCTGCTGGCGGTGGACGAGGCCCACTGCGTCAGCCAGTGGGGGCAGGACTTCCGCCCAAACTATCTGGACATCCCCGCCTTTGTGCGCCGTCTGCCCCAACGGCCGGTGCTTGCCGCCTTCACCGCCACGGCCACCGCCGAGGTGGGGGAGGACATTGTCCGCCTTCTGGAGCTGCAAGAGCCGCTGCGCATTGTGACAGGCTTTGACCGGCCGAACCTCTTTTTCGACGTGCGCCGCGAGCAGAACAAGCTTGCCTGGCTCAAGGGCTATCTTGGCGCGCATCGGGACAAAAGCGGCATCGTCTACTGTGCCACCCGGAAGACGGTGGAGCAGGTCTGCAAAAAGCTGCGCGCTGCCGGCTTTGCTGCCACCCGCTACCATGCCGGCCTGGACGAGGCCGAGCGGCGGGAAAACCAGGAGGACTTTGCCTATGACCGCGAGACGATCATGGTGGCGACCAACGCCTTCGGTATGGGCATCGACAAGTCCAACGTCAGCTTCGTGATCCACTACAACATGCCGAAGAACATCGAGAGCTACTACCAGGAGGCAGGCCGCGCGGGGCGCGACGGAGCGCCCGCCGACTGCATCCTGCTGTATTCTGCCGGCGACGTGATGACGGCGAAATATCTGATCGAGAACGGCAACGACCGGGAGCAGCTGGACGAAGAACTGCGGACGCAGCTGCTGATCCGCGATATGCAGCGCCTGCGGCAGATGGAGGACTATTGCAAGACCACGGGCTGTTACCGGGCCTTCTTGCTGGACTATTTCGGTGAGCCACACCGACCGAGCTGCGACAACTGCGGCAGCTGCCGGCCCGTGGAGGATGCGCTTGCCGGCGAAACAGTGGAGGAGGAGATCACCCTGGCCGCGCAGAAGATCCTCTCCTGCGTCCGCCGGGTGGAGCGGAAAAACCGGGTCGGCCTGGGCGAAACCATGATCGTGCGGATTCTGACCGGCAGCCGGGACAAAACCCTGCTGGCGCGGGAATACGACCTGCTGCCCACCTACGGCATTATGAAGGGCACCAAGCGGCCCTTGCTGCACAAATACATCCACGCGCTGGAAAAGCAGGGGTATCTGCATCGGCCGCCCGGAGAATATGACGTGCTGATCACCTCGGAGAAGGCCGACGAGGTCCTCTTCCGTGACCAGGCGGTGCATTGGCGGCACGCAGTTGAGAAAGAAGAAACATCTCAGCATCAAACGCCTACCGCCTTCGGGAAGCCGGAAGCAGCGGATCAAAGCCTGTTTGAGCGTCTGCGCACGCTGCGGGCCGAGCTGGCGAAGAAGGCCAGAGTTCCTGCCTATGTAATCTTCCATGATGCAACGTTGCTGAACATCGCAAGTGCAAAGCCTGCCACGGAGGCGGAGCTACTGGCAGTACCTGGCATCGGGGCGCAAAAAGTGTCCAAGTATGGGAAAGCAGTTCTGGAGGTCATTGCGGAAGAAAAAAACGCCCATCTGGAAGCTGGGCCGATTGATAACAGCTATCCGGCAAACCTGTTGCGGGAGATCTTCGACGAGCCAACAGCGTTTCCGTCGGATGTGGGAGTGCGTCTTCATACTGTACTGGATGACCTCTTTGCAGAAAAGGACAGAAACCGAAAGATCCTGTCGGAACGGTATGAATCCGGCCGAACTCTGGAGCGCATCGGAAACGAGTACGGCGTCAGCCGGGAGCGCATCCGGCAGATCCTGGAAAAAGACCTGCGAAAGCTGCGCCGGAAAAACGTCAAAGCGTATCTCAAAGGCGAGACGGAGCAGATCCGAAGACCAAAATCCACGGTGCAGCCGGAGCCTGCGCCGCCGCTTCAACTGCAGCCGGAGCAGCTGGCCCGGTATGTCTTTCAGCCGGAGGGCGTTTCCATGACGGCCTTTGCCAGAGCGCTGACAGCGCTGAAGGACGAGGGACAGCCGGGAGAGCTGACCGGCAGGCAGCTCTCGGATCGGCTCCTGGCCGAGGGCTATCTGACAGAGCAGCTTTCCGAAACGGATGATCTGGTCCGTCGCCCCACCTCCGCCGGTGAGGCTGTCGGGATCCTGCTGACAGAGCGCACCGGAAAGGACGGCAAGCCCTTCACCATGGTCACGCTCACCGAGCAGGCTCAGCGGTGGCTGATCGACCGCTTCATCCGGGCTGCAGGACATCAAAGGCCACTGTAAGTCATTGACCAGCAAGGAATAAAATGACCGGTATTTTGCTGCGATCCGGGTTTTGCATCACACGCGGCGCGAGCCACCGAACCCGGAAGGCCAACGAAAAAACGGGAAGTCGATTCGACTTCCCGTTTTTGCCCCTCGGGGAACTTACTTCATGCCCTTCTCATAGGCCTCGATCATCTTCTTGACCATCTGGCCGCCGACGGAGCCCGCTTCGCGGGAGGTCAGCTCGCCGTTGTAGCCGTTGGAGAGATTTACACCAACCTCATTGGCGGCTTCCATCTTGAACTGCTCCATGGCCTGCTTGGCTTCGGGAACGTTGATCTGATTATTGCTCTTCATTTCGTACATCTCCTTGCATTTTGATTGGGGGTTTCGCTGCAACTAGTTTGACCAGATCGGCAAGGGATATTCGAAAAGAAAAATGGAAAAGTATAGGAAAAAGCATGTCGAGTGCAGCGCCCCTTGCGTTGGTACGCACGTACAGATGGTTTGTAGCTTTATCCAGATGCGCCAAGGCTCGCATATCCGGCGTTGCCGGATATGCGAGCCTTCCAGACTGTCAAAGAACCGCTGTTTTCAGATGGAGAAAACAGCGGTTCTTTTGTCGAATATTGAGAAATTAAGACATTTCATCAAGAAAAGCCGGATTTC
>CADBKF010000061.1 GCA_902795195.1 Oscillospiraceae bacterium
ACCTGCGACCCCATCTGCGGCCTGGTGCAGATCCCCTGCATCGAGCGCAACGCGGTTGCGGCCATGCGCGCGCTCAACGCGCTGAACCTGTCCTACTTCCTCTACAACACCCGCACGATCAGCTTCGACATGGTCGTGCGCACGATGTACCAGACCGGCATCAACATCTCCCACGCCTTCCGCGAGACCTCCGAGGGCGGCCTGGCGAGAATGTACCGCCGGGGCAGGTAGTAGCTGGTGGTCAGCGGTTAGTGATTAGTGATACTAACCACTAAAAAACACCGGGTACGGCTTGAAGCCGTACCCGGTGTTTTTTCCAAACAAGGAATTACAGGAACTTGGAGAAGTACTTGATGGTGCGGACCATCTGGGAGGTGTAGGAGTTCTCGTTGTCGTACCAGGAAACGACCTGCACCTGATAGGTCTCGTCGTCGATCTTGGAGACCATGGTCTGGGTGGCGTCAAAGATGGAGCCGAAGCGGGAGCCGATGATGTCGGAGGAGACGATCTGGTCCTCGTTGTAGCCGTAGGACTCGTTGGCAGCAGCCTTCATGGCCTCGTTGATGCCTTCCTTGGTGACGTCGGCCTTCTTGACCACAGCAACCAGGATGGTGGTGGAGCCGGTGGGGGTGGGAACACGCTGGGCGGAGCCGATCAGCTTGCCGGCCAGCTCGGGGATGACCAGGCCGATGGCCTTGGCAGCGCCGGTGGAGTTGGGCACGATGTTGATGGCAGCAGCGCGGGAGCGGCGGAGGTCACCCTTTCTCTGCGGGCCGTCGAGGGGCATCTGGTCGCCGGTGTAGGCGTGGACAGTGGTCATGATGCCGGAGACGATGGGCGCATACTCGTTCAGAGCCTTTGCCATGGGCGCCAGGCAGTTGGTGGTGCAGGAAGCGGCGGAGATGATGTTGTCCTCAGCGGTCAGCTTCTCGTGGTTGACGTTGTAGACGATGGTGGGCAGGTCATTGCCGGCGGGCGCGGAAATGACGACCTTCTTGGCACCGGCGTCGATGTGGGCCTGTGCCTTGGCCTTGGAGGTGTAGAAGCCGGTGCACTCGAGCACGACGTCAACACCGATCTCGCCCCAGGGCAGATCGGCCGCATTGGGCATCTTGTAGATGACGATCTTCTTGCCGTCGACAACGATGTAGTTGTCTTCGCCTTCACCCTCGTTGAACTCGACCTTGTGATCCAGCGCGTAGTTGCCCTGGGTGGAGTCGTACTTCAGCAGGTGGGCCAGCATCTTGGAAGAGGTCAGGTCGTTGATCGCAACGATTTCGTAATCGGGATCGCCGAACATCTGACGGAATGCCAGACGGCCAATGCGGCCAAAGCCATTGATTGCAACTTTAACAGACATAATAGTTTTCCTCCGTTTTTAGCGCCGAAGGCGCTTAAATTTGCGTACTAATTATAGCCTAAATTGCGGCGCTTGTCTAGTGGAAACCGGTAAATTTTTCTGATTTTCTGAAAACAGGGCCGATTTGCGCGATTTTCTGCGCAGTTTTTGCCGTATCAGGGCGTTTCGTCCGACCCGGACTCGTCAAAGAGCTCGTCGAAGGCGGCGTCCGGCTGCCGGGGCGCGGGCGGCTGCAGCGGCGGCAGCGCGTCGGGCGCGAGCGGCAGCTCCTCGGGCAGCAGCTCGTCGGCCAGCGCGTCGTCCGGGGACATGCCGTCCATGGACAGCTCGATCTTTGCCATCGGCCGCTTGGTCAGCCCGAAGAGCAGCGAGAGCACCAGCAGCACCAGGAACACCGCCAGGCAGGCCAGGCTGATGAGGAAGCAGACGTTCAGGCCCGGGGTCTCATAGTGCAGCCGGATCTCGTGGCTGCCGGCGCTCAGCCGGAAGGCCACAAAGGCCTCGGCCACAGGCGTGATGCGGACCTCCTCGCCGTCGACATAGGCGTGCCAGCCCGCGTCGTAGGGGATGGTGGTGAAGAGCACGCTGTCGTTCTGCGTGAGGATGGTGCCGGTGATCTCGGTGTCGCTGCGGCTGTCGGTCGTCATCACGCGCTCAGAGAGCTGATTGCGGGCCCACTGGAAGATCGCGTCGTCAAAGTCGGCGGCGTAGACCTCGACGTTCGCGTCCTCGCCGGCGGTCTTTGCCCGGTAGCGCAGGGTGATCACGTCGCCGTCCTTCAGATCGCCGAAGAAGCGCAGCTGACCGTATTTGTCGCTGTAATTGCACACATACTCGTCGTTGCGGTAGACGTAGACGTTGCCGACATCCTTGCCGATGGTGTAGATGCTCAGCCCGCCCGCGCCGGATTTGGTGAAGCGGATGGCCAGCCGCGAATCGTTGTCGCCGTCGGTCTGGAAGGTGTATGCGTTGGTGCTGCCCTCGGTGCCGGAGGCCTCGCCCTCATAGACGGCCTCGGTGGGAATCACCCTGTGATAGAGCTTGAGATCCGCGCCCAGCAGCTTGCAGTAGAGCTCCTCGATGCTCGAGAAGACCCGGAAGCCGACGAAGGTCTGGGTGCCTCCGGTGGGATCGTATTCCAGGACCAGGGGATTTGCCGCCCAGCCCATGGGCAGAAAATCCTTGTTCTCCAGCAGCTTGACGTCACCCTCGGCGGCGACCTCGGTGAAGTGCGTGGGATCGACGTTCAAGCCCTCGCGGTCGATGAGGTATTTGAGGTTCAGAAGCAGGTGGATGGCCGGGTCTGCCTGCTCAAAGACATAGCGGTTCGAGCGCGCCTGCGCGGCGATGCCGAGGTTCTGCAGGAAGCTGCTCACGGCGCTGTTGCAGGTGGAGGCGAAGACCGAGATGCCGGGCATCGAGAAGAGCGTGCTGTCGTTGAGCGTCTGCTTGAGGGCAAATTCCGCGCGCCAGAGGCCCTTGGTTTCAGCCTCGCGGGCATTCATTTCGTTCACCAGCGTTTCCACGGCGGCGCCGTCGCGCGGATAGACGCTGCCGTCGGTGGTGGAGACCTCGCGCACGCCCAGAGAGGCGCTCGAGATGCCCTCGAGCAGCAGGCATACGCACACAATCAGCGCCAGCGCGTTGCGGGTGATCTGCCGCCTGCCGTAGAGCAGCAGCCCCAGGCCGCCGATGGCGAGCAGCAGCACCGTTGCGATGATCGAGGAGATCTTGTTGTTGGTGGCCGTGCAGACAAGGAAGACCAGCATGGCCGGCGCGATGAACAGCAGATAGCGCATCCGGAAGCGGTCCATCTGGGAGAAGGCCCGATAGGCCATGAACAGCAGCACGAAGCTGTAGAGGAAGCTGAAGCGGTACGGCAGCATGTTGGGGAAGTGGAAGCCGTGCCAGATATAATCCAGCTGCCGGATGATGAAGCTCAGCGCAAAGAACGCCAGCAGGAAGCAGCTGAAGATCTTCTCGCGAAGCGGCACGTGCCGGCAGCAGCAGTAGATCGCCGCCAGCAGCACCGTGACCACGCCGCAGTAGATGTTGGGCAGGCCGGTCATCGAGGTGGGCGGCACGAGCGCCGCGCTGTTGGCGATGATCTGGCGCAGGGCGTCGAGAATGCCCAGGGCCGTCGCCTCCTTGGCGATGTTCACAGAGAGCTTGGTCGGGAATTTGTTGACCGCGGAATAGGTGCTGCGCAGGCTCAGAAGCGCGGGGCCGGTGACGACCGCGCTGATGCCCAGGGCGATGATCGTGAAGAAGGCAATGCGCCAGAGCCGGCTGCGCAGGCCGCCAAAGTCGTCCCAGTTGACGAAGTTGTAGCCGATGAACAGCAGGAACACGAAGATGCAGACGAACAGGCCGATGTAGTAGCTGCACATGACCGCCAGAGCCAGGCTTGCCACATAGAGGATGAACTTGCCGTCGCGCAGCAGCTGCAGCGTGCCCAGCACCACCAGCGGCAGCAGCGCCACGGTGTCGAGCCAGATGGCGTTCCAGTAGTAGCCCATGATGAACGCGCACAGCGCGTACATGGTGGAGAAGAACGCCTGCACCGGCTCGCAGCGGTGGAAGGTATGGTGCAGGAAGATCAGGAAAAACAGGCCCGCGCAGCCGATCCGGATCAGGACCGTCAGCGTGTAGTAGGGCAGGACCAGCGACTCCGGGATCAGCGGCGCCAGCCAGTTGAGCGGGCTGGCCAGATAGTAGCCGTACAGGCCAAGATAGTTGGTGCCCATGCCGGTGTTCCAGGAGTAGAACAGCGAGTTGCCGTGCAGCAGCCGCTCCCGGAAGTTCACAAAGAAGGGATAGTACTGGTGCCACTGGTCATGGGCCAGGATCATCCGGTGGCCGAAGGGCCAGACGCCGCTGATCGCCCAGAGCAGCTGCATGATCAGCACAGGCAGAAAGAAGGCCAGCAGATAGCTGATCCAGGGCCGCTTTCTGCTCGTGAGCAGGCTCCCGACCCGATCCATCCAGGGCAGCGCAAGCTGCAGATTGTTTTCTTCCATAATTGTATCCTCAGTTTCCGATTCTTTTCTTTTTTACAAAACAGACGAAAAATCTTTAATATAATATAGACGAAACAGCATCCGAAAAGGTTGCATAGATGCATAGAATTTTACGATTGACACAACGCAGCCACACATCCGGAAAAAGCTGTACAGTCAGCCGGTCGAAAAACCGCCGGTAGCGGCACAACTGGAAAAAGCGGTGCAGTCAGCTTGTCAAAAACATACCGGGAGCAGCGCAGTTGGATGAACCGCATGCACCCCCAACCCCGTCATTGCGAACCAGTGCGCACACTGGTGTGGCAATCCGTTCCCCTTGCCGGGAAGTATACGGACGGAAGATTGCCGTTCCTCCGCGTGCAGTGCAGCATGAGACATTCCGTAGTGGCATGTAACACCAAAAAGTGTATATTGTAGCGCGGGCAATCTGCCCGCATCCAAGCGCCAGAATGCAGTTTTGCGGGCTGATAGCCCGCGCTACAAGCGTAAAGATTTCGATGTTACAACGCAGTAGTGGCCGATGCCCACATCGGCCATAAAGGTGCGATGTGCGACCGGGCATTATGGCCGATGTGGGCATACCCATAAAGGGCACGCAGTCGGCCACTACGAATTCATTCGTCGCCTGGAGAAAATTACCAGCCCTGGCGCGGCCGGAAAAGGCGGTGCGGCTGCAGCGGGGATTTATGACTGCTTGCGGGAAAACCGCCGGCAAAGCATGAAAAGCAGCAGGGCGCACAGGGCGCCGAGGCTGTCGAGCAGGACGTCGCGCAGCTCGCCGCTGCGGCCCTCATAGAAGGTCTGCAGAAATTCGTCGAACGCGGCCACGCCCGCGCAGCCCATCAGCGGCCAAAGCAGCATCGGCCGCCAGCGCAGAGCGCAGCAGCCGCCCACGAGGGCGCCGAGCACAAAATATTCCGCAAAATGCGCGGCTTTTCGCACAAAATACACCCCGGCCGAGGGCAGAACACGCTGCACCAGGGCAAGCACCGCGTCGCTCTCCTGGGAGGACTGCTCCGCCGGCTTCATGGAGCGGCTCAAAATAAAGCCCACCCACAAAACCGCCAGGGCGGCCAGAAGCCAAAAGAACGCAGCCCGCCTCCGGGTAGGAAAACTGTCCACTCTCAATTATCTCGCGTAGCCCGGCTTGCCCAGCAGCTGGAACATGTTGCGCTTGTAGTGCTCCACGCCCGGCTGGTTGAAGGGGTTCACGCCCAGAAGGTAGGCAGAGATGCCGCAGCTGAGCTCGAAGAAGAAGAACAGCTCGCCCACGGCGCGGTCGCAGATCTCGTCGGCCTGCACCAGCAGGACCGGCACGCCGCCGTCGGTGTGGGCGCTGAGCGTGCCGAGAAAGGCCTGCTCCTCGACAAAGTCGAGGCTCTTGCCCTCGAGGTAGTTGAGCCCGTCGAGATCCCGGTAGTCCTTTTCAATGAGGGTCTTTCTGCGGCAGGGCGCGAAGCGGACCACGGTCTCAAAGAGGTTGCGCTCGCCCTGCTGGATCATCTGACCCAGCGAGTGCAGATCGGCGGTGAACTCGGCCGTGCAGGGGAAGATGCCCTTGCCGTCCTTGCCCTCGCTCTCGCCGAACAGCTGCTGCCACCAGCGGGCAAAGTACCCGAAGGCGGGCTCGTAGGAGCACAGAAGCTCGAGCGCCTTGCCCCTGCGGTAGAGCAGATTCCGGCCGGCGGCATAGAGCCAGGCGGGGTTTTCAAAGGAGAACAGGCTCAGATCGCGCTTGGCCTGCGCGGCGCCGATCATGACCTCCTGAATGTCGATGCCGGCCGCGGCCATGGGTAGAAGGCCCACCGCGGAGAGCACGCTGTAGCGGCCGCCGACGTCGTGCGGGATCACAAAGGTCTCGTAGCCGGCGTCGCTTGCCATCTGGCGCAGCGCGCCGCGCACCGGGTCGGTCGTGACAAAGATGTGCTTTTTGGCCTTCTCGGCGCCGTATTTGCGCTCAAGCATCCACTTCAGGGCGCGCGTTGCGATGGCGGGCTCGGTGGTGGTGCCGGATTTGGAGATGATGTTGATCGCAAAATCCTTGCCCTCGAGCAGCTGGCACAGCTCCTGCCAGGCGCGGGTGGAGAGGGTGTTGCCGGCAAAGAAGATCTGCGGATCGCCCCGGCGCAGGTTGTGGTTCTGGCCCTTGAGCAGCTCGATGGCGGCGCGGGGGCCGAGATAGCTGCCGCCGATGCCCACGACCACGAGCACGTCGCAGGTCTCGCGGATATAGTTGGCAGCAGCGCGGATGCGCTTCATTTCCGAGGTGGGCTCAAATACGGGCAGATTCAGCCAGCCGAGATACTCGTTGCCGGGCCCCTTGCCCTCGACGAGCAGCTTGTGCGCGGCAAAGACCTCCTGCTCCAAGGACAGCAGATCCGGCAGCGAAACCTCACCCCAGAGATTGGATATATCAACAGAAATCATAGTGACACCTCAAAATTATACGTTCACCTTTCTATCATACTCGATTTCCGGCACAAATACAAGGCCGGCAGGAAGATTTTTTTGGAAGCAGCATCCGAAACGGCACCCGCAGGATGCAACCAGCACCCGGGCAGCGCGCTTTCCGGTTTCTCAGCCTGTCAACAAGCGAACGTTACGTATTATTTGGTAGTTTTCTCCAGGCGACGAATGAATCCGTAGTGGCCGATGCCCACATCGGCCATAATGCCCGGTCGCACATCGCACCTCTATGGCCGATGTGGGCATCGGCCACTACGGCGTTGTAACATCGAAATCTTTACGCTTGTAGCGCGGGCTATCAGCCCGCAAAACTGTATTCAGGCGCCTGGATGCGGGCAGATTGCCCGCGCTACAATATACACTTTTTGGTGTTACATGCCACTATGGAATATCTCATGCTGCACTGCACGCGGAGGAACGGCAATCTGCCGTCCGTATACTTCCCGGCAAGGGGAACGGATTGCCACACCAGTGCTGCGGCACTGGTTCGCAATGACGGAATCGGGAATGCACTCGGTTCAACCAACTGCGCAGCTCCCGGCAGTTTTTTGACATGCTGAACAGCACCCGGGCAGCAAGCTGCCCGGGTGCTGTAGACTGTCAAAGAACCGCTGTTTTCAGATGGAGAAAACAGCGGTTCTTTTGTCGAATATTGAGAAATTAAGACATTTCATCAAGAAAAGCCGGATTTCA
>CADBKF010000062.1:0-10959 GCA_902795195.1 Oscillospiraceae bacterium
TATGTATAGCTGTTGTTGTGGAAGCCCCAGCTCGCATAGCCCTGCGCCATCAGCTGATTGCCCAGCGTGAAGGGCAGCTGCTTGCCGATGCTCTCGCCCATGGCGCTGGCCGTGGTGGGGACCAGGCCGGTCATGTTGGCGTATTCGCCGGTGGAGGTGCTGCCGCCCCAGGCGGGCTGGTAGTAGTCGGTGAAAAAAACGCCCTCATGCGCCAGCCGGTACAGGGCCGGCGTCCGCACCGGGTCAATGACCTCGGCGGAGAAGGCCTCGGCCGAGATGAAGATCAGGCTCTTGCCGGCAAACAGGCCGGTGCAGGCGTTGGTCTTGGCCGGTGTGAGCGAGGCCACGTAGGCATCCAGCTTCGCCAGCTCCCGGTTGCTCTCGCTTTCGGCCAGGGCCGCAAAGTCGATGTCCAGCGTGTTGTAGGGCTTCTCCGGGGTCATATGCGGGCCGAAGGGCTCGGTCTGCTCGGGCTCGGTCTCGGTTTCCTCGGGCGCGGTGGGCGCCTCGGTCGCGGGCGCCTCGGTGGGCAGCTCCGGCTCCGGCAGCGTGGGCATCTGGGTCTCAAGCGCAAAATCCAGCTCCCGATCCCCGCTCTGCAGATCCAGCCGGAAGGCCGTGAGCAGGCCGAAGCGGTTGACGCCGTCCACAAAGTGGAAGCCGCTGCCATAGTGGGCCGCGTCGTCAAAGCGCCCGGCGCAGAAGCTGCCCAGCAGCAGGCAGGCCGCGCAGCCGAGCGCAAGGCCGCCGCGCAGCAGCCACCCGCCGCCGCGGCCCCAGTGCAGCCGGATCGCAAACACGCCGTAGACGAGCGTCGGCAGCAGCAAAACGCCCAGCCGCCAGAGCTCGTGCAGGACGACCGAGACGATCGTGCCGCCGAAGTCGTTGCCGGCGTCGGCCGCGGTGCCGAGGATGATGCCCAGGCTCATGTACCCGCCGTCGCCGCCGTAGGCGTCGTGCATCAGATACTCCGCAAAGTAGACCGCGGCAAACAGCGCCGCGAGCACCAGAGCGGCGATCCGGCAGACCCGGTCGCTGCCGAAGCTGGACAGAAGGCCCAGCAGCAGGCCCCAGCTGAGCGTGAACAGCAGCATGGTGAGCGCCCGCGGCAGCGTCAGCGCCGCGCCGGTCCAGAGCTGGAACACTGCCTCCTCATACACCAGCGCCAGCACGACAAACAGCCAGGCGGGAAATTTGAATTGTATCTTTTTCTGCAAGTTTGCAGCCTCCCTCCAGTGGACAGTGGAAAGTGGAAAGTGGAAAGTGTAGGGACAAGCCTTGCTTGTCCGGCGACGGGGACGGAGCATTCGGACGGGTGACCCGTCCGCTACTTGTCCGGCGACGGGGGCGGAGCGTGAGGAGTGTGGAGTGAGGAGAGAGGAGGGAGGGTGAGTTGACAGTGGACAGTGCTGCGCAGTCCGATTCTGACCGTAGGGGCGGCTATTAGCCGCCCGGTGTGCGAAGCACACATCGTTTGCGTTCAGCAAACGATACACCTGTACCAATTTTCCTGCCGTCCCTACGGGTGCGGAGCATTCGGACGGGTGACCCGTCCGCTACGAGGCACGGTGCGGGTCGGCGGGACGTCGAGGACGCCGTCCCCTACGGGTGCATTCCGCGTCGGCGGGCGAGCACTGCTCGCCCCTACAGCTCCTACTGCCGATTGCCTCATTCCCGATTGCCTCATCACTATCCACTAATCACTAACCACTAACCACGAACCACGAAAAAGAAAAGCCGGCATTGGCCGGCTTTTCGTTATCCTGCGGATTTTGTCAGCATCCCATCCGGCGTCTCGATGCGGCGGATGTCCGCGCCGAGGCCGCTCAGCTTCTCGATGATGGCCTCGTAGCCGCGCTCGATATAGTGCACGTCCTCGATCGTGGTCACGCCGTCAGCCGAAAGCCCGGCGATCACCATGGCGGCGCCGGCACGCAGATCGCAGGCCTTGACGGTGGCGCCGTGGAGCTTCTCCACGCCGTCGATCACGGCGACCTTGGTGTCGACCACGATGCTCGCGCCCATCCGGGCCAGCTCCGCGCAGTAGCGGAAGCGGGTGTCGTAGATGCTCTCGGTGATGATGCTGGTGCCCCGGGCCAGGGACATGCACACGCCGATCTGCGGCTGCATGTCGGTGGGGAAGCCGGGATAGGGCAGCGTCTTGACGTTGGCCCGGCGCAGCCGGCCCACGCGCTGGACGCGGATGGCGTCGTCATACACGGTGATCTTCGCGCCCATCTCGCGCAGCTTGGCGGTGATGGTGTCCATGTGCTTGGGGATGACGTTCTGCACCAGCACGTCCGAGCCCTCCACCGCGGCGGCGGCTGCCATATAGGTGCCGGCCTCGATCTGGTCGGGGATGATGGAGTAGAAGCCGCCGTGCAGGGACTTGACCCCGCGGATGCGGATGACGTCGGTGCCCGCGCCGGAGACCTTGGCGCCCATCGCGTTGAGGAAGTTGGCCAGGTCGACGATGTGGGGCTCCTTGGCGGCGTTTTCGATGTAGGTCGTGCCGGTGGCAAGCACCGCGCCGATCATGATGTTCATCGTTGCGCCGACGGAGACCACGTCGAGGTTGACGCGCGCGCCAGTCAGGCCCTCTTCCGGAGCCTTGGCGCACACAAAGCCGCCCACAAAATCCACCTGAGCGCCGATGCCCTCAAAACCCTTGATGTGCTGGTCGATCGGCCGGGGGCCGAAGTTGCAGCCGCCGGGCAGGGCGACCTTGGCATGGCCGAAGCGGCCCAGCTGCGCGCCGATGAAGTAGTAGGAGGCGCGGATGCGGCGGACCAGATCGGCGGGCGCCTCGGCGTCGCGCACGTTGGTGCAGTCGATCTCCAAAAGGTTCGGAGACAGCCGGCGGATCTTGGCGCCCATGGCGTCGAGGATCTGCAGCAGCAGGCGGACATCGGAAATATCGGGCACGTTCTCAATGCGGCAGACGCCCTTGACCAGAAGGGCCGCCGGCAGGATACCGACCGCAGCGTTCTTCGCGCCGCTGATGGTGACGTTGCCGGTCAGAGGCTTGCCGCCGTGAATGACGTATTTTACCATAAAAAATCGTTCTCCAGAGGTGAATTTTCGCAGATACCTGGGTATTTTAGCACATTCTGTCTGCTTTGTAAAGTGTTATTTTCGTGAAGAGCCATCCTGCGAGGGTGAGAGCATTCGTTCCGAATGCCGGGGCGTCGGGGACGCCGCCCCCTACGGTGAACCGGCCGGGCCGTACCTGCCGGTTACCGGGCCCGGCGCAGGCCCTTGGGATAGTGGTTCTTCAAAATGCCGTTGGAGGCCTTGCCCCAGCCCAGGCTCAGGCCGCCCACCGTGACGAGCGTCCAGCCCGAGGCCGCACAGGGCAGGGTCTGACCATTGAGATACTCCAGCACCTCCGGCCCGTCCGGGTCCAGGTTCAGCGTTCTGCCCGCGCCGGGCAGCCACAGCGCCAACGCGTGCGCCGGGGTGAAGCGGCCCTTCTGCACCGTGCCGAGCTCCAGCCCGGCGCGCAGGACCTTGAGCCCGTCCAGCGGCGGGCAGCCGGCCGGTGCGGCAAACAAAGTCGAACCGAAGGCAAGCAGCGTTCCATTTGGAAAGTCTATGCCGTTTTCGCGGCAAAATACTGCCAATTCCTCCGGTGCTTTGACGCCGGGCGCGGCGGAACGTTCCCCTGCTTGGCCGTCATTTTTTTGCAGCGCCGCGGCAAAATGCCCCTCGCCGCGCAGCCGGTGCGGCCAGAGGCGGAAGCAGGCGGCCGCGTTCTCGTCCCCGCCCGCCCATTCGGGCCGGCCGGGCGCAAAAAACGGCGCATCGAGGCGCAAAACGGAGAACTCCGGGTGCCGGCGCAGAAACGCGCAGACAGTCTGCTCGTCCTCCTCCGGGGAGAAGGTGCAGGTGGAATAGACCAGCCGGCCGCCGGGCCGCAGCATGGCGGCGGCGCTGTCCAGGATCTCGGCCTGCCGGGCGGCGCACATGGCGACGGTCTCCGGGCTCCAGTCCGTGACGGCGGCGGCCTCCTTGCGGAACATGCCCTCGCCGGAGCAGGGCGCATCCACCAGAATGCGGTCAAAGAAGCCGCCAAAGCGGGCCTCGAGCTTTTTCGGGTGCTCATTTAGCACCAGCGCGTTTGCCGCGCCCATGCGCTCGATGTTCGAGGCCAGGATCTGCGCCCGCTTGGGATGGATCTCGTTGCAGACCAGAAGCCCCTGGCCCTGCATCGCGGCGGCCAGCTGCGTGCTCTTGCCGCCGGGCGCGGCACACAGGTCCAGCACCCGCTCGCCGGGCCGGGCGTCCAGCAGCACCGCCGGCGCCATGGCGCTCGGCTCCTGCAGGTAGTAGGCTCCGGCCTCGTGAAAGGGGTGCAGCCCCGGCCGCGCGGCGGGATCGTAATAGAAGCCCTCCGGCGCCCAGGGGACCGGCGTGAGCGCAAACGGCAGCGCCGCCCGCTTGCGCGGGTTCACCCGCAGGCCCACGGCCCGCGGCGTGTCATAGGCCGCGAAAAACTCCGCCGCCTCCCCACCCAGCAGGGCAGTCATTTTGTCAGTAAATGCAGGCGGGATCATCCGTATTTCCTTTCACAAACCTGCCGGATCTTTTCGCGCAGGGCGAGCAGGTCGCGGAAGGTCTCCGGGCGCTTGGACTGGTCGCGCAGCAGGGCCGCCGGGTGATAGAGCGCGGTCATCCACACGCCGCTCTTTTCCACAAACTGCCCGTGCTCGCGCGTGATGCGGAAGTTTTCGTCAATGAGCCGCTTGGCCGCAATCCGGCCCAGGCAGACGATGATCTTCGGGCGCAGCAGCTGCACCTGTCGGCGCAGATAGCCGATGCAGGCGTCCTGCTCGCTCTCCAGCGGGTCCCGGTTCTGGGGCGGGCGGCACTTGACGATGTTGGCGATGTAATAATTGCTCCGGTCGAGGTCGATGATGGAGAGCATGTCGTCGAGCAGCTTTCCGGCGGCGCCGACGAAGGGCCTGCCCTGCAGGTCCTCCTGCTGGCCGGGGCCCTCGCCCACAAAGAGGATCTCCGCGTCCCGGGCGCCGTCGCCGAAGACGACATTGTGCCTTGTCTCGCACAGCGGGCACGCGCGGCAGTCCCGGCAGGCGGCCTCCAGCGCATCCCAGCCGCTCATCGGCGGGTCTCCTGCTGTTGCTGCTGTCTGCGCTGCTGCTGGCGCTTGCGGCGCATGGCCTCCCGGCGCTTTTTACGCACGATGGCGTTGCGGATGATCAGGACCGCAAACAGCAGCACGATCAGCGCAAAGATCGCCGGCAGCACCCACCAGTACTGCTTGAGCAGCTTCGGCAGCGTGGACTTGAAGAAGCCGCTGGCCCCGGAGGCCATGCTCTCCACGGTGTTGAGGGCCTTGATCGCGGTGAGGGTCTCGAGCGTGGTGGAGGCGATCTCCACATTCTGATAGCTGACGCGAATGGTGCCCACCTTCTGGCCGGCCTCCACCGGCGCGGTCAGCTTGGTCGCGCCGCCGTCGAGGCTCCAGGTGGTGGTGATCTTCTCCTTGTCATAGCCCTCGGGCAGCAGGCAGTTGATGTCTCTGGACGGATAGAGCACCACGGAGTTGGCGTCGCCGCCGGTCACGACCACCTGGGCGGTCATGTCCAGCCGGGAGAGCACCTGGACGAAATCGAAGCTGTCAAAGCCGTACTCGAGCAGCTTCTTTGCCTCGACAAAGCTGCGGTAGCGCAGCCCGTCGCTGGCAAATTCGTTGTCCTCGGTGCCCAGAACGATGGCCAGCAGCTTGAGGTTGCCGTCGCTGGCCGTGGTGATGAGGCAGCGGCCGGCAGCGCTGGTGTAGCCGGTCTTGATGCCGCGGGCGCGGCCGTAGTAATATTCGGTGTTCTGCAGCAGCAGCGAGTTCGTCGTGATGAGCGTCCGGGTGCCGCTGTACTGCTCGGCCTGGATCTCGTACACCGGCTCGGCGATGAGCGCGCAGAATTCCTCGTTTTCCAGCGCGGTCTCGGCGATGATGGCCAGATCGCGGGCGGTCGTGTAGTGGTTGGGATCATGCAGGCCGTGCGGGTTGGCGTAATGCGTGCCGGTGCAGCCGAGCTCCTGGGCCCGCTCGTTCATCCAGCTGACGTAGGTGCCCACATCGCCGGCCAGATACTCGGCCACGATGTTGGCCGATTCGTTGGCCGACTGGAGCATCAGACAGTAGAGCAGCTCGCGCAGGGAGATCACGTCGCCGGGCTGGATGCCGGCGGTGCTGCTGGCGGGGTCGAGATCGGCATAGGCCGACTCCGTGACCGTGACCATGTCGTCCAGGCTCTTGCCGCGCTCGGCGCACTTCTCGATGGCGACCAGGCAGGTCATGATCTTGGTCAGGCTCGCGGGGTAGCGCATCTCGTCCGGCTCGAGCGAATAGAGGATCGTGTTGGTGCCCATTTCGACCAGAAGCGCGGACTTGCAGTCGGCCTCATAGGGCTCCTCGGCGGCAAAGACGTTCGAGTAGTCCCGGAACCGCGGCGCTGTCTCCTCCGGCTCGGTCTCCTCCGGCTCGGTCTCCTCTTCTGAAGCGGCCTCCGATTCCGGCGGCTCGCTTGTCGTCTCCGCTTCCGCCGCCGCGTCCGCCGGCTCGTCCGCCCAGACGCCGAGGCAGCTGCCAAAGAGCAGGAGCAGGGCCAGTATCAAACTGAAAAATCTGTATTTTTTCATAAAATCCCCCAAAATCCGTTGCCGCAGAGGGCATACGTGTGCTATAATAATCCATATTCATTATGTTGAATTATACCAGATTTTTTCCCAATGTCAACGGAGGGGGCGCATCTCGTGTCCGGAAAAATGAAAATCCTGATGATCGGGATGCTGGCGGCCGGGCTGTTCTTCCTTCTGGGCGTGTTCTACGGCAGAAGCACCATGCGCGATCTGCGCATTACCGCGCAGTATCCGGCGCCCGCCGCAGCGGCGCCGGCCTGCCGCGAACCGCTGGACCTCAACCGGGCCACGGCCGAGGAGCTGGCGCAGCTTCCCGGCATCGGCCAAACGCGGGCGCAGGCCATTGTGGACTACCGCGAGCAAAACGGCGGCTTCTCCTCGGTCGAGGAGCTGCTGCAAATCGAGGGCATCGGCCAGAAAACCCTCGACGCCCTGCTCGACTACCTCACCGTAACCGACCCCCTGCCCCCCGATCCCTGATCCCTGATCCCTGATCCCTGCATAGTGGCCGATCCAAGTGGACGGGAGACCCGTCCACTACGGGTGCGGTGCATATCGGCGGGCCGTCGAGGACGCCGGCCCCTACGAGCGCGGATCGGGACACGGACGGCGGATTGCCGTCCCAACGGATCGCTTTCCACTTTCCACTGTCCACTGACACCTGATCCCTGCGTAGTGGCGTATAACACCAAAAGTTTATATTGTAGCGCGGGCAATCTGCCCGCATCCAAGCGCCGGAATGCAGTTTTGCGGGCTGATAGCCCGCGCTACGGATGACTTTCCACTTTCCCCCTGACCCCTGACCCCTGATCCCTGATCCCTGACCCCTGACCCCTGACCCCTGATCCCTGACCCCTGATCCCTGATCCCTGATCCCTAAAACGGAGTGATACTATGAAAATTCTGATTGTTGACGACGAAGAGCTGCTCATCAAGGGCATCCGCTACAACCTGCAAAACGAGGGCTACGAGGTGATCTGCGGCTCCAACGGCGAGGAAGCCGTGGCGCTGGCGGCCGATCCGGAGGTGGCCCTGATCGTGCTTGACGTGATGATGCCGGTCATGGACGGCATGGAGGCCTGCCGGCGCATCCGGGAGTTCTCCGACGTGCCCATCATCATGCTCACAGCCAAGACCGAGGACATGGACAAGCTGCTGGGCTTCGACCAGGGCGCGGACGACTACCTCACCAAGCCCTTCAACATCCTCGAGCTCAAGGCCCGCATCCGGGCATTGCTGCGCCGCGCCGGCAGCAAGGACGAGCCCCGCAGCCGCATCACAAGAAGCGGCATCACCGTGGACACCAGCGCCCGCAACGCCTACAAAAACGGCACGGCGGTGGAGCTCACGGCCAAGGAATTTGACCTCGTGGAGCTGCTGATCCGCCACCCGAACCGCGTCTTTTCCAGAGAGAACCTGCTCGACATGATCTGGGGCGACGACTACCGCAGCGACATCCGCACCGTGGACGTGCACATCCGGCGCATCCGCGAAAAGCTCGAGGACGACCCGGCCTCGCCGAAGGCCATTCTGACCAAGTGGGGAGTTGGATACTATTTCAAGGCCTGATCTGAAAAAGCGGCCGATTCTGGCCTCGAGCCAGCTGCGCTACGCGGCCGCCTACGTGCTCATCACCTTTGTGGTGCTGCTGTTTCTGAATCTATACACGGCCAGCACGATCCGCAGCCTCACCTTCTCGGCCCAGAAAACCGCCATGGAGGACAAGCTGCAGCTGATCGTCTCGTCCTTTTCCACCGTCGAGACGCTCGACGAGCCGACCGTGCGCGAGGTCGTGACCTCGACCAGCGACCTGCATGCCACCCGCGTGATCGTCACCGATCCCGCGGGCTATGTGCTGTACGACTCCAACCAGGGCGCCGGGCGGCTGGTGCTGTTTCCCGAGATCACCGAGGCCCTGGCCGGCAACGACGTGTTCTACGCCCACTATGACGAGCGCGCCCTGGTCAGCCGCGCGGCCATGCCGATCATGAGCTTCAACCGGCTGATCGGCGCGGTCTATCTCATGGAGCGCGACGCAGACCAGGCCGCGCTGATCGGCTCGCTGCAGCGCAACATCCTGCGCATCAGCCTGGTGCTGGTGGCGGCGGTGCTGCTGTTCTCACTGGTGTTCTCGCTGCTGTTTTCCCGGCGGATGCGGCGCATTGTCGGCTCCGTGCAGCAGATGTACGCCGGCAACTACGACCAGCGGCTGCAGCTGCGCGGCAACGACGAGGTGGCGCAGCTCGGCGCCGTGTTCAACGAGCTGGCAGCCCGCCTCGGCCAGTCCGAGGCCGTGCGCAAGCAGTTTGTCTCCAACGCCTCGCATGAGCTCAAAACGCCGCTGGCCTCGATCCGCCTGCTCTCCGACTCGATCCTGCAAAACGACATGGACCCCGCCACAACGCGGGAGTTTGTCCACGACATCGGCGAGGAGGCCGACCGCCTGACCCGCCTGACCGAAAAGCTGCTGGAGCTGACCAAGCTCGACAGCGTCCGCCCCGACGAGCGCGAGATCGACGACGTCGGCCAGGTGGCCGGCCGCGTGCTGCGCATGCTCGAGCCGCTGGCAAAGCAGCGGGAGATCACGCTCGCCCTGCAGGCCGCACCGGAGTGCACGGTGCTCTCGGCCGAGGACGATCTCTACCAGATCCTGTTCAACCTGGCGGAAAACGCCATCAAATACAACCGCCCGGGCGGCAGCGTGCTGCTCAAGGTGCGCCGCGAGGACGAGAGCATCGTCATCGACGTCGAGGACACCGGCCTGGGCATCCCCGAGGAGGCGCGCTCGCACATCTTCGAGCGCTTCTACCGCGTGGACAAGGCCCGCTCTCGGAAGGCCGGCGGCGCGGGCCTGGGCCTGTCCATCGTCCACGACATGACGCAGCGCAACGACGGCACCGTGGAGGTGGGCGAGCGCGAGGGCGGCGGCAGCCGCTTCACCCTGCGCTTCCCGGCCTTCGATCTGGAGGAAGGAGGCGAGGACGCATGAAAAAACGCATCGCGCTTCTTCTGTTTGCGCTGCTTCTGCTTGCGGCGCTGCTGGCCGGCTGCGGCCGGCAGACGCAGCCCTCGTTCGTACAGCCCTTTGACTTCTACTACCGCGCCCAGGAGCCGGATTACCGCTCCGGCTACGGCGTTGTCGGCGTGGAGACCCGGGAGCTCGGCGTCACGCCGCTGTCCGACGAGGAGCTGATTACCCTGTACCTGCAGGGGCCGGTCAGCGAATCGCTCGTCTCTCCCTTCCCGCCGGGCGTGCAGCTGCTGGGCGTGCGCATGAGCGCGACCACGCTGACCGTCCGCCTGAGCAGCGAGTACGCCGCCCTGCAGGGCGTGGACGCCTCGCTGGCCGACGCCTGCATCGTCAAGACCCTGCTGGGTCTGGCAAACGTGCGCCGCGTGCGCATCGTGGCGATGGGCGACGACGGGACAGAGCTGCGCAGCGCCGTGCTCGACGGCGGCGACATTCTGCTCGCCGACAGCCAGACTGCGTCCGACAAGCTCGATCTCACCCTGTATTTTGCCGACGCCGAGGGCCGCTATCTGCTCTCGGAAAAGCGCACGGTCAACCGCAGCCCCGCCTCGGAGCTGCCCCAGCGCGTCACCGAGCTGCTGCTTGAGGGCCCGCAGACCGCCGGCCTCTACCCCACCCTGCCCATGGGCACGATGCTGCTGGACGTCAACGTCGAAAACGGCGTGTGCGCGGTGGACCTGAGCTCGGAATTTGTGAAAAATTTCCATCTTCTGAATTTGCCGCCGCACCTGACGCTGCTCTCGCTTGCCAACTCTCTGACGGAGCTGGACGGCATCGATTTCGTACACATCTATATTGAAGGCCGGCAGGATCAGCTTTTGGGGCCCTTCCCGCTGTCGGGCGACTTCAGCGCCGAGACCCGGGCGGTCGGCCCCAGCCACCCCGAGCTCAACGAGCTCGACTGCACACTCTGCCTGCCGGTCGGCAGCGCAGCGGAGCTGTATCCCCTGTCCCTGCGTGTGCGCAGCGGCAGCAACGAGCTGCCCGCGCAGACGCTGCTGCGGGCGCTGTGGTCCTTTGCACCCCAGAACGGGCTGGCCAACCCCTGGTACGACGCGCCCGCGCCCCTGTCCGTCACGACGGCAAACGGCCTTTGCACCGTGACGCTGCCGTCCGGCGGCATCCCCGGCCAGACCGACGCCGAGCGCAGCTATGCCCTGCACATCCTGGTCTCCACCCTCCAGACCCTCGACGGCGTGGACCAGGTAGAGGTCGCGGAGCAGTAGTGGCGAGTGGAAAGCTGACAGTGGAAAGTGGAAAGTTGT
>CADBKF010000062.1:11016-21616 GCA_902795195.1 Oscillospiraceae bacterium
GTTGTGAGGCAATAGGGAATGAGGCAATAGGCAGTAGTGGGGAGTGGAAAACTGACAGTGGAAAGTGGAAAGTTGTGAGGCAATAGGGAATGAGGCAATCGGCAGTAGGAGCTGTAGGGGCGAGCAGTGCTCGCCCGCCGACGCGGTATGCACCCGTAGGGGACGGCGTCCTCGACGTCCCGCCGACCCGCAGCGTGCCTCGTAGCGGACGGGTCACCCGTCCGAATGCTCCGCACCCGTAGGGACGGCAGGAAAATCGGTACAGGTATATCGTTTGCTGAACGCAAACGATGTGTGCTTCGCACACCGGGCGGCTAATAGCCGCCCCTACGGTCAGAATCGGAGCGCAGCACTGTCCACTGTCAACTCACCCTCACTCCTCACTCCTCACTCCTCACTCCTCTCTCCCCGCACCACCGGACAAGCAAGGCTTGTCCCTACGCTTTCCACTTTCCACTTTCAACTCGCTCCTCACTCCTCACTCTCTTCCCCCGCCGCCGGACAAGCAAGGCTTGTCCCTACACTTTCCACTTTCCACTGTCCACTTTCAACTCGCTCCTCACTCCTCACTCTCTTCCCCCTCGCCGCCGGACAAGCAAGGCTTGTCCCTACACTTTCCACTCTCCACTCTCCACTTTCCACTGTCAACTGACCCCTAGCCCCTGACCCCTGACCCCTAGCCCCTGACCCCTAGCCCCTAGCCCCTGACCCCTAGCCCCTGATCCCTGATCCCTAAACAAGGAGAACCCCAATGTACGACGTTACGCTTGCGCCCTGCGCGGAATATGAGGCAGCGGCCTGCCGGGCGGCGCTCGAGGCGGTGCTTGCGCCCCTCGGCGGCCTGGACTGGGTCACGCCCGGCCTGCGCGTGGGCATCAAGGTCAACCTTGTGGCCGCCATGAAGCCCGAGACCGCCGCCACCACCCATCCGGTGCTGCTGTGTGAGCTGGTGAAGCTGCTCACCGCGCGCGGCGCGGAGGTCATCGTGGGCGACAGCCCCGGCGGCCTGTTCACCGCCCCCTTTGTCGAGCACGTCTACCACGTGTGCGGCCTGGAGGCCGTAGAGGCCTGCGGCGGCCGGCTCAACCGCGATTTTTCCACCGTGGAGATCGAGTATCCCGCGGCCCGGGCGGCCAAAACCTTCACCGCCACGGCCTGGCTGCGCGACTGCGACGCGATCATCAACTTCTGCAAGCTCAAATCCCACGGCATGATGGGCCTGTCCTGCGCGGCCAAGAACCTCTTCGGCACGATCCCCGGCACGCAGAAGCCCGAATACCACTTCCGCTTTCCCGACTACGCCCAGTTTGCCGACATGCTGCTGGACCTGGACGATTTTTGGGCCCCCCGGCTGCACATCTGCGACGCGGTGCTGGCCATGGAGGGCAACGGCCCCACCGCCGGCACGCCCAGGCCCATGGGCCTGGTGCTGGCAGCGGAGAACCCGCACCGGCTGGATCTGCTGGCCGCGGCCCTGGTGGGCCTCTCGCCGAAGGACGTGCCCACGCTCGAGGCGGCAAGGCGGCGCGGGTATCTGCCGGACTCGGTGGAGGCGCTGCAGGTCAGCGCCGACTGGCGGCCCTATGTCTGCCCGGATTTTGAGCGCATCGAGGAGCGCAGCAGCCTGCAGTTCGGCGGCAAGGGTCGCTTTGTGAGCGCGTTTCTGCGCCGCTGTCTGGAGGCCCGGCCCGAGGCGGATGCAAGCTGCATCGGCTGCGCCAAGTGCGCCCAGGTCTGCCCGGCCAAGGCCATCGAAATGAAAAACCGCCGCCCCAAAATCGACCGCAGCCGCTGCATCCGCTGCTTCTGCTGCCAGGAGTTCTGCCCCAAAGGCGCCATGCAGGTCAAACGCCCCCTGGCCGCCCGCCTGGTCAGCACCGGAAAGCGGCGAAAAACATAGAAAAAACTGCTCCCATTGCGCAAAAAATGAAAGAATGAAGCTGCTGCGCGAATGAAAAAATGAAGCCGGGCTCTGCCCTAATTGAGGTATTTTTCAATTCTCCCGAATTGAAAAATGAATTGAAATCCATTGCGCAGCAATACCTCAATTCGCAAAGCGGCTTCATTTCTTCATTTCTTCATTCTTTCATTCTGCAAAAAACCGATCTGTGCCGAAGCACAGATCGGTTTTTCAAATTAAAGTTCCATCACGTAATGTCCCGCGATTTCGATTTGGGCGGCTGAGAGCGCCTGCAGCAGCGCCTGCTCCGTTTCGGGCGGGGCGCTCCAGGCGATGCCGCAGTCGGCCGTGACGTTGCGGGGCGCGGAGATCAGGCAGCCGGGAAGGCCCTGCTGCTTGCAGAGCTTCTCGGTCGCCATGGCCTCGGCGGTGGTGTGGAAGGTCACGACCACGCGCGGCTGCTTTGGTCTGAGCATGGCCGGACGCCTCCTTTTTGCGCGAAAATTCTCACTTTTTGGTCAGTGTCAGGACGAAATCGTCGCCGTCCTTGTCCGTCTTGACCTCGTAGCCCTGGAGCGCGGCATAGCGGCTGATGTTCTCCACACAGACCATGGAGTCCACCTGCACCTGCAGCTTCTTGGGCGCGTTTTTCTTGACTTCCTTCTGCACCATGACCACGGGCAGCGGGCAGCTCATACCTCTGGCGTCAATCATTTATTTGGCCTCCTTTTTCTTCACGAAGGTGTTGACAAGCGAGATGCAAAGCAGGATCACCAGGCCGATGCAGATCGCAATGCGGCCTGCGGGGGAGACGCCGCCGGGATTGACGGTGCCGTCCTCGGCAACGGAGCTGGCCGCGCCGGCCAGACCGAAGTTGTGGCTGATTGCGGCGCCGACGACCATGCCCAGCACGGTCACGGCGGAGTCGCCGTTGCCCTCACCGGCCAGGATCAGCTGGCGCAGCGGGCAGCCGCCCAGCAGCACCGAGCCCCAGCCCACGAGCACCATGCCCAGCAGGTTGAACAGGTGATCGGAATGGGCGATGGGCTGGCCGGCAAAAGACAGCTTGAAGCTGCCCAGGATCAGGTTGCCGATGAGCACGGTGACGAAGATCGCCGCAAAGCCCAGCAACAGGTTGAAGTCCTTGAACATGATGCCGTCACGCATACCGCCGACCATGCAGATGCGGGAGCGCTGCGCCAGCGCGCCGACCACGAGGGAAATCAGCAGAGACGCGATCAGCGGCGCGTGCATGGAGCCGGGGCCTTTCTCGGAGAAGGCGAAGATCGTCGGCACCGCAAGCAGCAGCACCAGAAGCAGCAGCGCCAGGCCGGGCATCACAAAGCCCTCGCCGACAGAGGAATCGTAGTTCCGCTTGAGGGTGAAGCCGTTCTTGAGGAACACGATGCCGATCACAATGCCCAGAACGAAGCCGGCAAAGCCGACAAAGGCGTTGAGATCGCCGCCGCCCATACGGATGACCATGCGCAGCGGGCAGCCCAGGAAGGCCAGCGCGCCGATCATGACGATCGCGCCGAGCAGGAAGCGGGTCGCGGGCGAGGAGCCGGCCTTGGAGCGGAACTCCTTGGTGGCGACCGCCGTCAGGAACGCGCCCAGGATCAGGCCGATGATCTCCGGCCGGACGTACTGGACCACAGCGGCCGAGTGCAGCTTGGTTGCGCCGGCGATGTCGCGCAGGAAGCAGGCGATGCAGAAGCCCATGTTCTTGGGGTTGCCCATCGCCGTGAGCGCCACAGCCGCCGCGCCGACCAGCACGCCGGTGACAATGATCCACGGATTGATGCGTTTTTTCATTTCATCCACCTCTTGTTATATTTTTGTGAGGATAACGCTATGCTCATTATACCGCGCTTTTCCCGCCGCTTCCACCATCAAAACAGAATGAAAGCCGCCATTTGATAGATTATTTCTATCAAATGGCGGCTTTCAGCGGCATTTGTCACATCAAACCTGGGCGACAAAGTCGATGAACTGGCGGGTCGGCTGGCTGAGGGGGAGAGAAGCGATCAACCGAACCGCACGCAGCCCCGACCACGTCATTGCGAACCAGTGACCGCATCTGCATTTTTGCCTGTGCAAAAAGCGGTGTGGCAATCCGTTCTCCTCGTAGTGGCCGATGCCCACATCGGCCATAAGCCATCGTTGCGCATCGCACCTTTATGGCCGATGTGGGCATCGGCCACTACGGATGAATTATATGGCAGGCGAAAATTACCAACCCTGGCGCTTCCGTCGCCCGGTCCTGCCTCCGGCGGCCCTATTTTCTTTGGCTCTTGCCCAAAGAAAATAGGGGAAAAGAAAGGCCGCTTTCCTTCGCGGAAGCTTTCCCGGCAACCATCGTACCGTTCAGCGGGTCGAGAGCTTTCGGGTACCTGGGAAGGGATTTGACTGTGGTTCTATCCCCGCGCTACCCCGCGACGCAAAACGGGCTTGCGTGAGACGCCCGTTTTACTGCTATCGCGCTGGCAGGAAAATAATACGAGAAAAAAACAGAAAACCCAAAAATCCAAAAGCCCGAAGCACAGGCTTTTTCCGCTGCGCAGCCGGCTCAGGGTTGGGATGCGAAGTCGATGAACTGGCGCGTCAGCTGGCTGAGGGGGACATGCTTGGGCCAGACGAGGTAGAGCTCGCGCGTGACCGGCGTCTGCTCGAGCGGAAAGCGCAGCACCTTGCCGGCTTTGACCGCGTCCTGCACGGCCAGCGCCGAGAGCACGGAGTTGCCCATCTGCTGGGCCACGAGCTCAATGACGCCCTCGTTGCTCTCCATCCGGGCCGCCACGTGGATGCCCTCGGTGGCGATGCCCTGCTCGGAGAGGTAGCGGTCCACGGCGATCTGCGTGCCCGAGCCGGAGCTGCGGAAGATCAGCGGCCGGTCGAGCAGGCGCCGGCCCAGCACGTGCTCGGCCGCCAGGGCCCGGTATTCGGCGGTGTTCGGCGTGATCAGGACCAGGTTGTCCTGCGCCAGCAGCCGGTAGACCAGGTGCTCGCGGTCGAGCACCGTGCCCACCACGCCCAGCTGGATCTCGCCGCCGGAGAGCATCTGGTGCACGGCGGTGGAGTCGCCCTTTTTGACCACGAAGCGGCAGCCCGGGTGCTGGCGGCGGAACTCGGCCATGATGGGCGGCAGCAGGTAGCCCATGGGCACCGTCGAGGCGCCCAGGCGCAGCTCGTCGGCCTGCGCGGCGTAGTCGCGCTCCAGCTCCATGCAGCTCTGCAAAATCGCCTTGGCCCGCAGGTAGACCTCCTGCCCGCTGGGCGTGAGGGTCACCTTTTTCCGGCTGCCGCGCAGCAGCAGCGTCGTGTGAAAGTGGCTCTCGAGCGCCGCGATGTGGGCGCTGACCGTGGGCTGGGAGATATAGAGCTGCTGCGCGGCCTGGTAGAAGCTGCCGCAGTCGGCCACGCAGACGAAGGCCTCGAGCTGCTTTAATGTAAGCTCCGGCATGGCCTACTCCAAAAACAGCCGCTTGCCGCCGCGGTACTCCGCCGCGACGCCCCAGCGCTGGGCCGAGGGCACGGCCTTCCTGAGTTCCCGCAGCAGCTCGTCTGCATCCGCCGGGTCCACCGCAATGGCAAGGCCGCCTGCGGTCTGCGGATCGTAGAGCAGATCCTGCTGCCACAGCGGCGTTTCGCCCGGCTCCACGGAGGGCTCTGCAAAGCTGCGGTTGCGGTACATGCCCGCCGGGAGCACGCCCATTTTGGCCAGCTCCGCAGCCTCGGGGATGAAGTCCACGCCGGCAACGTCCAAGTGGATCTCCACGTCGCTGCCCTGCGCCATCTCCAGCAGGTGGCCCAGCGGGCCGAAGCCGGTCACGTCGGTGCAGGCGTGGACGCGGTAGTTCACCATCACGTCCCGCGCGGATTTGTTCAGGGTGGTCATCATTTTGTTGGCAAAGGCGCAGGTCTCGGGCGAGACCATGTCCACCTTCATGCCGGAGGTCAGAACGCCGATGCCGATCGGCTTGGTGAACAAAATCACGTCGCCGGGCTTTGCCCCGGAGTTGGTCAGCACCCGGTCGGGGTGGACAAAGCCCGTGACCGCCAGGCCGTACTTCGGCTCCTCGTCGAGGATCGAGTGGCCGCCCGTGATGATGACGCCGGCCTCGTAGGCCTTGTCGTAGCCGCCGCGGAGGATCTCATGGACGACCTCCTTGGGCATCTTCTCGGGCACGGCCATGATGTTGAGGGCGAGCTTGGGCTCGCCGCCCATGGCGTAGACGTCCGACAGGGCGTTGGTGGCGGCGATGGCTCCGAAGGTGTAGGGGTCGTCCGCGATCGGCGGGAAAAAGTCCACGGTCTGCACCAGGGCCAGCTCGTCGCTGATCTGATAGACGCTGGCGTCGTCGCTCTTGTCAAAGCCCACCAGCAGATTCGGGTCGGTGCGCACCTTCAGATTCCCCAAAAGCTGCGCCAGCACGCCCGCGCCCACCTTTGCCCCGCACCCGGCGCAATTTGCCAATTTTGTCAGTTTTACCTCGTTCTCCATGATATCGTTCTCCTCAATTCATTTTTAAATGCAGCACTGCCTCCAGCACCCCGCCGCCGATGGCGAGGGCCTTGTCCGAGGCGGTCCGGCAGTATTCCGGGCGGCAGCGGGGGTCCACGTCGCCGGATTTCATGCCCTTGTGCACCGGCACGCCGTCGGCAAGTAAGCCGCGCAGCACGCCGGAGATCGTGCAGACCATGGGCTGCCCGGCCACATAGCCAACCGTCTCGCCGGCCTCCACCGTGTCGCCGATCCGGTGCGTGGCGGTGAACACGCCGTCCGCCGGTGCGCGCAGCACCCGCTCGCCGGCAAAGCCGCCGATCAGGCCGGGGATGTTGGTGTTGGGCAGGGCCGTGCCGCTGTAGTACACCCTCCCCAGCGTGTGGCCGCGCATGGTCTCCACGACCGCGTGGCAGTCCAGCCCCGCCGTGAAGCCCGGGCCCACGCCGACGACGATCGGCGCGTCGGTGATCCTGGTGCCCAGGTTCCGCTTGGCCAGGATCGCATCGACCAGCGCATCCGGGCAGAGCGTCCTGCGGCAGTCCGCCGCCGGGTCCACCAGCACCGGCAGGATGCCCTGCGCCAGCAGGGCCCCGGCCTCGGCGGCACTTTCGGCGCGCTTTGCCGTCACGTCCTCGACGGCG
The DNA here is from genome assembly GCA_902795195.1 of Oscillospiraceae bacterium. Lineage (GTDB taxonomy): Bacteria > Bacillota > Clostridia > Oscillospirales > Oscillospiraceae > JAFRPC01. The sequence continues at coordinate 18,065 of CADBKF010000062.1, forward strand.
GCTTCGCCGCGCACGACGGCGTCAGAAAAGGCGACGGTCCGGCGGATCGTCGTGGGCTGCGCGATCTCGGTCATCGCCACCTGCAGCCCGCTGCGCCAGAGCCGCAGCGCGATCCCGCTGGCGAGATCGCCCGCGCCCCGAATCAGGACCAGCATTGCAATTCCTCCCTCCAAATGCTGCCCGCATACACCGGGCAGGACAGCCGCTGCGCCAGCAGCTGCGCGGCCGCGACGCGCTCGGGCGTCTCGGCCTGGTTGAGAAAGACCCGGTCGCCATAGCCCTCCGCCCGGATCACCCGGGCCAAGCCCTCGGCGGCGGCGGGCTCGTCCATCTCACATCCGGCCAGCGCCGCCCAGCGCTCGGGGCGGTGGCAGACCGCCCGGATCGGCTGTCCAAGGCCGCTGGCCCCGGCCACCAGGATCGTCTGCGCGGCGTTCTCCGGGATGACCGGCTCGTGCGGAAGGTGCGCCTTGAGCGGCAGCCGCTTTGAGCCGTCGGCCTCCACGAGCACAAAATCCGCCAGCGCCGTGAGCGCGGAAAACGGCAGGCCCGGCGCGCAGAGCTTGCCCTGCTCGGCCTCCCTGCCCAGGCAGACGACGGGGCTTGCCTGCAGCGCCGCCCGGACCTTGTCCGCGTCCTCGCCGCTCAGCACCGGGAGTCCGTCCGGCCGGCGGATGTGGGTGGAGGTGCAGACGATCACGCTGCCCTGCGCCTGAAGCTCCTCTGCCAGGCGGTACATGAGGGAGGTCTTTCCCCCGCCGCCGATCAGCGCGGTGAGGCCGCGCCCGACCTCAAATATCTCAGAAAAGCGCATGAACTCACAGCTCCTCAAAAAATGCAAAATACTCCTCAAATTTCTCGCTCGCCCAGCGCCGGAGGGCGGCGCTGTAGGCGTCGTAGGCCTCCAGCATCTGCCTGGCCTCGCCGGTGAGCGTCGCGCCGCCGCCGTTTTTGCCGCCGGTGGAGGAGTTCAGCAGCGGAAAGCCCAGCGCCCCCTCGGAGCGGTGGATCACCATCCAGGCCTTGGAATAGGCCATCTCCATGGATTGCGCCGCCGCGCGCAGAGAATGGCACTCATCCACGCGGTGCAGCAGCTCGGCCACGCCCGGGCCGAAGCATTTTTCGTCCGTAAACAGCCGCACGCTCAGCTTCACATGCAGATCGTTTTTCATCTTGTCCTCGCTCCTTTTCGGTTTCAGATTCCATGAAGGGACACAGATCCCTGACCCCTGATCCCTGATCCCTGATCCCTGATCCCTGACCCCTGATCCCTGATCCCTGATCCCTGATCCCTGGTCCCTGATCCCTGATCCCTGATCCCTGACCCCTGATCCCTGATCCCTACTATTATACCCCCTTTCCCCACGTCCGTCAATGCAGATTTCCCCATTTCAGCCCCATTTTCCGTACAAATCGTTACACTGAGAATAATATCACGAAAGTTTTCGGCGGGCGTTGCACTTTCCTCGCCCCTGTGGTATAATGTATAAAAGTAAAGTAGGAAATTATCGGGTTTTTGGAAAAATCACCAAAAGGAGTGTTTCGCATGGCAGTGTTCACTGTAAACGGGCAGACCGTCACTGTGGAAAAAAATCAAAAGCTGCTGCGCTATCTGCGCGACGGACTGCACCTGACCTCCTGCAAGGACGGCTGCTCCGAGGGCGCCTGCGGCGCCTGCACGGTGCTCATCGACGGCAAGACCGTCAAGGCCTGCACCGTCAAGACCGACGAGCTCGAGGGCAAGAGCGTCCTCACCGTGGAGGGCCTGTCCGAATTTGAGCAGAAGCTCTACACCTGGGCCTTCGGCGAGGCCGGCGCGGTGCAGTGCGGCTTCTGCATCCCCGGCATGGTGCTGTGCGCCAAGGGCCTGCTGGACTGGAACCTTAACCCCACCGAGGCCGAGATCCGCTACGCCATCCGCAACAACTACTGCCGCTGCACCGGCTATGTCAAGATCATCGAGGCCTTCAAGCTGGCGGCCAAGGCCCTGCGCGAGGGCCGGATCCCCGAGCCCTCGGTCAATGACTGGCACATCGGCAACCGCGTCCACCGGCTGGATGTGGAGGAAAAGGTCCTCGGCTACGGCAAATATCCCGACGACATCTATATGGACGGCATGTGCTACGGCAGCGCCGTGCGCTCGAAATACCCCAGAGCCCGGGTGCTGTCGATCGACACTGCGGCTGCCAAGGCGCTGCCCGGCGTGGTCTGTGTGCTCACCGCCGAGGACATCCCCGGCGTCAACTACATCGGCCACATCAAAAAGGACCAGCCCACCCTGATCCCTGTGGGCGAGATCACCCACTATCTGGGCGACTCGGTCGCCCTGGTCTGCGCCAGGGACATGGAAACCCTGGAGGCCGCCAAGAAGCTGGTCAAGGTGGAGTATGAGGTCCTGCCCGCGGTGTTCAGCCCCGCGGAGGCCGCCGCGAAGGACGCGCCGCTGGTCTTTGAAACCGACAAGAACAACATCCAGGCCTACAAGCACGTCTCCCGCGGCGACGCCGCCGGACAGATCGCCAAGGCGCCGCACGTGATCCACCGGCATTTTGTCACGCCCTGGACCGAGCACGCCTTCCTCGAGCCCGAGTGCTGCGTGGCCTACCCCATCGACAACGGCGGCGTGCGCCTGCTCACCACCGACCAGAGCTCCCACACCACGCTGCACGAGTGCGCGGCGATGCTGGGCGTGCCCTATGAGCAGTGCCAGGTGCAGAACCAGCTCGTCGGCGGCGGCTTCGGCGGCAAGGAGGACATGTCGGTCCAGCACCACGCCGCGCTCATCGCCTATGTGGCCCGCGTGCCGGTCAAGGTCAAGCTCAGCCGGGCCGAATCCCTGCTGGTCCACCCCAAGCGCCACACCTTCGACATGGACTTCACGATCGGCTGCGACGACGACGGCAAGATCATGGGCGTGCAGGCCAAGGTCGTCTCCGACACCGGCGCGTTCGCCTCTCTGGGCGGCCCGGTGCTCGAGCGCGCCTGCACCCACGCCGCCGGTCCCTATGCCTACGAGAATTTCGAGATCGAGGGCACGGCCTATTACACCAACAACCCGCCCGCCGGTGCCTTCCGCGGCTTCGGCGTGACGCAGACCTGCTTCGCCATCGAGAGCCTGCTCAATGAGATGGCGGAGATCGTCGGCATCTCCCCCTGGGAGATCCGCTACCGCAACGCGATCCGCCCCGGCGGCGTGCTGCCCAACGGCCAGATCGTGGACGAGTCCACGGGCCTGGTCGAGACGCTCGAGGCCATCAAGCCCGCCTATGACGCGGCCGTCAAGGCCGGCGCGCCCGTGGGCCTGGCCTGCGCGATGAAAAACTCCGGCGTGGGCGTCGGCCTGCCGGACTGGGGCCGCTGCAAGCTGATCATTGAGGACGACGCGAAGATCCACATCTACTCCGGCGCCAGCTGCATCGGCCAGGGCCTGGGCACCGTGCTGGTGCAGGACGTGGTCACCGAGGTCGGCGTGGGCCGGGACGACGTGGTCTACGAGCGCTCGAACACCTGGATCGCCCCGGACTCCGGCGACACCTCCGGCTCCCGCCAGAC
>CADBKF010000063.1 GCA_902795195.1 Oscillospiraceae bacterium
AAGCCGTAAATTCAATCCGTCGCGCAGCGACACCGCAATTCGCGCAGCGGCTTCATTCGCGGCGCAAGCCGCAGCTTCATTCCTTCATTCGCGACCACAGGGAGCAGCTTCATTTTCCTTTACATATGCAGTTGAATCAAAAAATGTTATGGAGCAATGAAATGAACATCCTCATCATCAACGGCCCGAACCTGAATATGCTTGGCATCCGGGAGCCGGATGTCTATGGGGCGGAGACTTATGAGACCCTCTGCCGAAACATCCGCAGCCACGCCGCGGCGCTGGGCGTCACGGTGGAGCTGCGGCAGTCCAACCACGAGGGCGAGCTCGTGGACTTCATCCAGGCGGCCTACGGCAGCGCCGACGGCATTGTCATCAACCCCGGCGCCTACACGCACACCAGCATCGCGCTGCTCGACGCGGTCAAGGCCGTCGGCATCCCCACGGTGGAGGTCCACATCTCGGACCTGTCCCGGCGCGAGGCCTTCCGCCAGATCAGCTACATCCGCGCCGCCTGCATCGCCACCATCAGCGGCCACGGGCTGGACGGCTATCTGGAGGCCATGGACCTGCTGATCGAGAGGGCGCGGGCATGAACGTTCGGATTCTGCCCTCGACGCTTCGCGGCAGCCTGGCGGCCCCGCCCAGCAAGAGCCTGGCCCACCGGGCGCTGATCTGCGCGGGCCTGGCAAACGGTGAGAGCCGCGTGCAGGGCATCGCCCCGTCGCAGGATCTGCTGGCCACGATGGACTGCCTGCGCGCACTTGGGGCACAGATCGAATATGAAAACAATACGGCCCTTGTCCGGGGCTGCGACGCACGGCAAGCGGGGCCGGCGGAGCTTTTCTGCCGCGAGAGCGGCAGCACGCTGCGCTTTTTCCTGCCCCTGTGCCTGCTGGGCGGCGCGGATATGCGCCTGAGCGGCAGCCAGCGGCTGCTTTCCCGGCCACTTTCGGTCTACGAAGCACTCTGCCGGGCGCGGGGCTGGAGCTTTGAAAGGGAGCACGAGCAAATTCGCGTCCGGGGCCGGCTCCAGAGCGGGGAATACAGCCTCGACGGCAGCCTCAGCAGCCAGTTTGTGACGGGCCTGCTGCTGGCCCTGCCGCAGCTTTCGGGCGAGAGCAGAATCCGGCTGATTCCGCCGATCGAGAGCCGCGCCTACATCGACATGACCCTGGACACGCTGCGCGACTTCGGCGTGCAGGCGGCCTGGCAGAGCGAAACCGAGATCGTCGTCCCCGGCGATCAGCGCTTCGTGCCGCGGGCGTATACCGTGGAGGGCGACTGGTCCAACGCGGCGTTTTTCCTGGCCCTCGGCGTGCCGGTCACGGGCCTGCGTCCGGACAGCCGCCAGGGCGACCGCGCCTGCCTGCCGTACTTTGCGGCCCTGGACCGGGGCTGCGCGACGCTCGATCTGGCCGACTGCCCGGACCTCGGCCCGGTGCTCTTTGCCTATGCGGCCAGTCGGCACGGCGGCGTCTTCACCGGCACGCGCCGGCTGAAACTAAAGGAAAGCGACCGCGGCGCGGCCATGCGGCAGGAGCTGGCCAAGTTCGGCGTCCCGGTCGAGATCGGAGAAAACCAGATCCGCGTCGGCTGCGGCCTGCGCGCGCCGGTCGGGGTCCTGCAGGGCCACAACGACCACCGCGTGGTCATGGCCCTGTCGGTGCTCTGCCTGAAAACCGGCGGCGTCATCGCCGGGGCCGAGGCAGTCAACAAGAGCTTCCCGGACTTCTTCACAAGGCTGCGGGAGCTGGGAGGAAAGGTGGAAGAGCATGCAGTGGATTTCTGACAGCAATGTTTTGATCGTGGGCCTGGGCCTGATGGGCGGCAGCTACGCCAAGGCGCTCAAGCGCCTGGGCTTCCACGTGAGCGCCCTGGCCCGGCGGCAGGAGACGATCGACTACGCCATCGAGCACGGCATCATCGACGAGGGCAGCGCCGGGGTGGACGAGCGGCTGATCTCCGGCGCCGACGCGCTGGTCTTTGCGCTCTATCCGGGCGTGTTCAAGGACTGGATCCGGGACAACCAGCAGCTTCTCAAGCCCGGCGCCCTGCTGACCGACGTCACCGGCGTCAAGCGCTGCATCGTCTACGACATCCAGGCGATGCTCCGGCCGGATGTGGAGTTCATCGCGGCCCATCCCATGGCCGGGCGCGAGGTCTACGGCGTGGAAAACAGCGACGACCGGATTTTCCACGGGGCCAACTACATCGTGACCCCCACGGACAAAAACACGCCCGAGGCCATCGAGTGGTGCAAGAGCCTGGGACGCATCCTGGGCTTCGGCAGCATCAGCGTGCTCAGCCCCGAGGAGCACGACAAGATGATCGGCTTTCTCAGCCAGCTGACGCACTGCATCGCGGTCTCGCTCATGACCTGCTCGGACAACCGCCACCTGGTCGACTACACCGGCGACAGCTTCCGCGACCTGACCCGGATCGCCCGCATCAACGACAGCATGTGGAGCGAGCTGTTTTTGCTCAACCGGGACGAGCTGCTCGCGCAGATGGACCTGTTCGCCGGGGAATTTCAGACCCTGCGCGACATGCTGGCGCGCGGCGACGCGGAGGGCCTGCGCGAGAAAATGCGCCTGAGCACCGAGCGCCGCGCCTGGTTCAACAAGAAATAGGGGAGGACGCCCACATGAATATGAATTTTAAGCGGAAGCTGCCCATCCCGATGGAGACCAAGGAGATGTATCCGGTCACCGCGGCGGTGGCGGACACCGTCGAGCGGCGCACGGCCGAGCTCAAGTCGATCTTCGCCGGCCAGAGCGACAAGCTGGTGCTGATCATCGGCCCCTGCTCTGCCGACAACGAGGACAGCGTGATCGACTACATCACCCGGCTTGTACCGGTGCAGGAGCAGGTCAAGGACAAGCTCTTCATCGTGCCGCGCATCTACACGAACAAGCCGCGCACGAACGGCGAGGGCTACAAGGGCCTGGTCCACCAGCCCGATCCCACCGGCGCGCCGGACCTGTTCAAGGGCATCATCGCCATGCGCGAGCTGCACATGCGCGCGGTGCGGGAGACCGGCTTCATCTGCGCCGACGAGATGCTCTACCCCGAAAACCACAAGTACCTCGACGATCTTCTGGGCTATGTGGCCGTGGGCGCGCGCAGCGTGGAGGACCAGCAGCACCGGCTGACCGCCAGCGCGCTCGACTGCCCCGTGGGCATGAAAAACCCCACCAGCGGCGATCTCACGGTCATGATGAACGGCATTCTCGCCGCCCAGCACGCCCACGATTTCATCTATCGCGGCTGGGAGGGGCATTCCGGCGGCAACGAATACGCCCACGCGATCCTGCGCGGCTACATCAACCGCCAGGGCGTGACGCACCCGAACTACCACTATGAGACGCTGCTGTATCTGGCGGAGCTCTATGCGCGCTGGGGCCTCAGAAATCCGGGCGTCGTGATCGACTGCAACCACGCCAACAGCGGCAAAAACCCGTTTGAGCAGCCGCGCATCCTGAAGGACGTGATGCTCTCGTGCCGCTACAACCCGGACGTGCGCCGGCTCGTCAAGGGCTTCATGGTGGAGAGCTACATCGAGGACGGCAACCAGCCGGTCGACGGTGGCGTCTACGGCAAGAGCATCACCGACGCCTGCCTCGGCTGGGAAAAGAGCGAGCGCCTGATCTACGAGCTGGCCGAGCTGGCAGGGGGTTAGTGGTTAGTGGATAGTGGCTAGTGGCTAGTGGATAGTGAGTGTTCAGTATTCAGTGTAGGGACAAGCCTTGCTTGTCCGCTTGCCGCACCGCGCCCCGTAGGGATCGATCATGCCCGAAGGGACGATCGATCCGTCGCTCGGCAGAGCGAACCCTGTGCGCAACGAACGGCCCGCGAATCTGCGAAGCACCCGTAGGGGCGAGCATTGCTCGCCCGCCGATGCGGCATGCACTTGCGGAACACGGTAAAACTGAAATTTTGTCATTCTGAGGAGCGCAGCGACGAAGAATCAAAACCCCATGACGGGACCAGATTCTTCGTCGCTGCGCTCCTCAGAATGACATTGATTGGTTTTTATGCGTGATACGATGGCATGGACGGCCTGCAAAAAAGGGGACACGGACGACAGATTGCCGTCCCTAAGGGCACATTCCGCGTCGGCGGGCCGTCGAGACGCCGTCCCCTACGGGTGCGGTGTTCGCCCTGACGGGCGACGGATCGATCGTCCCTTCGGGCATGATCGATCCCTACGGGGTGCAGTGCATTCGGACGGGTGACCCGTCCGCTACGGGTGCAATCCGTATCAGCGGGACGTCGAGACGCCGTCCCCTACGGATGCGGTGTATTCGGACGGGAGACCCGTCCGCTACGGGCGCGGTGCATTCGGACGGGAGACCCGTCCGCTACGGGGCGCGGTGTTCGCCCTGACGGGCGACGGATCGATCGTCCCTTCGGGCATGATCGATCCCTACGGGGCGCGGTGCGGTAAGCGGTGCGGGAAACGGACAAGCGAGGCTTGTCCCTACACGCAGTATTGAACATTGAACACTGAAAACTGAAAACTGAATGCTAAACACTAAACACTGAACACTGAACACTGAACACTCACTATCCACTTTCCACTGTCAACTGTCCACTTTCCCGCATCTCCTATTGCCTATTGCCTTACTCCCTATTGCCTATTGCCTTCCTGCCGATTGCCTCAAATCTACCCTTCCAGCTGCGCGGCGATCTGCTCGAGCAGGGTGATGATCGGCAGCTGCTGGGGGCAGGCGGACTCGCACTGGCCGCACTGGATGCAGTCGCTGGCCCGGCCGCGGCCCTGGGTCACGTTGTTGTACTCGCGCTCGGTGCGGAACTGGGGGCTGCCCTTGCTGCGGTTGCGCACGGTGAAGATCTCGGGGATCGGGATCGACATCGGGCAGCCCTCGGTGCAGTAGTGGCAGGCGGTGCAGGCGATGGACTGGTCGGCGTTGAGCACGGCCTGGGCCCTGGCGATCACGGCCTGCTCGTCGGCGCTCAGGGGCCGGAAGTCCTTCATGTAGCTGAGGTTGTCCTCCATCTGCGCAAGCGAGCTCATGCCGGAGAGCACCGTGAGGATGTTGTCCAGGCTCGCCGCGTAGCGGATCGCCCAGCCGGCGTAGGAGAGCTTGCTGCCGGTCTGGTCAAAGACCTGCTTGACCGGCGCGATGGGGTCAGCCAGCACGCCGCCCTTGACCGGCTCCATGATGGTGACCGGCTTGCCGTGGGCCTTGCAGATCTCCCAGTTTCTGCGGGAGGCGACGCCGGGGTGCTCCCAGTCGGCGTAGTTGATCTGCAGCTGGACGAAATCGACCTCGGGATGGAGCGTCAGCAGCTCTTCGAGCAGCTCGGGGTCGGCATGGAAGGAGAAGCCCCAGTGCTTGACCAGGCCCTTTGCCTTCTGCTCGGCGATGAAGTCCCACAGGTGGTACTCGTCGTACTTCTTGTAGTTGCTGCGCTGCAGGGCGTGGAGCAGGTAGTAGTCGAAATAGCCGACGCCGGTGCGCTCGAGGCTGGTATAGAACTGCTGCTTGGCGCTCTGCTCGTCGTGGCACTGCATCCAGGCGTTGAGCTTGGTACAGAGGGTATAGCTGTCGCGGGGATAGCGCTCGGCCACGGCCTTGCGGAAGGCCTCCTCGGATTTGCCGTTGTCGTAGACATAGGCGGTGTCAAAATAGGTGCCGCCGGCCGCCAGAAAGCGGTCGGCCATCTCGGCCACCTGCGGGATATCGATGCTGCCGTCGGGGTTCTTGGGCAGGCGCATGAGGCCGAAGCCCAGCTTCATGGGCGCATACCAGGGTGTCGTTGCCATACTATATTCCTCCGTTTTTCGTGCGCTTGTGGGATTCTTTCCGTAATTCAATTATATCGAAAAAACCGCTGCTTGGCAACGGTTTTTTCATAGATAAACGGCAATTCTTTCACTTGGGTCAGACGGGCACGAGGCGGATCAGGATCGGGGCCAGGACGGCGGTGGCGATGCCCGCAATGGCGACGGCCAGACTGCTCATCGCGCCCTCGAGCTCGCCCATTTCAAAGGCCCGGGCGGTGCCGATGGCGTGCGAGGCCGTGCCGATGCCCACGCCGCGGGCGATCGGATCGGTGATGCGGCAGAGCCTGCAGACGGCCTGCGCCGTGAGGTTGCCCGTGATGCCGGTCAGGATGATGACCGCGCTTGCCAGCGGCGCCATGCCGCCCAGCGACTGCGCCACGTCCATGCCGATGGCCGTGGTGACGGAATTGGTGATCAGCGTCGCGGCCTGCGCCTGATTGAGCCGCAGCAGCCACGCCATGAGCAGGATGCTCCCGACGCTGGTGAGCATGCCGGCCAGGATGCCGCCCAGCACCGCGCCGACATTGCCGCGCAGCTTCGAGAGGTTTTCATAACAGTATTACCGCGCCTGCGCGAAAAAGCAAGCCCGTTTTTTGCAGTCTGCCATGCAAGCGCCGGCCGGTTTGCGGCCGCGCAGAAGCCGAACAAAATCCGATTTTATACTAGAATGCAATAAAACCATTTATAATGGTTTTATTCGTCGAACGCGGAAAGCGTTCGACGCTCCGCATGAAATGCGGAGGCATTCGTACG
>CADBKF010000064.1 GCA_902795195.1 Oscillospiraceae bacterium
GCCGCAGCCGGTTCCAGATCTGCTGATACTCCCTGCCCCTCCAGCGCTCGATGGGCAGCGCTTCGGCAAGTGGGTCCATTTTGTGCTCCTCCCTCCTGTGTCGAACATTTGTTTGTTTACGGTCTGAGTATACACCTTTCCCGTCGGAATGTCAAGACGGAAGTTTTTACCTGTCCAAATGATTGGATAAAAGGCCCTGCCGCGGGTGCCCTTTGGCCAAGAAGCAAAGAAAATGGGGCCGCCGGAGGCAGGATCGGGTGACAAAAGCGCGAAAGGGACGAGAGATACGGATTGCCACACCAGTGCTGCGGCACTGGTTCGCAATGACGGGTTTGGGGGCTGTTTCCGCTTTTCCGGGTGCTTCACGAATCGGACTTTGATATGAAAAGGGCCTGTTGCAAAATGCACGAACCTGTCATTTCGAGGGAGCTTGCGACCGAGAAATCCGAACGGATTTCTCGCTTTGCTCGAAATGACAGAGCATTTTGCAACAGGCCCTTTTGGGGAGCCTCTGCGGCGGTTGCCGCAGAGGCTTTTGTCTACGCTTCGCGTGCTCCGCGCATCGCTGGATTGCGCTACCGCGTGCATCGCGCATCACTGGATTGTGTTGCCGCGTGCTCCGCGCATCGCTGGGTTGCAGGACCGCGCGCTCAAGCGCATCCAGGAGATGTGTCCGATCAGCCCTGGCCGAACTCGCGGTAGAGGAAGGTCACGCACTGGGCTCTGGTGCAGTTGTTGTTGGGACTGAACGTGGTCTCAGAGGTGCCGGAGGTGATCTTCTTCTCCACGGCCCAGCGCACGGCCGGGGCGTAGTAGGCGGTCGGCTTCACGTCGGTGAAGGGGCTGTCCTCGGAGCTCGGCACAGGGCTGCCCTCGTAGCGCCAGAGGAAGGTCACGACCTGAGCTCTGGTGGCCTTGGCGTTCGGGCTGAAGGTCGTCGCCGAGGTGCCCGTCGTCACGCCCTGCTCCACCGCCCAGAGGACCGGCTTGTAGTAGAAGGCCGTGGGCTTCACATCCTTGAAGGGGTTGTTGTAGCTCTCCGGCTCCGGCTGGCCCTTGACGCGCCAGAGGAAGGTCACAAACTGCGCTCTGGTGCAGCTCTCCTCCGGGCCGAAGGTCGTCGGCGAGGTGCCGAAGGTGACCTGGTTCAGCACCGCCCAGTCGATGGGCAGATGCATGTAGCTGCTCAACGGCGGCATGTCGGTGAAGTGGCTGCTGGGACAAGTCTCGCCGCCCTCGCAGGCCACCTCGGGGATCACGATGTCCTTGACCTGCGTCTCGAAGGCCGGGTTCTCAAACTCGGCGGTGTAGTGGCCGGCGCCCGTTTCCTCGAACGTGGAAGGCTTGTCGAGCACGAAGCTGGTCTGGACCGTCTCGGTCTCGCGGTGGGTCGGATCGACCCGGCAGACCCGCTCGGCCGTGACGCTGCTGTTGTCCTCGCTCCAGGTGTAGGTGGTCTCGTTCCACATGCCCTCGGCATGATGGAGGCTGAGCGTCTGCGCCCAGCGGATCTGCGTGCCGGCGGAATCGCGGACATAGAGCTCGTAGTCGCCCTCGGCAAGATCGTCCAGCACAAGGACGTCGCTTCCGAGCACGGTGAAGTCGTCGTCCGTGGGCTCGGTCCCGGCGGCGACCAGGGCCGCGCTGTAGGCGGGAAGGTAGACACCCTCCTCGGGCTTGCTCCGCTCTGGGTCAAACACGCCGCCGTAGAGCTTCGCGGGATCCACGGTCACGGTGCCGTGCAGGTCGTTGTTCGCGCAGGTGAAGCTGCCGGTCACGGCCTCCTCCAGGAAGCGGAGCGGGATCTCCAGCGTCACGGTCTGCTCGGTGCGGTTGCCCGCGTTGTCGACGGCAACGACGGTGTAGCTGCCGGTGAAGGGCGCGTCGAAGCTGCCGGAATACAGGCTGCCGCTGACCTCCAGCGGATAGCCGTTGACGGTGAGCTCGGCGAGCGCCTCATTGTCGGAGGCGGTGATCTCGATGCCGCTGTCGGTGGGCGTCAGGGACAGCAGCGGCTCGTCGAAGTCCAGACGGTCGAGCTCGATGAAGGCCCGGGCCCAGGTGCCGTCGGTGCGGTCGATGCGGACCATGTAGATGCCGTCGGAGATGGCCCGCCAGTGCTCGCCCTCGCCTCTCGAGAGCGGGGAATCCGACATGGCGCCGTTGTAGAAGATGTACGCGGCGCTGGTCTCGTCCTCCCGGGGCACATAGCTCGACTGCAGCCAGGGCGCGAAGTTGAGCGCACCTTCGGCCGGGACGGGGGCAAATTCATCGTCAACGAAGCTGAGGTCCGTCTGGATCAGGCCCGGCGCGGTGCCGATGGCGCCGATCGTGAGCACGCTGTTGAACCACTTGATCGTCACGACCCTCGAGGTGCGGTTGCCGTTGTTGTCGATGGCCTCGATGCTCAGGGTGCGGTTGCTGTCGATCGCGCTGTCGTCGAGGATGTAGGCCGACAGATACACGGTTTCGCCCTGCAGGATCGAGGCCGTATCCGGGAAGCTCCGGCTCCAGTAGATCTGCGGCGAGATGGCGTCCTCGGCCGGTGTGGGTGTGCCGGCCGCACCGAAGTGCTCGATGAGGCGGTCAAAGTCCGCCAAGGCGCCGGTGCCTGCGCCGGAGACGACCGTCACGGTGACGGTGTGGGTGGTGTTGTTGCTGTTGGTGCCGAAGCGGACGCTGGCGTATTCGCCGGCATCCTGGCCGTCGCCGCCGCCGGCGCTCATGGTCACGGGCTCAAAGCCGGGCAGGGTGCTCTCCACCAGGACGGTGCCGTTGAAGATCAGATCCATGCGCTCGCACTGGGTGTTGAAGGTGAAGCTGCTGCCCACGCGGCCGCGGGAGAGGTTGTTCAGATACGGCGCCGTGCCGTCCGCGCCCCAGGTGTGGGCCGTCTCGTCGAAGATCCAGTCCTGGGTGCTGGCCGCGGCGGTCGCATCGTAGACCGAGCCGTCCTTGTTCTGGAAGGTGAACATGCCGTTGTCGATGAAGATGTTGATGCCCTCGGCAGGATCGGTCACGGTGTAGGCGATGTCGAAGAAGCTGTTGGTGTTCACATCCTGCACGCGGACGAAGCCGGTGCCGGTCTGCGACGGCGCGATGATCAGGGTGCCGCTCTCGCTGCCGTTGGCATAGCCGCTGCCCTCATAGCTCAGAATGCCCAGGTTGTGCTCGAGCTCCTGATCGGCAAACTCGGTGACCAGGATGCGGGGCGTCTCGTCGCCGGTGGTGGCGGACAGGGAGATGGGCAGGTGCAGCGTGTTGCCCAGGGGGATGGTCACCATGGAGGCGACCGTGAAGAAGGTGCGGTGCTCGATGGCAGCGCTGCGGAGGTTGTCCGAGCCGTCGTATTCGCCGTGCCGGACCGCGTAGAGGCCGGTGTCGGTCAGCTCCTCGACCTTGTCGGCGTCGCTGAGGATCTCCACCCGGAGGTTCAGGCTGCCGGTGCCGCGGCCGAGGTAGTGCTCCGGTGAAACCGTGATCGTGCCGCGCACGCGTCTGCCGTAGCCGGGGTCGATGGTGCCGAGCGTCAGCACGCCGCCGGTCAGCTCGTCGCCGCCTGCCATGGGCAGCAGCTCCTGCTCGCCGACGTTGAGCTGATGGCCGGTGAGGTCGAGCGCCGCATAGACGGGCTCGTTGGTCTCGTCGACCTCGCCCAGGTCATAGCTGAACTGCAGGCGGGCATTTTCCGCAGTCTCCGTGCCGCGGTTGCCGACCAGCAGATCCACGCTCAGGATCGTGTCGCCGTTTTCGTCCACGCCGATGGGCTTGATCGCAAAGTCCTCATAGCCCAGCTCCGGCATGGAGGTGATGGTGTACAGATCCAGGCTCGCGCGGTAGGGCACGCCGCCCTCGGATCTGTAGTATTCGCCCTCGGAGACCGTCAGCGTCAGACGGGAGCCGGTGGGCAGGGTCTGCTCGACCCGGAAGGTGGCCGCCAGCTTCACGGTCTGGCCGGGGATGATGTTTTCGGTGATCTCCCAGGCGGCCAGGGGCAGGGTGCCGAAATCGGTCTGCGCGTCGAGCCGGACGCGGATCTGCTGATCCTCGGCCGCGCTGCCGCGGATGCCGACGTCGCCCACGTTGGTGAACTGCACGGTGGCGTAGAGATCGGAGCCTGCGGTGAAGTCATAGTTCATCGTGCGCAGGCTGCCCTCGCCGATGGCCTGCTGGCCGACGCCGTAGCTGATGGCATAGACGCCGATGCCGGCGGGGTTCTGCTGGGCCCGCTCGATCTTGGAGGTCTGCTCGTTGGGGATCGGCAGGACCAGATCCTTCTTCTCGCCGCCAAGCTCGGTCTGAGTCTGGTAGAGATAGGTCATGTTGCCCTGCGTCAGGATCAGCAGGCTGTCGTGGTCCTCGATGTTCGCGCCGAGGGCAAACTGCAGATTCTGGAAGATGAACTGGTCCATGCCGCCGTGCTCGCAGGCCTCGAGCTTGCCGTAGTAGGCCTGCTCGCATTCCTCTGCGCTCCAGTCGTTGGCTGCGACGTCCTCATAGACGTCCATGTGGTTCATCGCCAGGATCGTGCCGGCGCCCCAGGTGCCGGTGTCGGGGTCGAATTTTGTCAGGAACAGAGCGTTGTTCGTGGTGTGATCCACGGTGCCCACATAGACCGCGGCGACGTTGCCGGCGCTGTCGGCGCCGATGGTGACGCAGTCTCTGCCGGTGGTCTGATCCTGCTTGCCGCTCTCATTGATGCCGGGGGCAAAGAAGGTGATGATGGTGCCCTTCTTCTCGTTGGCGATGCTGGCCAGGGAATCCTCGCGGATCACATAGGTGCTGCCGTTCATCTCGAAGAGCAGGAAGTCCTCCACCCGGTCGGCCAGCAGCGTGAAGTCCTCCTCCTCGCCCGCCAGGCTCTCGCCCAGCTTGCCGCGCAGGAACTGCAGGTTGGAGAAGAACGGGTTCTCATAGGCCTCGATGGCACCGCTGCGATAGACGCCGTCGGAGAGGGCGCTGTTGTCGTCGTAGTCGTACAGGGTCCGCAGCAGAACGCCCTTGTTCTCATCGCCGGCCTCGCCGTGGTTGGTCCAGACCACCTCGCCGTCCTCGACGGTGAAGGTGCGCAGGAACATGCGCTTGATGGTCAGAAGGTTCGCTGCCGCAGCGCCGCCTGCGACGGAGTTGCCGTCCGCGTCGGTGTAGCGCAGCTCCGTGGTGGTGTAGGCCAGATAGTACACGTCGCCAATCTGCGTGAACTCGACGTTCTCGACGGTCTGGCCGTCTGCCAGCTGCAGGGCAGAGCGTGCGCCGTTTGCCAGGCTGACGCAGAGGCTGCTGGCCTTGCCGTTCACATCCCAGAAGGCCTGCTGGGTGGCCAGGCGGTAGCGCCCGACCATGCCGGAGGCGTTGACCGTGTCGTCCGGATCGTTGCCGATGGCCTTGAGGTAGGCCCGGAGGTCGGCGTCGGCCTGCTGCCGCTCGGGCTCGCTCATGGGCACGGAACGGATATAGACCGTGACGTCGCTGCCGCCGGCGGGCAGGGAGACGCTCGCGCCGGTGCCGCTGCATATCTCGGCATCGGTGAAGCCCTTGCCGCTCACGGTGTCGAAGCTGGCCCGCTTGATCAGCGTGTGTGCGGCAGCCTCGGCAGCCGTACGCATCTCGCCGGCCGGCGCGGGCGCGTCGTAGCTGACCCACACGGCGTGGATGGTGCTGCCCTCGCTCCAGACGTCGAAGTCCAGATCGCCGGTGCCGTCATCGACATAGGTCGTGACGGGCTCGGCGAGCTCGCCGGGGTAGCTGGGCGTGGGCGTCGTGGTGGTCTCTACGGTGTCAAGCAGGATGTAGGGCACGGCGGCCTGATCGTCCACGGGGTTGACCAGGCCGTAGGCGGTGCCGGTCAGACGCAGCTTCGAGAGCACGAGCATGGAGTTGTCCATGGCGTTGGCAGCGCCCGCGCGGCTGATCGTGTAGACCACGTAGTTGTCCTCGCCCACGCTGAGCACGCGGTAGTCGTAGCCCACGGTCAGACCGTCGGCCAGCTTGAAGGCGTCGCCGGAGGTGGAGAAGCCGGAGAGCTGGAACGGAACTGCGGGGTCGTTGGCGTCAAAGGCCAGCAGGTCCAGCTCGCTCGGGTCGTTGGAGTAGAAGTTCTGTGTGCCGCTGGTGTCGGCCGGCTGCTTGATGTGCACGCCGCCCTCTGTCTGGTCGCCCACGCCGAGATCGCCGCCGAACAGATCGCCGATGGCGCTCCAGCTGTGGCCCCAGCCCTCGCCGTGCTCATAGCCGACGTGATAGCCGATCAGGTCCATCTCATAGGAGAGCAGCAGGAAAACAAAGCGGAAGCCCAGGGCAATGTCCACGCTGAACTCGTCGAACACGAAGAAATCGTAGTCGTGGGCCTCCTCGTTGTAGGCGCCGAAGGTCATCGCCGCGGCGACGGACAGCTTGGCATAGAGCTCGAACTTTGCGACCTCGCAGCCGACGCCGGCGCCGACCTCAACAAAGGCCTCTGGAGAGATCTGGACGCCGCTCCAGTAGGATTCTCTGTGGGAATCGTACACGCGGACAATGCGGGTGATCTCGGTGTCCTCCAGGGCGAGGATGCGGACATAGTAGTCGCCGTCGAGCTTCATGCCGTCCTGCCGTTTGAGGTTGGCGGTAACGGGGTCGCCGCCGTCGGAGGTCAGGTAGCCGCGGATGGAATCCTCCACGAGCTTTGTATGGGCCGCGTCCTCATACAGCTCGATGGCGATCTTTCCGTCAAATTCTATGTTGAAGGTCTTGTAGCTTGTTTGGAATTGGAAGGCCTTGCCCTTCTTCAGACTCAGGCTCTTCAGGCCGTCGCCCTCGAGCTCCTCGCCGACGACGGGGGTTTCCTCCTCGTCCACAACGCGGATGAAGGTGCCGCCGGTGGAGAGGGACACCGAGATGCCGCACTTGAGGTAGAGGTACAGGATCGGGCAGGCCACGAAGCGGCCCGTCACCTTGAACTCCAGCGAGGCCTGGGCGGCAAAGGTGAAGCGCTCAAAGAAGAAGGTGTTGATCACCGGGTCATACTTCCAGGCGACCACGAAGGAGAAGCTGAAGCTGAAGGCGAAGTCCTTGGTGACATTTTCACCGTTCGGGTCCAGGGCCTGCTTCAGAGAGTCGTCTGCCAACGAATCCCAGCCCTTGCCCCGGATGAAGTCGTACATCTTGCCGAACTGTTCGGCGTTGTCGCAGATGCCGCCCTTCGCCCACTTGTTTTCGCTCTTATTCAGGTCTCTGCTGAAGATCGGGACGGCGAAGCCGACCTCGATCTCATAGCCGCTGACGGCGACCGTGACAAAGCTGTGGTCGGTGCCGCCGCAGTTGAACTGCGGCATCTTGGTGCGCAGGTCCAGGTTGAATTCCGGGAAGTCGCTGCCGGACTCATCCATATCCACGCCCGCCTGGTTGTCGTCGGTGTCCACGCCGGCCTGCACGTCCTTGATCTGGTCCGTACTCTCATAGCTGCTGTTGGGGATCGGGGTTGCGCTCTCGGGGTGGACCTTCTTTTTGTGGTGCGGTTTGCGGCTCTCCAGGACGAGCGCGTCGGTGGTCTCCTCCTGCTCCTGGATGCACAGCGCAATGGTGCTGTTGCCGGCAAAGGAGCCCAGATAGCCGTTGATCGCCTCAGCGCCCTCGGCCGACATTTCCAGCTCGCCCGCTTCGGTGTAGGCGTATTCGTCCGTGACCGGCAGGTTCTCACCGGCCAGCGTGTGCGGGATGAAGATGGGCTCGGGATTCTCCGCCGGGAACATGAGGTTGCCCTCGTAGTGCGGGTCCCAGATGTACTCGCCGTCGACGATCTTGACCGGGCTCGTGCCGCCGCCCAGGGGGACATCCACCGCCTGCAGCGCGGTCGCCTCGGGGCCGTACATGGGATGGTTGTCCGAGGTGTAGTTGCCCTCGGCGTCCTGGCCGCTGTAGAGATAGCGGTAGCTGCGCTGCTCCTCGGTGAGCCTGGCGTAGTTGTCCGGGTCGGTGATGCTGGTCACGAGCGCCGGGATCACCTGCGCCATGCTGTATTCCTGGCCGGCGTCCGGGGTCAGCGAGCGCGGCGTCATGGTGTAGCTCACGCGGAAGAAGAAGGGCGCGAGCACGGTTTCGCCGTCCTTTTCGATCTCGACCGGCGCAAAGAGCGACTCTTCGAGCTTCTTCTCGGGGTCGAGGTACTCCACCAGCTCGTCCTCGGTGCCCTCGTCGAGCACGAAATAGCCGATGGATTCGTCATAATGGCCGTCGATCCTGCCGTTGGCGTTGCCGTCCCAGTAGACGGCCACATAGTTGATCGTCGCCCGCATGACGGAAACTGCCGTGAGATACGCGGCATTGTAATAGCGGAAGGTCGCGTTCGGCTGGGCAAGATCGGCGGTGTCAAGCCAGATCGTGTCGTTGCCCGCGTAGCTGCGGCCGTTGTAGATGATGCGGTCGTCCGGACTTCGGTTGAAGTTGATCCAATGCAGGTTCGGGACCTGGCGGCAGAGCTTGGTCGCATCCATGTCACCGCCTTCCCAGTCCCAGCGGTAGATCGTGCCGAGCTGGATTTCGGGTCTGAAGTGCGGTGCGCTGGACAAGGTGCCGGACATGCCGATGGAGATCGTGTTGTCCGCCGGGTCGGCCGGGTT
This sequence comes from Oscillospiraceae bacterium, assembly GCA_902795195.1. Taxonomy (GTDB): domain Bacteria; phylum Bacillota; class Clostridia; order Oscillospirales; family Oscillospiraceae; genus JAFRPC01. The sequence continues at coordinate 8,598 of CADBKF010000064.1, forward strand.
GTTCCAGAACATCTCCCAGGTGTCGGGGATCTTGGAGGTGTCGATGTCGGCCAGGGTCCTGCCGTCCTCGTCCACCAGGCGCTGCACAGAGGGGCTCAGATCCAGCTGGAGGTTCTGCTCGCGGATCATGCCGTTCCAGACCATGAGAATGTTGTATTTGTTCGTGCCGGAGACCTGGGTGATCTGCGCATTGGTGCAGATGCTGCCGTCGCTGCGGGTCACATAGACGCCGCTGCTCAGCGAGCCGGCGTTCAGCGGCCGGAATGCCGGTGTGTTTTTGATGTTGACCTGCACAGTCGAGCCGACGTAGAGCTTGCCGCTGTAGTTCACGCCGCCGGAGAGCAGCGTGACCTCCGGCTTCATCTGCGCGTAGACACCGGAGGACTCCTCCAGCGCCACGCCGCCGTCGGGCGCGGTCTTGATGCCGCCGGGGTTGTCGCCGTCGTTGGCCGTGTGGATGCGCAGCTTCAAGTCGTTCTCGAAGGTTCTGCGGGACACACGGGCATAGGTCATGTCGCACCAGCCATCATGATCTCCGTTGTCCTCGTCGTACTTTTTCAGGCCGATCACAACCGCGGTCGTCTTCTTGCTCGCATTCAGATCCCAGCTGTAGTCGAGGTTGCCGC
>CADBKF010000065.1 GCA_902795195.1 Oscillospiraceae bacterium
CAACGAGGTGACCTCCGGCACGACGCCCACGACCTTCAACCCGAACGGCACCTGCAACAGAGCCCAGGTCGTGACCTTCCTCTACCGCTACATGAACAACTAACAATTTATCATTTCAGCAACCACCCGGAACCCCGCCGCGCCAGCGGCGCGGCGGGGCACCCTGTTTCCAGAAATTAACCACCGGAAAGGAGCGCACGGAATGACAAAACAATTCAAATGGCAGCGGCTGGTTTCCTTCGCGCTGACGCTGGTGATGGTCATTTCGCTGTTCTCAGGCGCGATCCCGGCCCTGCTGCCGACGGCGGAAGCGGCGGCCAGCACCATTGCAAATGACAGCCTGAGCGTTCAGATCGGCGATCTGGGTCAGATCGCGGTCCTGAACATCAAGAACAACACCAGCAACATCAACTTCATGCTCCCCAACAGCGAGTCCCAGCAGAACAACACCGCCCACCAGTGGACCGGTGAAATGATCTTCGCCACCCGATCCGCCGCAACGAAGGAGGGCCTGACCGGCGCCTTCACCGAGCAGGACGTGAACCGCACCCTGGCGGCCGGCGGCTCCACCACGGCGACCAATATCTCCGCCAGCAACCCCTACATCACCAAGACGAGCAACGGCAGCTCCCAGGTCGTGGTCAACTACATCGGCCAGGACCTCAGCTCCACCACCGCCCGCACCATGAAGGGCTACGACGTGGAATCGAAGTACGACACGGACACCGAGGACGGCTCCCTGCTGTGGACGATCACGGTCAAGAACAAGTCCGACCAGTACATCGAGTTCGGCGACATCGGCCTGCCCATGGCCTGGAACAACAAGTACAGATCCACCTCCGACACCTACACCAACCGCCTGACCTTCCACTCCTTTGCGGGCGCGGACTCCGGCTACGGCTACGGCATCCGCTGCTCTGGCCAGGGCAACTACCTGCTCTTCACCCCCGTGGTGGAGACCGGCGCGCGCGTGGAGTACGTGGACTACTGGGTCGGCACCGGCAACGGCACCTCCGAGTACCGCTCCGGCAGCCTCTACACCAACTGGCTGGCCGACCAGGGCGGCTGGTATCCCGGCCTGGAGGTCTTCTACATCCACTCCAAGAACATCCGCACCCAGACCGGCCGCGGCTACTTCACCGACAACAGCTCCCTGATCCTGGGGCCCGGTGAGGAAAAGAGCTATTCCTTCAAGTTCTCCGCCATCCGCGCCGGCGACGGCAAGCCCGGCACAGACGCCAACTCCCCGCAGAACGCCTCCACCTCCAACGAGGAGCGCGAGAAGAATTTCCGCTCCATCCTCTACAAGGAGGGCATGATCGACGCCATCGCGGTGCCCAGCTTCCAGACCGCCATCAACATGGACACGCTGATCGACCTGCACTACGACGAGAACCTGATCGACAAGGACAGCGTCAAGGTCGACATCCTGTGCGTCCATGAGAACGACCCCTATGACCGCGACCACATCCCCACCCAGCGCAACAACATGGTCAACAACGCCCGCACCGGCCGCGGCCTGCACGACGGCAACCCCGACTACACCGAGGCCGTGGAATTTGTCGAGACCAAGCTCATCGACGGCGAGCAGCACCACATCTACCGGCTGAAGTTCGGCTGCATCGGCAACAACTCCGTGCGCGTGGACTACAAGCTCAAGTCCACCGGCGAGGACAAGTTCACCGAGTTTGAGTTCAACGTCCTGGCCGAGCTCGACCAGATCGCCGACACCCACGCCGACTTCATGGCCAACACCACCCAGGACAACAACCCCGACTCGGCTACCTACGGCATCTACTCCGACTGGTACTTTGCCTCCGGCAGAGACGGCAACCAGCGCTCCCACTGGGGCGACGACTGGAGCCACGACAACGTCAACTTCATGGCGATGAAGAACTATCTGGCCCCCGACGCCGACCAGGTCAAGTCCCTTGAGCGCTACCTGATCGACTTCATGTGGACCAACTACATGAAGAACACCCACAACAGCTTCACGGTTGCCAACTACCTCTCCGCCTCCGGTATCTACGGCACCTCCGCAAGCCCCTACACCCGTACCTTCTCCGAGGTCATGGAGGCCACGGCCTTCTTCAACATGTACCGCATCGTCAAGGCCTATCCGGACCTGATCGACTACCGCGAGCCTGCGACCTTCTACCTGAACATCGCCTACGGCATCTACCATAACCGCGCCGGCTCCGGCACGACGGGCTTCTACGGCGAGCAGCAGATCCCCGCGATGATCGAGGCCCTGTACGAGGAGGGCATGACCGCCGAGGGCGACGCGCTCAAGCAGCAGTTCGCCTACACCAAGGGCCGCAACGTGGCCAACACCACCTACCCCTACGGCTCCGAGTTCGAGTACGACAACACCGGCGAGGAGGGCGCCTACTCCTCGGCCAAGGCCCTGCGCAAGTACTATCCCACCAACAACCGGGTCACCCAGGCGCTCAACGCCATGGCGATGGCCAACCGCAAGACCAGAGCCATGCGCGGCATCCAGCCCACGTGGTATCACTATGCAGACCCCGTCTTCCGCGGCGGCGAGGGCTGGTGGAACTTCCAGTACACCGCGTCTCTGGCCGGCTACATCATGGACGACTATCTGCGCTACCAGAACGATGAGGCGGATTCCGCCCAGTGGTCCGAGCGTCTGAGCTACGCGGCGAAGCTCTCGAACTTCAACGCCGTCAATATGGGCCAGATCGACGACAACTACGTCGGCAGCGTCTCCTGGCGCTTCACGATGTACAAGGGCGGCGCCGGCGCGCAGAACGTCAACGACGGCGGCACCCGCGTCATGAACAATGGCTGGAACGACTTCTCCGGCGAGTCCGACGAGGGCATCTACGGCTCGCTGCTGTCCATTTCCGCCGACGTTGCCACCGACCCCGTCTTCGGCCTGTTCGGCTACGGCGCGCACGTGTCCGAGGCCGACGGCGTCTACACCATCACCCCGACCGACGGCTTCGGCAAGCGCATCAACCTGATCGACGAGCGCATCTATGTGGAGATGATCCAGGATGCGGTGAAGACCGCCGAGATGGCGAAGGACGGCTCCTCCATCAAGCTGACCCTGCGCGACACCGCAACCAGCACCCATGTGAGCAAGATCAAGCTCTCCGGCGCCGGCGTGAAGGACGGCTTCTACGGCATCTTCTTAAACGGCGAGCAGGTCGGCCAGGTCTTCATCTCCGGCAGCGAGGGCACCGCCAATGTGGTCATTCCCGAGGGCGCTGCCAACGCAATCGTCGAGATCAAGGCCCTGGAGAACGGCGAGAACGAGGCCCCGAAGGCCGAGATCACCGTCTCCAACTCCATCGAATCTCCCACCCTGGCGGCGCTGGTGCCCTTCACCCTGCGCTCCATCGTCACCGACGACGGCGCGCCGCAGGGCAGCACCATCAGCTACAGCTGGGCCGTCACCTCCACCCCCGAGGGCGGCGCGCTGACGCTCGACACCCCCACCGCCAACAACACCGACGCCCGCGCGACGATCGAGGGCAAGTACGTTGTGACTCTGACCGTCTCCGACGGTGAAAAGTCCAGCGACGCCAGCATCACCCTGGACATTGCCGGCGCGCCCGAGCGCACGCCGCCCGTGATCGTCTCCGCCTCCGGCGAGCCGAACTATCTCAATCCCACCCTGGCAGACCTCACTGTCGAGGCCATTGCCGACCAGTATTACCAGGGCGAGCTCGCCTATGAGTGGACCCTTGTGAGCGCGCCCGAGGGCGCCGTGGGCGTGATCGTGAACGGCAACCAGCAGAACGCGACCCTGCTGGCCAACGGCAACGGCACCTATGTGGTCCGCGTCACGGTCATCGACGCCGACAAGTCCTCCTTTAAGGACGTCGAGGTCGTCATGACCCAGGCCGACGGCGTGCAGCGGGCCAAGGCCATCACCACCAAGGCCAAGACCCCGCCCGCGCTGCCTGCCACCGTTCCTGTGGTCCTGCCCGACGGCTCCGTCGTGGACGCCGCGGTCACCTGGGACGCAGTCGACCCCGCCAGCTACGCCATCATCGGCACCTTTGACGTGTACGGCACCACCGATGTGGGCGTGAAGGTGGCCATCACCGTCTACGTCATCACCGGCACCCGCGTCAACGTGGCCCCGGACGCCACGCCCACCGCCTCCACCAACACCCCGAACGACCTCGGCGGCGTCCACGCCCTGCATGACGAGGGCCGCGGCACCACCAACGGCCGGATCAACACCAGCGCCGATCCCTCCGATCCGTCCTCCTCGTCCGACACCTCCAAGGGCGTCTGGCACAACTGGGGCGGCGGCGCGGAGGCCCAGGGCTCGACCGCCTGGGTGCGCTACACCTGGGACGAGCCGATCATCATCGACAGCCAGGACGTCTACTACTTCCGCGACGGCGGCGGCAACTTCCAGCCCAAGAACATGCGCCTGGAATACCTCGATGCCTCCGGCGTCTGGCGTCCGATGCCAGATTGCTCGGCCCTGAACAACACGCTCAACCAGTACAACAACACCACCTTCGGCCCGGTGCGCACAAGCTCGATCCGCATGACCATGGATCCTGTGACCCTCGGCTGCGGCATCATCGAGTGGAAGGTCTACGGCTACAGCTCCGATCTGAACTTCAAGGCGCTCAACGCCGCCATTGACAAGGCCAACAGCATCATGGATCTGATCAAGAATCCGGTCAAGCAGGAGCTGCTCGACGAGATCCAGGCTGCCTATGAGCTCATGAGCGACGAGGAGACCACCCAGGATATGATCGACGCCGAGACCGCCAAGCTGCTGGCGCTGATCGACAAGGCCCTGGCCACCGTCACCGGCGAGCTGGGCGAGGACGTTGCCCCCTATGTGGACAGCTCCAACACCACGAACGATCACATCTACACCGACTATGTGGCCTCCTGGGAGAACCTCTACGGCATCGCCAACCGTGACTTCGAGCCCACCAGCTCCAGAATGGGTACCAAACTCGGCTGGGGCAACTGGAGCCAGGAGACCGGCTCGCTCCACTACGTCGGCTACCGCTGGGATGAACCTGTGACCGTCGGCGGCTTCGACATCTACTGGTACGACGACGGCGGCGGCACGCGCGTGCCCTCCGACTTCAAGCTCCAGTATCTGGCAGCGGCCGGCGGCGAATGGCAGGATGTGATCCTCATCACCGCGCCGACCGACGCCATGAAGACCAACCAGTACAACCGTGTGCTGTTTGCGCCCATCACCTGCGTGGACCTGCGGCTCATCATGACCACCGCATCCAACGCCTCCGGCATCTACCGCTGGAAGGTCTATGAAACCACAATCGAGGGTCAGGTGGATCTGACGGCCCTGCAGGCCGCCGTGGAGGCCGCCGAGTCGCTGGTACCTGAGGATTATACCGAGGAGACCTACGCGCCGATCCCCGAGCTGCTGGCCGCAGGCAAGGCGCTGCTGGGGGCTGAGGAACCCACCCAGGAGGAGATCGACGCGGCTGCCGAGGCCCTGAACGCAGCGCTCGAAGCGCTGGTCAGCAAGGTCGAGGTCGTCGAGGACCTGATTGCCGCCCTGGATGATCCCATCACCGCAGAGAGCGCCGAGGCCGTCGAGGCTGCAAGAGCGGCCTATGACGAGCTGAGCGACGCGCAGAAGGCTGAGGTCGACAACTATGTCGATCTGCTCAAAGCCGAGGCCGAGCTGGCACGGATCGCTGCCGAGCAGGCCGCCGCCGACGCCGAGGCCGCCGCAGCCGCTGCGCTGGCGGACGCCAAGTACGTCGCAGCCGCTGCCGCGCAGGACCATGCCGATCAGATCAGCGCGCTGGGTCTGGATGAAGAGACCCAGGCAGCCCTCGACGAAATTCTGGCAAAAGCCCTGCTGGACATCGACGCCGCCGAGACGATCGAGGACATCGAAGCGATCCTCGAGGCAGCACTGAGCGCCATGGACGAGCTCAAGCCCGCCGGCGGCGAGACCCCGCCCGATCCGTTCCGCTTCGACGACGTGCAGGACGAGACCAAGTACTACTTCGAGCCGGTCTACTGGGCCTACAACCACGACCCGCAGATCACTGCCGGCACCTCCGACACGAAGTTCAGCCCGCTGGAGGACTGCACGAGAGGCCAGGTCGTGACCTTCCTGTGGCGCGCGGCCGGTACGCCGGAGCCCACGAGCGAGAATAACCCGTTCACTGACGTGACAGGCGGCTTCTACTACAAGGCAGTCCTGTGGGCTGTGGAGAAGGAGATCACCGCCGGCACCACTCCGACGACCTTCAACCCGAGC
>CADBKF010000066.1 GCA_902795195.1 Oscillospiraceae bacterium
TAGCGCGCCTCGATCTTGATCCGGTTGACCAGGCTCATCAGATGGAAGATGATCGAAGTCAGGGAAGCCGCCAGAAACGGGTTGTTGGTCGCAGCCCAAAGCAGCACCAGCACCGTGAGGATCGGCAGCAGGTTCAGAAGGATCAGCAGCGGCTGGGCGAGCAGATTGCCCAGCGTCACCGTGACCTGGCCCACCTGGATCAGCAGCGTGATATACAGGATCGCCAGCGCGCTCAGCAGCAGCACCGGGAGCGCCCAGAGCCCGCGCAGCTTCCATTTTGTGTTGAAAAATGTGGGTCTGAGGTGCATACAGGCCTCCTAGCGCTTGTTGTACTGCTCAATGGCCAGCGCCAGCAGATCCAGCGCGCGGGCCAGCTTGTCCTCCTCGAGCACGTAGGCGATGCGGATCTCGTCGATGCCCTTGCCGGGCGTGGCGTAGAAGTCCTTGCCGGGGGAGAACATCACGGTCTCACCGTTGTCCTCAAAGTCGGTCAGAAGCCAGGTCTGGAAGAGCTCGGCGTCGTCAATGGGCAGCTTTGCCATCATGTAGAACGCGCCCTTGGGCTCGGTGCAGACCACGCCGGGGATGCTGCTGAGCTTCTGGTAGCAGACGTCGCGGCGGCGCTTGTACTCCGCCTTGATCTTGTCAAAATAGGACGGATCGAGCGAGTACAGGGCGTTGGCGCCGACCTGGTCGAGCGTTGCAACCGAGAGTCTGCCCTGGCAGAACTTCAGCGCCTGGGCCATGAGCTCCTGGTTGCGGGAGATCATCATGCCCACGCGGGCGCCGCAGCCGGAGAAGCGCTTGGAGACGGAGTCGATCAGGATGATGTTCTTGTCGATGTCGCGGTACTTGCCGGCGCAGAAGATCTTGTCGGAGTCATAGACGAACTCGCGGTAGACCTCGTCGCAGATGAGGAACAGACCGTGGTCTCTTGCCACCTTGGTCACCAGGCGCAGCTGCTTTTCCGTCAGCGAGTTGCCGGTGGGGTTGTTGGGGTTGGTGATCATGATGGCGCGGGTGTTCTCGTTGATGAGCTTTTCCAGCCGGCCGCGGTCGGCGTAGTTGTAGCCCTCGGCCGCGAAGGTCTCCAGCGGGCGGATGCGGCCGCCGGCGGCCTTGACAAAGGTGTCGTAGTTGGGATAGAAGGGCTCGGGCACGATGACCTCGCTGCCCGGGTCGATGATGCAGAGCAGTGCGATCAGCAGCGCCTCGCTGCCGCCGGTGGTGATGAGGATGTCCTCGCGGTTATAGTTGACGCCGAGACGGCGGTAGTAGCGGCGGATGCTGCGGATCAGCTCGGGCTCGCCGGGGGACTGGGCATAGGCCAGCACCTTGCTGGAATAGTCGCGGATGGCCTCAAAGAAGATGGGCGGCGTCTCAATGTCGGGCTGGCCGATGTTGAGGTAATAGATCTTCTTTCCGCTCAGCTCCGCGTCCATGGCGAAGGGGTAAAACTTGCGGATCGGGGACAGATGACAGGCCTGTACGTTGTCAGAAAGTTTCATTTTGCTACCTCCGGGTGGAGAATTTGAAAACAACATAGCACAATCCACAATTTTTTTCAAGTTTTTTACAAATATTGTTGAAAAAATTTGTGAATTGTGCTAAGATGCCCCTTGAGTTAAAAGAAGTGTGAATCCGGAAAGAGAGGATAAAACGAATGGTCCCCCAGGAAAAATTAAGAAACATCGCCATCATTGCCCACGTTGACCACGGCAAGACCACGCTGGTCGACGAAATGCTCAAGCAGGGCGGCATCTATCGCGAACACCAGGCGGTGGTCGACCGGGTCATGGACTCCGGCGATCTCGAGCGCGAGCGCGGCATCACGATCCTTGCCAAGAACACCGCCGTTCATTATAAGGACTACAAGATCAACATCGTCGACACCCCGGGCCACGCCGACTTCGGCGGCGAGGTCGAGCGCATTCTCAAGATGGTCAACGGCGTTCTGCTGCTGGTGGACGCTGCTGAGGGCCCCATGCCGCAGACCCGCTTCGTGCTGCAGAAGGCGCTGGAGCTGGGCCACAAGGTCATTGTGGTCGTCAACAAGATCGACCGGCCCGACGCCAGAGTCGACGAGGTCATCGACGAGGTGCTCGAGCTCCTTCTGGACCTCGACGCCACCGAAGAGCAGTTCGAGTCTCCCACGATCTTCTGCTCCGCCCGCCAGGGCACCTCGGCCTACGGCCCCCACGAGATGGGCGAAAACCTGGTCCCGCTGTTTGAGACCATCGTGAACTATATCCCCGCCCCCGAGGGCGACCCCGATGGCCCCATGCAGATGCTCGTGAGCTCGCTCGACTACAACGACTACGTGGGCCGGATCGGCATCGGCCGCATCGAGCGCGGCACGATCCGCCAGAACCAGGAGGTCGCCATCTGCGACTACCACGACCCCGCGCACATGGAAAAGGGCAAGGTCGTGGCGCTCTACGCCTTCGACGGCCTGGGCAGGACCCCGATCACCGAGGCCTCCGCCGGCGAGATCGTCGCCTTCTCCGGCATGGCGGACATCACGATCGGCCGGACCATCTGCACGCCCGAGACCGTGGAGCCGCTGCCCTTTGTGAAGATCTCCGACCCCACGATCGAGATGACCTTTGCCGTCAACGACAGCCCCTTTGCCGGGCGCGAGGGCAAGTACGTCACCTCCCGGAACCTCCGTGACCGCCTGCAGCGCGAGCTTCTCAAGGACGTGTCCCTGCACGTGAGCGAGCAGGGGACCGACGCCTTCAACGTGGCCGGCCGCGGTGAAATGCACCTGTCCATCCTCATTGAGACCATGCGCCGCGAGGGCTATGAGTTCTCGGTCTCCACGCCGCGCGTGCTGACCAAGACCATCGACGGCAAGCTCTGCGAGCCCATTGAGCGCATGGTGGCCGACGTGCCCGAGGGCGCGATGGGCGCGGTCATCGAAAAGATCGGCCAGCGCAAGGGCGATCTGGTGTCCATGGCCCCCATGGGCAGCCGCTACCGCCTGGAATTCCTCGTGCCGTCCAGAGGCCTGTTCGGCTACCGCAGCGAATTTTTGACCGATACCCGCGGCGAGGGCATCATGAGCTCGGTGCTCGACTCCTACGCGCCCATGAAGGGCGAGATCGAGCGGCGCAAGACCGGCTCGCTCGTCGCCTTCGAGACCGGCGAGACCACCGCCTACGGCATCGGCGGCGTGCAGGATCGCGGCCAGATGTTTGTCGGGCCCGGCGTGGCGGTCTATGCCGGCATGATCGTGGGCGCCTGCAACCGCAACGAGGACATGAGCGTCAACGTCTGCAAGAAGAAGCAGCTGACCAATATGCGCGCCGCCGGCTCGGACGACGCGATCCGCCTCGTGCCGCCGCGCGTGTTCTCGCTCGAGCAGTGTCTGGAGTATCTGGCAGACGACGAGCTGCTGGAGGTCACGCCCAAGAACCTGCGCATGCGCAAGCGCATCCTCGACCACAGCCAGCGCATGCGGGAAATGATGAAAAACAGAAGCTGAAACGTATAGAAATCCCTCCTCGGCGGAAACTAGCCGGGGAGGGATTTTTTATGCGCAAACGATGGAAGCCGGCGCTGTTCGGGGCCCTGGCCGGGGCGGTCAACGGGAGCTTCGGGGCAGGCGGCGGCATGGTACTGGCCCCGCTTCTGCGCAAGTTCGGCGGCCTGCAGAAGCGCCGGGTGCTGCCCACGGCCCTGTCCGTCATGCTGCCGGTGAGCGCGGTGTCCTTTGCGGTCTGCGCCCTGCAGCAGGGCGTGGATCTTCCGGCCGCCTGGCCCTACTGCCTGGGCGGCGTGCTGGGCGGGCTGCTGGCCGGCGGGCTCTATGCGAAGATCCCGCTTCGCTGGCTGCACCTGGCCCTGGGCCTTTTGATCGTGTGGGGAGGTGTGCGGCAATTTCTGTGATCGTTTCGATCCTGGCGGGCCTGGGCTGCGGCCTGCTCTCCGGGCTGGGGATCGGCGGCGGGAGCCTCTTGATGCTCTATCTCACCGCGGCCGCAGGGGTCTCAGCCGCAGACGCCCGCGGCATCAACCTGCTCTTTTTTCTGCCGACGGCGCTCATTTCGGTCGCTTTGCACGCAAAGCACGGCTGCGTGGCCTGGCGCAGCGCCATACCCGCCGCCGTCTGCGGCTGCCTGACCGGCGCAGTATTGGCCTGGCTCACCGCGGGCCTCGAGCTGGCGGTTCTCAAAAAGGCCTTCGGGGCCTATCTTCTGCTCACCGGGGTGACAGAGCTGGTCTTCGCGCTGCGCCGGACGGAATCGAAGGCTTGACTTTTCCGGCGCTTTGGCGGATAATGTAGAAAAAGCCAAAGCCCGGAGGTAAGCCATGGGAACGGAACTGGAACTCAAATATCGTGTGACGGACGAGCGGCAGATGGCCGAGATCGCCGACTGGCAGATGCTGGCGCTGCTGCGCGTCGGGCAGCCGTACACGCTGGAAATGGAGACAACCTATTTTGACACGGCGGACAGGGACTTCTCCGCCCGGCACTGGACCGTGCGCAAGCGCATGGAAAACGGCCGACCCGTTTTCTGCGTCAAGACCCCGGCGCAGGATGCGGCGCACCCGCTGCTGCGCGGGGAGTGGGAGGTCGAGGCCGAACGCGCTGCCGAGGCCCTGCCGCAGCTGGTATCCGCCGGCGCTCCGGCGGAGCTGGCGGGCTTCACGGACGAAGACCTCATCCCGGTCTGTGGCGCAAGATTCACGCGCAGCGCCCAGCGGCTGCGCCTGTCCAAAACCAGCAGCTGCGAGCTGGCGCTCGACCGCGGTACGCTCTTCGGCGGCGGCAGGGAGCAGCCGCTGCTTGAGCTCGAGCTGGAGCTCAAGGAGGGCGAGGAGCGCGAGCTGACCGCCTTCGCCCAGCTGCTGGCCGTCCGCTTCGGCCTGGAGCGGGAGGAAAAAAGTAAATTCGCCCGCGCAAGAAGCCTGGCAGGACGGTAATTTTCTGCGCTTGCGCCAGATAAAGCATTGACAGCGGCATGTTCCCGCGGTAAAATGGAAGCAACAAAAAAACAGAAGGGAGCTTGTTTCTATGATCTTTCAAATTTACGCGCGTGCGGTGCAGGCGCTGAAAAACCAGCCCCTGCGCATTCTCGGCCTGTCCCTGTTCGGCTGTCTGCTGATCGGGCTGGGCTCCTCGCTCTTCGGCCTGATCGTCGGCGTGGCCATGGCCATTGCGCTGCTGTTCAATGCCGCGCTCAACCAGGTGTATCTTCGCAGCTACCGCGGCGAGCAGTGCACCACCCAGGATATGTTCGTCACCTTCAAGGACAAGGCGCTGCTCAAGCGCGTGCTCGGCGGCATGGCCTGGCGGGAGCTGTGGGTCTTCATCTGGGGCCTGATCCCGATCGTCGGCCCGATCTTTGCCATCATGAAAACATACAGCTGGCGCCTGACCCCTTACATTCTGATGAACGAGCCGGATGTCAAACCCATGGACGCCATCAAGGTCTCCGAAGAGCGCACCCGCGGCTACCGGGGCAAGATGTTCTGGGCTGACGTGCTGATCTTCCTGATCTTCTACGTGGTCATGGCCATCGTGCTGATCTTCTGCCGCATCCCCTACATCCAGTACCTGTTCTTCGTGGTTGCGCTGGTCGTGGTTGTGGTGTTTGCCGCCATGGTGCCGCTGTTCCTGGGCCTGGTCCAGGCGGCGTTCTATGACGAGATCAACAATCCCTCTATTCCGCTGACCGCCCCGGCTGCCCCGCAGCAGGGCTTCCAGCAGCCGGCCTATCCCCAGCAGCCGCAGCAGGCCTGGACCAATCCGGCAGCTCCGGTTGCCCCGGTCGTGCCGGTAGCCCCGGTCGTGCCCACCGCGCCCGCCGCTCCGTTTGAGCCGGCAGCGCCTGCCGCGCCGTTTGAGCCCATCGCGCCGCCTGCCCCTGAAGCGCCTGCGGTTCCGGTGGAGCCCCTGTTCCGCTTCTGCACCAACTGCGGCACCCGCTTCGACCGCAATCAGACCAACGTCTGCCCCAACTGCGGAAAGGTCGCGGAATAATCCCAATCACAAAAAAAGAGCGCCATTGGCGCTCTTTTTTTGCCAGACTGTCAAAGAACTATACAAACGCCCTTGTTTCCTGTATAATAGAGGAAACGGGGGTGTTTGTTATGGAGCAATGGAGAAAAGACGCACGAAACGA
>CADBKF010000067.1 GCA_902795195.1 Oscillospiraceae bacterium
ATCAAGCTGCTGCAGATGGTCAAGGCCATCGTGCCGCCCATGTCCAACGAGATCATCACGCTGGTCAAGGACACGTCCCTGGCCCGCATCATCGCCTATGAGGAGCTCATCAAGGCCGGCTACGACTTTCTCAAGGGCTCGCACGGCTATTCGGGTCTGCTCTGGCCGCTGTTCTTCACGGGCGTGTACTATCTCGCCTTCAGCGGCCTTCTGACCTGGCTGCTGGGCCGGCTGGAGCAGCGGCTGGATTATTTCCGCGTGGCGTAGGAGGTGCGGCATGGCTATTTTGGAGGTTCAAAACCTGGAAAAACGCTTCGGGTCGGTGGAGGTCCTCAAGCAGATCTGCTTTTCTCTGGACGAGGGCGAGGCGCTCTCCATCATCGGCTCGTCCGGCAGCGGAAAGACCACGCTGCTGCGCTGCCTGAACTTTTTGGAGCAGCCCGACGCCGGGAAAATCCTGGTCCGGGGCGAGACGGTCTTTGACGCGGCGGAGCCGGGCTTCCTCTCCCCTGCCGAGATCCGCCGCCGGCGGCTGCACTTCGGCCTGGTGTTTCAGAGCTTTCACCTGTTCCCGCAGTACACGGCGCTGCAGAATGTAAAGCTCGCCTGCGAGCTGCTGGCAAAGGAGCGGCCCGACTACCAGAAGGAGCGAAAAGCGATCCTGCAGCAGATCGATGAACGTGCCCGGGCGCTGCTCGCGCAGATGGGCCTGTCCGACCGGGCGGGGCACTACCCCCACCAGCTCTCCGGCGGGCAGCAGCAGCGCGTGGCGATCGCCCGCGCGCTGGCCATGGAGCCGGACATCCTCTGCTTCGACGAGCCCACCAGCGCCCTCGACCCGGAGCTCACCGGCGAAGTGCTGCGGGTGATCCGCAGCCTGGCCGAGCAGCGCACCACGATGATCATCGTGACGCATGAGATGGCCTTTGCCCGCGACGTGGCCGACCGCGCTATCTTCATGGACGGCGGCGCCATCATCGAGCAAGGCCCGGCCCGAGAACTGATCGAGAAACCGCAGCAGGCCCGCACCCGCCAGTTCCTCGCCCGCTACAACGCGGAATAATCTCAAATGAAAACAAGCAGCCCGGCCAAAACGGCCGGGCTGCTTTGTTCTATATCTGTCTGTGCTTTTCCATGGCAGGACAGGAGGCCCTATGTGGAAAGCGCTATGCTTTGCGCTTTTTCCGGCGTGCGTTCCATTCCAGGCAGATCGCCAGTCCCAGGGCAAGCGAGAGCAGCGCCCAGATATGGGAAATGTGGAGGAAGGACGCGGAGGACGATTCCCGAAAGCACTCGATCACGGCGCGGAATGCGCCGTAGGCCGCCATGTAGGCCGGATAGATCCGCCCCTTTGCCGTCCCCTTCCACACCCGGGGCGCGGCCAGGGCAAGGAACACGACATAGAACACCATCTCGGCCTCCCGCGTCGGCCAGCGCAGGGCCGTGTGGGGGATCGTCAGTCCAAGGCAGCAGCCGGATTGGAGACAGTTGATCCTCGCGCACAGAAGCGTAAAGATCATGGGGATCGCAAAAATATCAAAGACCTCCGCCATCGGCCGCCGGAACAGCTTTGCGCCGAGAAAATAGAACAGCGGCATGAAGAACACCGCGCCGAAGATGCTCATGGAGCCCGCGCCGGCGCCCTCCATGCGGGCAAACACCCGGACGCAGAGCACGCCCGTCAGCACATGCAGGGCGGAAAGAATCAGCGCGGCATACCACTTCATCTGCAGCCGCTTCCGCAGCCGCAGCAGCCACGCGAAGGTCGCGGCCCCGGCGGCCAGCAGGATCAGCGCAAGAAAATGATCAGAAAGCCATTGCATCTGCCTCTCCCCTCTCCCGGTATGTCTCATATAATGTATATACCGTAGCATATCTTTCCGGGAAAGTCAATTCCGGGGATTTATTTCGCACGCGCAGGAGTTTTATTTCACGCATCTTGAAAATTTGTGCATTTTTGCTAGTTTTTATGATCTTTTTTCCTTGACCTTTGTCATTATAAATAGTATTATAATAATTGGTGCTGTGGCGGATTTTGGCAGATTTTCCTTGTCCGGCAAGGCTTTGCAGGCTCCATCTGCAGCACCGGAAACACACGAAGCAAATGGCAAATCCATGGTTTTTCTTAGGAGGAAGCTTATGAAAACCCGAACACTGAAGAGGCTTCTTTCGCTTGTTCTGATCGCTGCGCTGACGATGACGATCTTTGTCGGAACCGTCAGCCCGGCCAGAGCAGCCGAATCGACGTTTCCCGACGTCGCCGGCCACTGGGCGGAAGATTCGATTGCTCGCTGGATGGCGGAGGACGTCATCCACGGCTACACGGACGGCAAATTCAGACCGAACAACAAGATCACAAGAGCTGAGTTTGCCCAGGTACTGAAGAATCTGCTGCGATTGACGGAGCAGGCGGAAAATCCCTTCTCGGATCTTCCGAACAACTGGACGAAGGACCCGATCCTCTGCCTGGTCAATGAAGGCATCATCAACGGCTATCCCGACGGCACCGTCAAGCCGAACCGGGAGATTCTCCGGCAGGAAGCCTTTACGATGATCTGCCGCGCGTTCTACTTCCCCGGCGCAGAGGATGCCGACCTGTCGAGCATTGCCGACGGAAAGAGCGTTGACAACTACGCAAAGGGCTACATCAAAACGCTGGTCGACTTCGGCGCGATCCAGGGCTATCCCGACGGCACGATCCGCCCGAAGCAGCCCATCACCCGCGCAGAGGTCATGACGGTCCTGGACAGACTGATTTCCCTCTACATCAAGGAGAACGACACGAAGGCCGAGGCAAAGAAGAGCTTCGTCCTCGTCGTTGCCGACAACGTGGTGCTGACTGCGCCGACCGATTCCTATGTGATCGCCCGCAGAGCCTGGGAAAACCTGCACGTCAACTGCCTGCCGGTGGACGATGAGCAGCTCTACCTGGTCCCCGAGGAGCGCCACATTCCGGTGACGGACCCGGCCGTTCCCGCGACCTGCACCGAGCCCGGCAAGACCGAGGGCTCCCACTGCTCGTTCTGTGGCGAGGTTCTGACCGCCCAGCAGGAGCTCCCGGCGCTCGGCCATCTCTGGGGCGAGGCGACCTTTGAATGGGACGGCCTGGAATCCGCAACTGCGACCCGCGTCTGCAAACGCGACGAGAGCCACGTGGAGACCGTGGAGTGCACCATCACCAGCAAGGTGACGACCATGCCCACCAATGCTGAGGCCGGCGCGCGTCTGTACACGGCCGAGGCGAAGTTCGAGGACGGCACGGTCGCCACAGACCAGAAGACCGAGATCATCCCGCCGACCGGCTATACCTTCGGCGATCCGGATTGGAGCTGGTCCGATGACGGCTCCGTTGCCTATGCAACCTTTACCTCGAATGAGGACCCCAATGTCAAGACGACCGTTCCAGCAACGGTGACAAGCGAAGTCACCAAGCAGCCGACCTGCACCGAACAGGGCGAGACGACCTATACCGCAACGGCGCTCTTTAACAGCGAGACTTACACCGATACTTACGTGCTTGCTGACGTCGATCCGCTGGGCCACCAGGAGGAGATCATTGCGGCCGTTCCCGCAACCTGCACCGAGCCCGGCCTGACAGAGGGCAAGCGCTGCACGCGCTGCGGCGAGATCCTGGTGCCGCAGGAAACTGCTCCGGCCCTGGGCCACGACTGGGGCGAGTGGAAGACCGCCACGGAGCCGAAGTGCACCGAGCCCGGCGAGGAGACCCGCACCTGCTCGCGCTGCGGCGAGACGGAGACCAGAGCGGCCGAGGCGATCGGCCACGACTGGGGCGAAGCGACCTTTGAGTGGAAGGGCTTCGAGTCTGCAACCGCGACCCGCGTCTGCAAGCGGGACGAGAGCCACGTGGAAACCGTGGAGTGCACGATCAGCAGCGAAGTGACGACCGAGCCGACCAACACCAAGGACGGCGAGCGTCTGTACACCGCCGAAGCGAAGTTCGAGGACGGCACGACGGCGACCGACACGAAGACCGAGATCCTTCCGGCGACCGGCTATACCTACGGCGATCCGGCCTGGAGCTGGTCCGACGACGGCTCCGTTGCCTATGCGACCTTTACCGCAAATGAGGACCCGAACCATCAGGTAACGGTCCCGGCAGACGTGACCAAGGAGGTCACCAAGGAAGCGACCTGCACCGAGGCCGGTGAGACGACCTATACTGCAACCGTCAGCTTTGACGGCAAGGAATACACCGACACCAAGGTGCTCGCAGACGTCGATCCGCTGGGCCATCAGGAAGTGATCGATGCTGCTGTTCCCGCGACCTGCACCGAGCCCGGCCTGACAGAGGGCAAGCATTGCGCCCGCTGCAACGAGGTCCTGGTGCCGCAGGAGACCGTCCCTGCCCTGGGCCACGACTGGGGCGAGTGGAAGATCACCACAGAAGCCACCTGCACCGAGGCCGGCGAGGAGACCCGCACCTGCTCGCGCTGCGGCGAAGCGGAGACCAGAGCGCTCGAAGCGATCGGCCACAAGTGGGGCGAGGCGGTCTTTACCTGGGATGGCTTCAAGGTTGTGAGCGCGGAGCGCATCTGCGAGAACGACAACAGCCACGTTGACAAGGCCGTGAGTTGCACCGACGACGGCGGCGTTGTGACAAAGGAGCCCACTGCAACCGAGGAAGGTGAAAAGCTCTACACCGCAACCGCAGTCTTTGAAGACGGTGCCAAAGCGACCGACACCAAGACTGAGATCCTTCCGGCGACCGGCTACACCTACGGCGATCCCGAATGGTCCTGGGCCGATGATTGCTCGCTTGCCTACGCGACCTTTACCGCAAACGAGGATCCGACCCACACCGTAACGGTGCCGGCAGACGTGACCGGCGAGGTCACGAAGGAAGCCAGCTGCACCGAGGACGGCGAGACGACCTACACCGCAACCGTCACCTTTGACGGCAAAACTTATACGAATACCAAGGCCCTGCCGATCGCGGCGCTCGGCCATGATTGGGAAGAGCCGGTCTGGCACGTGGCCGAGGACGGCACGCTGACCAAGGTCACCCACTGCTCCAGATGCGAGGAAAAGCAGGAGGAGACCTTTAACAGAAAGTTCCTGACATCCATCACCGACCCGAACCAGGTCACGGTGTCCGGTTCGGCATTTGACAACTATTATGCGACCCTGGTCATTCCGGCACACGCGACGGTGCGCTCGGCATCCGCGCAGATCCTGTTCGAGATGACCGACGTCGCCTCCCTGGGCGTCGCGGGCACCAGACGCCACACCCTGACGATCCAGACCGGCATCGACAAGGAGGTCCAGCTCGACAACTGGATCCAAAACCTGATCAATCTGGAAACCTTGACCGTCAAGGGCAAGATCGAC
>CADBKF010000068.1 GCA_902795195.1 Oscillospiraceae bacterium
CTATTGCCTGAAAAATCAACTATCCGCATCCAGCACCAGCCGGTCTGCGCCGTTGAGGTCGAACTCGGCCAGGTACTTCTCCATGCGCTCATTGAGCTCGTCGTAGTTTTCCTGCGTGATGTCGGGGTAGCCCATGTCGCGCCGGGCCAGCTCCTCGGCCAAAATGTCGTAGAAGACCGAGTCCTCATAATCCACAATGGCCTCCTGGATGCCGCCGTCCACAAAGGCCTGCGAAGGCACCGGAATACCGCGCCAGACCTCCACCAGACTGTCCATGCCCGTGCCGCGGCAGAGCTTGAACAGCTTGCTCTCCACCTGGTCGTAGTCCGCGATCCGGTCGTCGCCGCGCGAGGAGTTGAGCACCCAGTTGCCGATATATACCAGATCCAGCAGCCGCCGGAATTCCTTGTTCGTCAGTTCAATTTGCATCGTATGCACCGCCTTTTGCTCTTGCTGGCCCTATTATACTCCCTGAATCCGAAAAATTCTACCGTAATTTGTATGATTTTGTGGAAAAATACACTTGTTTTTCCCGGCACTTTGACATAGAATATACTGCAACAATCTGGAAACGAGGAACCATTATGGAAAAACAAAACGTTTGCATTCTGTTCGGCGGCATTTCCCCGGAGCACGAGGTCTCTCTGCGCTCGGCCGAATCCGTCCTGAACAATATTGATAAAGAGAAGTACAACCTCTATCCCGTCGGCATCACCAAGTCCGGCGTCTGGATGCTCTACGGCAGCACGGACTACAGCAAGCTGCCCGGCGGCCGCTGGCAGTCCTGCCGGGACAACCGCCGCGCCGCGATCTCCCCGGTGCGCGGCCAGGGACTCCTGATTTTCGAGGGTGAGCACGTCCGCGTGCAGCCCATCGACGTCGTCTTCCCGGTGCTGCACGGCGAGAACGGCGAGGACGGCTCGATCCAGGGCCTGATGCAGCTGGCTGGCCTGCCCTGCGTGGGCCCGGACGTGGCCGCGTCCGCCGCCTGCATGGACAAGAGCCTGACCAAGCTGATCGCCGATCAGGCGGGCGTCCGCCAGGCCAAGTGGCAGCTCGTCACCCGCCGCCGGATGCAGACCGAGACCAAGGCCGTGCTCGAGGCGATGGAGGCCTGCTTCGATTATCCCATGTTCGTCAAGCCCGCCGGCACCGGCTCCTCCGTGGGCGTGTCCAAGGCGGGCGACCGCGACCAGCTCCGCAAGGCGCTGAACGAGGCCCTCAAGTACGACGACAAGGCCCTGGTCGAGGAGTGCATCTGTGGCCACGAGGTCGAGGTGGCGGTGCTGGGCAACAATGAGCCCGTGGCCTCCATCTGCGGCGAAATCGACGCTGGCGCCGTGTTCTATGACTACGACGCGAAATACCTGACCGACAGCGCCACGCTCTATATCCCCGCCCGCATCTCCGAGGACGCCGCTGCGCGCACCCGCGAGGCCGCGATCCGGGTCTATCGGGCCATGGGCTGCCGGGGCCTGTCCCGCGTGGACTTCTTCGTCACCTTCGAGGGCGAGGAGGTCGTCTTCAACGAGATCAACACCCTGCCGGGCTTTACCTCGATCTCCATGTACCCCAAGCTCTTTGCCGCCAGCGGCATTCCCTATCCCGAGCTGCTCGACCGGCTGCTCTCCTTTGCCGTGGAGGCGCAGCATGAAGCGTGATGTGCTCATCCGCCTGCAGGGCGAGCAGCAGTATGATCACCAGCCGCCCGACCGGGTGGAGCTCACGACCGAGGGCAGCCTCGAGCGCGTGGAGGGCCGGCTGATCCTCAGCTACCCGGAAACCGAGCTGACCGGCCTGGAGGGCACCGTGACCTCCTTCGAGATGGAGGACGGCCGCGTGATCCTGCGCCGGACCGGCACCGTGAGCTCTCTCATGGAGTTTGCCGTGGGCGAGGTGAACAAATCGCTCTACGAAACGCCCGTGGGCGCGCTTTTGGTGACGGTCTGCGCCACCGCGGTGGAGATCCACATGGACGAAAACGGCGGCAATCTCAAGGTCAGCTATGCCATCACCATCGAGGATCTGGGCATGGGCCAGATCGAATACCGCCTTGAAGTGACCCCACTGAGCTGAACCCCTTTTAGAAAGGACCTGCCATGCAGAACGAAGTGTTAGAACAATATAATAAGTCGCTCAAAGAGGGACAGAAGTATATGAAGGCCGCCCAGGCTGCCGGGACCGATCCCTACCTGCCGGTGCTCGATGAGCAGCTGCAGGAGGCCGAGGCCTCCCCGGTGGAGCTGGGCCTTCTCGAGATCCCCATGAGCCGCATCGTCGGCACCAAGACCGCCGGCCGCGTCTCGGCCATGGCGGGCAACTTCATGCCGATCCTGCCGCCGGATTCCGAATTCGGCGGCAAGTGGATGCACCTGTGTGAAGCACATCTGAGCGACATCGGCATCCGCGAGCCCATCCGCTGCTTTGAATACCTGGGCAAATTCTACGTCCAGGAGGGCAACAAGCGCGTGAGCGTGCTCAAAAGCTACGGCGCGCCCCGGATTCCCGCCTATGTGACCCGGATGGTCCCGCGCTATTCCGAGGACGAGAAGATCCGCAACTATTTTGCCTTCCTCTGGTTCTATGAGCGCGCGGGCCTGTACGAGGTCGAGCTGCGCCGGCCCGAGGACTACGGCAAGCTGCAGGCAGCCCTGGGCTTTGAAGAGAGCCACCAGTGGACCGAATCCGAGCGCCGGAGCTTCCTGGCGGGCTTTACGACGTTTTCCAAGGTCTGCCAGCAGCTGAGCGGTCCGGAGGACCATGTTCTGCCCGCCCAGGCGCTGCTCATCTGGACCCAGGTGTATTCCTTTGCCGACATCAAGGCACTGTCCACCGCGGAGCTGCAGAAAAAGCTCAAGGCCATCTGGCCCGACGTGCTGGCAGACGCCGAGCCCGGCGCCATCACCCTGCAGACCCAGCCCGACGAGAAGGAGAAGTCCATCTTCGCCAAGCTTCTGAGCGTGGCGCTGCCGGACCATCTGAACGTGGCGTTCATCTACGCCGATTCTCCGGCGCAGAGCCCCTGGGCCGAGGCCCATGATCTGGGCCGAGCCTACCTTGAGGAGCGCTTTCCCACGCAGCTGAGCGTGCAGACCTATACCGCCCTGGGCGGCGACTTCGACAGCGCCATCGAAAGCGCCATCGAGGACGGCGCGGAGCTGGTCTTTGCCACCACCGCGCAGATGATCGGCGCCTGCCGCAGGGCCGCTGCGGCGCACCCCTCGGTCAAGATCCTCAACTGCGCGCTCTCGCTGCCGTACACCGGCGTGCGCATGTACTACAGCCGGATGCACGAGTCGAAGTTTGTCACCGGGGCGCTCGCCGGCGCAATGACCGACAACGATCTGGTGGGCTACGTGGCAAACTATCCGATCTACGGCACGATAGCCAGCATCAATGCCTTTGCCCTGGGCGTCCGTCTGACGAATCCCCGGGCCAGGGTCAAGCTGGTCTGGTCCTGTATGCCCGGCGACCCGGTGGCTGCGCTGCTCAAGCAAGGCATCACCGTCATCTCCAACCGCGAGGCCAGCGCGCCCGGCCAGACCCTGCGCGGCTTTGAGCTGGGCACCTATAAGCTGCAGGAGGACGGAAGCCTTCTGCCCCTGGCGCTGCCGGTGTGGCACTGGGGCGGCATGTATGAAAAGATCGTGCAGTGCGTGCTCTCCGGCGCCTGGTCGCAGCTGGCCAAGAGCAAGGCCGTCAACTACTGGTGGGGTCTCGGCAGCGGCGCGCTGGACGTGCAGCTGGGCGACCATCTGCCCGACGGCGTGTGCAGCCTGGGCTGGATCCTCAAAAACGGTGTGACCGACGGCTCCATCGCGCCCTTCCGCACCCGCATCGTCGACCAGAACGGCCTCGAACGCAACAACGGCTGGCAGGATCTGACCCCTGAGGAGATGCTGACCATGGACTGGCTGTGCGACAACGTGGACGGCGTTGTGCCCGCATTTGACGAGCTTCTGCCGCAGTCTAAGGAGATCGTGCGCCTGCTCGGCATCTACCGGGACAATCTGCCTCCGGAAAAGGAGGAAAAGCAGCTGTGAAGCTCTTGCTGATCTCGGATGAGGAGGAGCTGGCGTTCTGGGACTACTACCGGCCGGGGAGATTCAAGGGCTATGACCTGATTCTCTCGGCCGGAGATCTCAAGGCGGACTATCTCAGCTTCATTGTGACCATGGCCAACCGGCGGGTGCTTTACGTGCACGGCAACCATGACAAATCCTACGAGCAGTTCCCACCCGAGGGCTGCGACTGCATCGACGACGATCTGGTCGTCGTGAACGGCCTGCGCATTCTGGGCCTGGGCGGCTGCATGCTCTACAGCGGGCAGGGCTACCAGTATTCCGAGCGGGAGATGGAAAAGCGCATCCGCAAGCTGCGCCGTAAGATCCGGAAGGCCGGCGGCGTGGATGTGGTGGTCGCGCACGCGCCCATCGCCGGCCTCGGGGACGGGGAGGACCTCTGCCACCGCGGCTTTGAGGCCTTCAAAGACCTGCTCGATACATATCATCCCGCGCTGTTTGTCCACGGACATGTCCACATGCGCTACGGCAACCAGGCGGTCCGTGTACAAAAATATGGCGACACGACTGTAGTCAATGCCTGCGGTCATTACGACATTGAACTGCCCGATCGGCCTCAGATTCCGCAGAAAACCGGCCTTCTGACCCGGCTGAGACGTCATTTTGCACAATAGAAGATAGGTTATTTTCCCATCCTTGCCAAAAAATGTGACCTTTTGCCGAGACCTGAAAAAATTGAGTTTTTTTCAAAAAAGTGCTTGACATTTTGGAAGGTCCGTGCTATTATACTGAGGCGCTCGCGAGAGAGCCTCGAACGAAACGCTCGAGTGCAAAGAGCGAAGCGCCTTGTACCTTGAAAATTAAACAACGAGAAACATGAACAAACACCTTGGACAATAAACGGTTCTAAGGAACCGAAAAGTTGTTCTTGAGATGTCAGAAATGAGATTGCAAGAATAGCCAACGAAAATTCTTGAGTTAAAGCTAGAAGCGAATTCGAGAAAATTGATTTTATGCGGTGCTGAAAGGTACTGCTTAAGATACCATTTTCTAGAGAGTTTGATCCTGGCTCAGGACGAACGCTGGCGGCGTGCCTAACACATGCAAGTCGAACGGAGTTCTTGCGGAAGTCCTTCGGGGCGGAAGCTTGGACTTAGTGGCGAACGGGTGAGTAACGCGTGAGCAACCTGCCTTTCAGAGGGGGACAACGGTTGGAAACGACCG
>CADBKF010000069.1 GCA_902795195.1 Oscillospiraceae bacterium
CAGCGTCGGCTCGGTGGTGATGACGCCCTCGCCCCAATCGTGGCCCAGCGCCGGGAGCTCCTTGTAGGTGCTGTAGTCGCAGCGCGAGCAGGTGTCGTAAGCATCCCAGCCGGACTCCGTGCAGCTCGCGGCCTTCGCCTCGTGGTGCACCAGATCGTGGCCGGTCATCGGGATCACTTCGGTGTACGCATAGCCGCAGCTGCAGCGAAGCGTCTTTTCGCCGTTTGTTGTGCAGGCGGCGGGCGTCGTGATCTCCTCGGCGAAGCTATGCGGCGTGGCCGTAAACTCGGGCGTATAAACCGTGTCTTCGGTCACCGGGGCGGGGGCAGGCGTCCAGCCGCTGAAGGTATAGTGGTTCGTCTCGTCGTAAGCCTTGGTCGGGGCCTCGCCGCTGTACTCCGGTGTCTGGCCGTAGGTCAGGCTGTCGGTCTTGAGAACACTTCCGTCGCCGTTCTTCCAGGTGATCGTATAGCTGCGGTGGTTCTCCCAGATTGCGTACAGGGTCGTGTCGGCCGAGAAGCTGACGCTTGCGCCGTCGGAATACACCGCGGTTTCGTCGTTTGCGTCAGTGCTCCAACCAAGGAAGATGTACCCCTCGCGGGTGAAGGTGTTGGCTGCAAGAGCGCTGTCCGTGCCCTTGGGAATCATCTGCGGCGGCATGCTCCCCTCGCCGCCGTTGGCGTTGAAGGTCAGGGTGATCGGGTTTTTGATCCACATATCCAGCGTCCCGGAATAGCCGAACAGATCGCCGCTTGCCGCGCCGGCCGTGGCGATATATTCCTCTGCGCCGCTCGGACGGTTCGCGCCGTTGTGGAGCTGCGCGGCGGTCAGGTTCGCTGTGCTTGCGACGCTGCCGCTGCTCTTGTATTTCACAGATGCCGCTGTACCGGCAGAGGCAGAATACCGGATTTGACCGCTTCCCTCGCTGCTCGTGATGTTGGCTTTGCTGGTTGTTGTATACAGGGTGCCCTTGACGTCCACAATGCCGTTTACATCGATCTTGCAGTCGGACTTGACCAGCGTATAGGCGGTTCCGTGATAGTCCTTCACATTTACCGCGCCGGCGTCGTCCGTTTCATCAAAGACGTAGACCGCTTTTCCGCTAGCGATATTCACGGTTACGCCCGGATCGACGATGAGCTCCGTGCCCTCGAGCAGGAGCACGTTTGCGTTGATCGTGACCGTGCCGGATGCCGCTTTAATGCAGAATCCGCTCGGCAGCGGAAGACCAGACGTCGAAGCCGTCTGGATCGTCATCGACAGCTTGACCGTCATATCGTTGAGGGCACAGTTTCCGTTCATGGTCAGATAGTGCCGCCCATTGGAATAGGACTTCGTCAGCGTTCCGGAGGAGATCTGAAACGCTTCGCTTGCACTGTTTCCGATGATCTTGACGTTTACCGTATGGAGGCCGGCGTTTGTGCCATAGATGGAAGCAAAGGCATATTCCGTGCCGCCGGCATGGATCGTCATGGGGACCTCGACATTTCTGAGAGAATAGGCACGCATGGGGAAGATTTTTTCCGTGCTGTACAGATTGTTGGCAGTGCTTGCGCTGCCGGGATAGTCCATGATCATCAGGTCCTCATAGACGGTGCCGCCGCTCTGGACCGTGACCGTTCCGGTGCCGCTGTCCGCGCTCTCACTGAGATAGCCGTAGGCGTAGAGATAGCCGCCATTTTTGATCGTGATGTCAGAATCCTGTTCCAGAACAAGCTGTCCGTAGGGACCAACCTGGCCCTTGCTGTAGTTCAGCGCCTGAGAGCACACACAGAGAATGCCGCCGGATTCCACAGAGATTTGATAACCGGCAGGGAGAGTCAGCTTTCGGTACAGGGTGCTTGCCGGCGGATTGCTGTAAGCTTCGTTGACATGCTGCTCCATATCATTTGTAATCACAGTCGCCGCCGCATCATAGGGGACGAGCAGCGTCACGCCTCTTGGCACAGAGAAGCTCGTCTGCCCGGAGGAGCCGAGGACCTTGCCGCTTTCCTTAACGACCACCGTGCCGGAAGTGCCGGCGGCCGCAATCGCCTGGTCCAGATAATAATACTCCGTCGCTGTATTGCCTTTGATATAGTAGATCGCAGCGCCGGTCGGGATGAATTTTGCCGTGACAGAGCGGTCTGCCGAACCCATCATATAGGGATTGGAGCGGCTGAGGATCGTTCCGTTGCCGTCGACCCAGGCCGAGAAGCTGTAGCCGGAGGCCGGAACCGCCGTCAGCTGATAATACTTGTCGCTGCTCGCTGTATGCGATTCGCCGGGCGTGACCGTCCAGCCGTCGCTGCAGGTGCCGCTGTAGGTTCCGTTCGCCGCTGCCAGGAATGTGGTCGTGCAGGGCGCGACGGCAAAGGTGACGCCGGTCAGCGTCAGGGTCGCCTTTGTTTCAGCCGCAGTATCCGGCGCTGCGGAGGTTACTTTGAATTCCAGAGTGCCGCCTGCCTGGATCGTCGCAGTTCCGCCCGTTGGGCTGACAGATCCGTCGCCGGACGTTTTCGTAAATGTATAGGTGACGGTTGCTGCCGTTCCGTGGGTGTTCTTTATCGTCCAGGTCGTGGTCGACGCTTTTGCAGGCGTTTCACTGCAGCCGGATGATGTCTTTGAAACGCCTTTTGCGGAAATCGTGATCACGTTTTTTTTGATCGTCACAGACCCGGTCCCGGTTTCTTCACTCTTTTCAGCGGAAACAGAGGTCAACTCGTTCATGCTGTCTCCCGGAACATCGGACAGGGTACCGGAGACAGTCACCTCAGCCGCTGCCGCTTCGGGGATGATGTCCGGGAACAGGGACAGAACCAAAATGAACACAAGCAACAGGGATATGAAGCGTTTTGCAATTTGCTTTATCATTTCCGTCTCTCACTTTCTTGGGGATCGAAGAAATATGTGGGCGGGCGAAAGCCCGCCCACATACTGTTTTGGCATCGCGTATGCAGTGTTGCTTAACTAAAACTGATGTTCACCGTGACCTCGCCGCCATTGACGGAGCTTGCAAGATCGCCGAGGGAGTAGACCAGCTGTTTCACCATGGTCTCCACGTCCTTTGCGCTGCGCAGCGAGCTCAGAAGCGTGTTGAGGTTCGTCGTGCTGGTCAAGCCGCTCACGACAATTTTCGCATCCTGCTTCAGCGTCGCCACGCTGCTGCCGACGGCAAGCTGCGTGCCGGCCTTGAGGACGATCACGATCTGACCTTCCGCCGCTTCGGCGCCGGTGGTCAGCTGCAGATGGCTGCGGATCGCAGTCTGGAGAGCTTCCAGATCGTTCAGATTGTTCAGACGCAGATCGTCGCTGCCCTCAAAGCTGAGCTTCTCGGTGCCGATCTGGATCGTGGAGCCGTTCTTGATCAGAACATAGCTGTCGTCCGTCTGGGTCGCGGACTCGATCTTTGCGGTGAGCGCCTGCCAGGCAGCGCGCGTCTGCTCGGTCTCGGTGCTGGCCAGGATCGCGTAGAAATCGCCGTCCTCCGGGGATACGTTCTCAAGGCTGTATGCATAGGGTACGCCGTCAATTGTGCCGGACACCTTGCCGCTGGTAAAGCCGCTGAGGTCGAACCAGCTTTCCAGGTTCACGACACCGATCATGCCGGTTCCGAGGTGGAAGCTGTGGGAGCGCGTTCCGGAAATGCCCAGGCTCTCTACGTCCGTCATCCGCACGAAGAAGGTCGCGCCGGAGTAGTCCACCTGCGCTGCCTTCGGAAGGACAAAGGTCGCGTAGTAGTTGTCAAACGCGGATGCGGCAACGGTGGTCGCCTCGCTCTGGTCCGTCACGGAGAAGTAGTACTTCTCGGTGCAATCCGACGTGCGGGTCTCGCCGCACCAGCAGGTCTCGGTCTTGTGGAGCTGCCCGTCGGCATCCACCGTGTAGCTTTCGCTGAACTCGTGCGTATGCTCGCTGAACATCACGTTCAGCTCCACGCCGCCGTCTCTCTCCATCGAGCCGATGAAGCCGTTCAGAGCCCGGATCATGTGCTGGGAGATCTCCCAGGCCGCCTGGTTCATGTCGTCCTTGTTCGCGCTCGTGCGGATGTCGGAGAGCAGCGTGTTGTAGTGCGTCATGTCGAGGTTGTTTACCGTGACCGTGACGTCCTTCTGCAGCGTGTAGAGCTTGTCCTGCAGCTCCACCACAGAGCCGGCGCGGAGATAGAGCTGCACATCGGTCGCCGCAGCGGCAACGCCCGTGTCCAGAACCAGCGTGCCCTGGATCATCTTGACCAGCTCGGGGATCTTGTTGAGATAATCGGTGCCGAATTTCAGATCGTCGGCGGTTTCCTCAAAGCGGAGCTTCTCGGTGCCGATCTGCACGTAGGAGCCCTTGCGGATCAGCACATAGGCCGTGCCGTTCGGGTCTGCCGCGGAGGAATAGATGGAGTCGTCCTCCACAAGCCCGCGCCAGCAGGCACGGGCCTGCTCGGTGTCGGTCTTGGCCAGGATCGCGTAGTAGTTGTCGTTCTCCTTTGCCGGGACGCTCAGATCGTAGCTGTAGGGGTTACCGTTGATCGTACCGTGGATGTTGCCGGACTCGAAGGTCGTGACGCTGCTCAGCCAGTTTTCCAGAGAGGCAGTCTCACCGGCCCACGGCGTATCGAACTTGGCGCCGTTGATATTCGGCAGCGCCAGGCCGCTGATGTTGGAGCGCAGCCACAGATGGAAGGCGCTCATGTCCAGATTCTCGGTGCTCTCACCGGCCTTGGGCATCACGAAGGTCAGGAAGTAGTTGTCGAAGGCGGTGCCGATGACCTTGTCGCTCTGATCGCCGTCGGCGATGGCCGCATAGAGCTTCTCGCCAAAGTCTTCCACCTGTTCGGCCGTCTCGCAGCGGGTGCACTTGTGCATCGAGACGAGCACGCCGTCCGCGTTCACCTGGTAATAGGGATCGCTCCATTTGTGGCCGAGGGCGTCGACCGGTCTGGTCTCCGCTTCGCCGCAGCGCGTGCAGGTGCGGGTCTCCTCACCGGCCTCGGTGCAGGTCGCTTTCGTGGTGATCGTCCAGTCGCTCCAGTCATGACCCAGAGCCGGTTCTTCCACGGTTGTTCTGCTCATCTCTCTATGGCAGATCGCGCAGTAGATGACCTCGTCGTGGTGGCCGGGCTCGGTGCAGGTGGGGGCCGTTTCATTTTCACGGACCGCGCCGCTGCCGACGTGGGCAGGGCCGTTTCATTTTCACGGACCGCGCCGCTGCCGACGTGGGCATGGTCGCAGAACTCGACGTTCACGGTCAGGGTCTTGCCGTTCATGCCGGCAAGGGCCTCGTTCATCATGATCAGCGCGGTCTTGAGCATGTCCGCGTTGCCGGTCGTCTGCAGCTTGCTCAAAACGCCGTTGACCTCCAGGCCGTCCGCCGTGACCGTGGCGTCACGCTCGAGGGTGACCACGCTGCTGCCGAGGGCCAGGGTCGTGCCGGCCGGCAGGAAGATCTCGACCGGGGTCTCCGCTTCCGCAACACCCGTGCGCAGCACCACCGCCGCGCGGATGGCGTCCATCGCCGCGTTCAGGCTTGCGCCGTCGTGGATGTTGTCCAGCTTCAGATCGCCCGCGCGCTCAAACTCGAGCTTCTCGGTGCCGACCTGCAGGTAGGAGCCGTTCTTGATCACAAGGTAGCTGTCGTCGGCCGCCTGCGTCGTTGCGTTCAGCGGGTCCGTCAGCGCCTGCCAGGCCGCGCGGGTCTGGGCGGTGTTGGTGGTCATGAGGTAGGCGTAGTAGGCGTCTTCCTTGCCCTCGTCCTGCTCGAGCTCGCGGGTCAGCTCGTAGCTGTAGGGCTTGCCGTCGATCTTGCCCTTGACGGTCAAGGTTTCCAGATTGATCAGGTTTTGGATCCAGTTGTCGAGCTGGACCTCCTTGTCGATGCCGGTCTGG
>CADBKF010000070.1 GCA_902795195.1 Oscillospiraceae bacterium
CTCCGGGGAGACCAGGTCCGGCTCCTCCGCGAGGATCTCGGCGCAGCGGCGCATCGGCGCGCGCGACATCGTCAGCGTCACGATGACCATCGAAACCATCATCAGGCTCGTCAGGATCTGCGTCGTGTAGGTGAACATCGAGCTGAGCTGGCCGGTGGTCAGTCCCAGCTCCGGATTGTTGCCGGAGGCGACGACCATGTGCGCGCCGACCCACGACAGCACGATCATGCACACGTACACGCAGAAGCGCATCGTGGGGTCGTTCACCGCGAGAATGCGCTCGGCTTTGACGAAGTCTTTATAGACCGTGCCGGAGATGTCCTGGAACTTTTGGACCTCGTAGTCCTCGCGCACGAAGCTCTTGACCACGCGCACGCCGTGCACGTTTTCCTGCACGACGGTGTTGAGCCGGTCATAGGTCTTGAAGACCCGGTCGAAGATCTTGAACACGACGGGCATCAGGCCCAGCAGGACCGCCGCCAGAATCGGAATCGTCACCAGATACACGATGCTCAGCTTCGGGCTGATGGAGAGTGCCGAAAACAGCGCCAGGGCCAGCATCACCGGGCAGCGAATCGCCATGCGGATGATCATCTGGAAGGCGTTCTGGATGCTCGCTACGTCGGCCGTCAGGCGGGTGACGATCGAGGCGGCGGAGAAATGGTCGATGTTGGAGAAGCTGAAATCCTGGACATGGTAATACATGTCGTGGCGCAGATTTCTGGCGAAGCCGGTGCCGGCCTTGGCCGCCATGGTTGCCGACATTGCGCCGAAGACCAGAGAGGCCGCCGCACAGCCGCACAGCAGCAGCGAGCGGGTGATGACGACCCGCATGTCCTGCATGGCAATCCCGTAATCGTACAGATTTGCCATGATCAGCGGGATCAGCACCTGCATCGCTACCTCGCCCACCATGAACAGGGAGGCGAGCAGCGCCGGTGTTTTGTATTCCCGGATGCTCCGGGACAGTCTTTTTATCATGGGAACCTCCCTTTGAAAGAAATGCTATTTGCGGAGTCTGCACATGACCCGGAGGATATTGACGGCACAGCGCTGGACGTCGCCCCGGCAGATGGTCTGCCGGTGGTGGTCCTCGACCTTGTAGACGATCGTGTGTCCGCCGTCCTCGAGATATGCAATCTTTGTGTCGACCGGGCTCTTCATCGGCGGGAAGCGATCCCGGAGGCGGAAGGCCTCGAAAATGGGCGTGGCTTCGTAATAGATCTTCTCGCCGTTGACGAGGATCAGCCCGTCCTTCTCCGCAGCCGTAAAGCCCTCGCCCAGAGGAACGCGGATCCGCTGTTCCCCGGTCTCGGACGGAACGTAATCGTGCCAGAGCATGAGATAGACCTCGGCGAAGGGAATGCCGATGCGGTACTTTTTCACCTGACCGTTCGGCTCGAATTCCGGCTCGACCTTCTTCATGTGGGTCAGAATCTCGATGCTCTTTTCAAAGCCGCCCGGAGTGATGAGGTCGTTGCCTGCGTGCATGGATTTGGAGGGGGTGCTGCTGCCGCCGTTCCAGTCCGTCATGATGAGGCCTTCAAAGCCCCATTCGCCCCGTGCCAGATTGGTGCAGAGGTCGAAATCGTCTGCCGTCGGGACGCCGTTGACCAGGTTGTAGGAGGTCATAAAGCTCATGGCGCGGCCCTTTGCGACCGAGATGCGGAAGGGCTCCAGGTAAATCTCGCGGATCGCACGCTCCCCGGCGACGGAATTGTTCGCGTGGCGGTTGGTCTCCTGGTTGTTGAGGGCGTAGTGCTTGACGCAGGCTGCCGCCGTGTCGTCCTTCTGAATGCCCAGCGTGACGGCTGCGGCCATCTCTCCGGCCAGCAGCGGATCCTCGGAGAAATACTCGAAGTTTCTGCCGCAGAGGGGATTGCGGTGGATGTTGACGCCGGGGCCCAGCAGGATCTCGATGTGCATGGCGCGCAGATCCGCGTTCATGCCCTCTCCGACCTCCCGCACCAGCGCCCGGTCAAAGCTCTGGGCCAGATGGGTGCCGATCGGCCAGGCGATGCAGTGGTGATACACGGTCTGCTTCTTCCCGGTGTCCAGGTTGGTTGCCTCAAAATGCTGGGCAATGCGCACGCCGCCCGGTCCGTCCGCCAGGACAAGGGACGGGATGCCGTAGGCCTCCTCCAGCGTGCGGGTCGTCTCACCGGCAGCGCCGGGCACAGACTCGGAATTGGCGCCGATGATGGGGTTGCTGTCGTCCTCCACGCCCCAGCCGGAGCCGCAGACAAAGGTCGAAAGCGCCTCATCGCTGAGCTGGGAGACGAATTCCTCGGCCGATACGCGACCCTCGCGCAGATCTGCATAGCGCCAGCTGCCGGGCTCGGTGTACACGACATCCTCATACGGAAGCTTTGCCGTATAGCTGCGGTCCGGGGTGTAGGTCGTGACCCGCCCGTCTGCATAGGCGGAGCGGCGGTCCTCTGTGAGAATCTCCCGGTCCGGTATGAGGATCGGCAGGGATGCCGCCTCCGCGGCATGGTCCTCGCCCCGAAGGCCCCGAAGCTCCTGCAGCGCCTGCCTGAGCGGCATGACGTGGTTGACCTGCACCGTTTTCACGGTCTCGTCGATGCGCAGAGCGGCAACGGCTGTGAGCGCGTCGGAAGAATTGCCGATGCGGACGATGTAGCAGCCCCGGGAGAGGATATAGGCGGATTCCGCTTCGCTGAAGGAGGCGAGATCACAGATCGGCACGCGGATTGTCAACACTTCGCTTTCACCGGGCCTGAGAAGCCGGGTCTTTTCAAAGCCTTTGAGCTCCATAAAGGGCATGTCCAGCTCGGTGGACGGTGCGCTGACATAGAGCTGCACCACCTCGCGGCCGGGCACGCGGCCGATGTTTGTGACCTCCGCCCCGACCAGGAGCACGTTGTCCTGCACGGCAGTGCGCGTACACCGGATCGCAAAGTCCGTGTAGCTCAGGCCGTAGCCGAAGGCGAAGCCGGGCTTCTTCCCGAAGGTCGGGAAATAGCGGTAGCCAACGTAGATGCCCTCGTTGTAGAGGGAGGTATCCCGGTCGTGCAGATAGGTTGGTGCGCTGGGGTAATCGGCATAGTGCTCAGCCCAGGTCATGGTCAGCTTGCCGGAGGGACTGGTTTTTCCGGTCAGCACCTCCGCGGCTGCCGCACCGCACTCCTGCCCGGCCTGGCCGATCAGCAGGATCGCATCGGCGTCTGCCTGCCGCAGATCCGCCACCGAGACCGGGCCGCCCACGTTCAGCAGCAGCACCAGCTTCCCGAACCGCTGGCGGAGCAGGGAGAGATTTTCTTTTTCCACGGCCGTGAGCTGATAATCGTCCTCCACCTTGCGGTCATTGCCCTCGCCGGAATTGCGGGAGAGCACGAAGATCGCCGTATCCGTCTCCTTGGCCCAGGCCTCCAGCGCCTCTGGGTTCAGCGGCTCCTCCGGAAAACGGAAGGTTGCCATCACGCGCTCGGTCATCTGTTTCAGACCCTCATCATAGCGTTCGCCGAGGGCAAGCAGCTGCGCCTCATTGCGCACGGAAAATCCCGCGCGCTGCATGGCGGGCAGAAGCTGGATGTGGTAGCGGGGCGAGAGGTCGATATTGGCGTCGCCTCCGCCGGTGAGACCGCCGTTGAAGGGATCGCCGGAGCCGGTGCCGCCGCGGACCGTCCGCACGGCGCCGACGCCGAAGAGACATACAGGCCCCGGCATGAGCGGCAGGGTGTGATTGCGGTTCGTGAGCAGCACCATGCCGTCCACAGCGGCTTTTTTGGAGATGGCCGCCCCTCTGCGTTCACGTTCGGAAAGCGGCGGGAAAATATTCGTCTGGTCCATGTGAGATTCCTTTCCTGATTGTATCACATTAAGCCTACGATTGAAAGGTCTTTTTGAGAAGAGATTCCGTTTCATGGAAAAAGCCGGGCGCTGAGAACGCCCGGCTTTTGTTGGGACTATTTATCTTGCCAGGTAACGATCGTAGGCTGCCTGATAGACGTCGAGGACATC
This sequence comes from Oscillospiraceae bacterium, assembly GCA_902795195.1. Taxonomy (GTDB): domain Bacteria; phylum Bacillota; class Clostridia; order Oscillospirales; family Oscillospiraceae; genus JAFRPC01. The sequence goes on from CADBKF010000070.1 coordinate 3,985, forward strand.
CTGCAGGCCGTATGCGTACAGATCCTGCACGTATTCCTCAAAGGGCTTGACATCCTGCCCGGTGATGTAACCGATGGTGTACTCGTCGATCATGGTCTGAACGTCGGTGAACTTGGAGTTGATCGCGCTCTCCTCCGGGGTCAGGGTCAGGCTGTTGGTCAGGTAGACGTTCTTTTCCGGAGAGGACCAGATGTTGACGGCTTCGAGCTGATAGTTGGGGCCTTCGGTCTGAGCGGCGGAGATCTTCCAGCTGGCGGAGATGTCATGCTTGCCGAGGAAGGCTTCGCCCTCGTTCAGCGCATATCTCTGAAGGAAGTCCTTGGGGGGCATGCCTTCGGCGTTGTTCAGGACAAAGTCGGTGAACTGGGGCTCGCCGTTCTCGTCGAGCACGTAGGTAACATCCTCAATGCCGTACCAGTTGAGGTATTCGCCCTGCTGGGAATACTGGAAGTCCAGCCACTTGGCGGCAAGCTCGGGATTCTCGCAGGTGGCGCTGATGAAGACGCCTTCCTTGCCGATCTTGCGGTCACCGTACTGCATGGGCTCATCGCCGGGGTTCAGAGCCGGAGCAACGATGGGCTGCAGGAAGGCGTCGGGATTGTCGATCATGTGGAAGCTTGCGTAGTTGTTGCCGGTGAAGGCCGACAGGACCATGCTGTAGAGCAGGGTCTCGTTGTTCTGGACGGAGGCGGGGGTATCCAGATAGAAGTGGAAGGTGGTGAAGTTGGGGTTGATGAGGCCTTCGGAGTACCACTGCTTCATGGTGTCCAGATAGCCCTTCCAGGAGTCCTTTGCGGGGCCGCAGACGACCTTGTCGTTCTCGACCTGCAGATATTCATAGAGATTCTGGGTGCCGACGCCCCAGGAGCAGGCAAGGGCGGAACCGCCGTCGTTGTCCAGCACGAAGGGATAGGGGATCCCGGCTTCCTTGGCGGCGACGAGGGCGTCGTGCCACTCATCGATGGTGGTGGGAACATCCAGGCCGAGCTTTTCCAGCAGGTCGGCGCGGTAGGCCA
>CADBKF010000071.1 GCA_902795195.1 Oscillospiraceae bacterium
CACGGCAACCTCCGCCGCGCCGCCGAGGGCTTCACCGAGGACATGGGCCTGCAGCTCGACAGCCTGCTGCAGGACGGGCTGCTGGCCGGCGAGCTCTGCGACTTCACAATGGACTACGACGCGGCCTGCGCGCGCCTGCAGGGCCACGCGGCGCTGTTTCTCAACTCATTCCTGGATTCCGCCTACCCCGAGCCGCTCAAGCCGGCGGCGCTCACGAGCTTCACGGCCAAGCAGCTGCCGGGCTACGGCGGCAACCTGGACATCGCAGCCACCGACCTGGCCTTTTATCAAAAGCACGAATACCGCACCCTGGTGCTCTGCGGCAACCGGCGGCGCGGCGAGATTTTGCAGACCTTCCTCAAAGACAAGGACATCCCCGTGCAGATGGCCTTCCCGGCCCCGGGCCTGCCGAAGCCGGGCGAGATCTACCTCACCGACGGCAGTCTGCCCGCCGGCATGGAGTATCCCGAGGCCAAGCTGGCCATTCTGACCGAGGGCCAGCTGCTCACCCAGCCCAAGCGCAAGGTCCGCCAGCGGAAAAAGGACACCAGCCGCCAGAAGCTGCGCTCCTTCACCGACCTCACGCCGGGCGATCTCGTGGTGCACGAGTTCCACGGCATCGGCAAATACATCTGCATGGAGCAGATGAAGCTCGACGGCGTGGTCAAGGACTACGTGAAGATTGCCTACCAGGGCACCGACGTGCTCTATGTGCCGGCCACGCAGCTCGACCTCATCTCCAAATACATCGGCTCCGGCGAGGACTCGCCGGTCAAGCTCAACCGTCTGGGCGGCGACCAGTGGCAGAAGACCAAGACCCGCGCCAAGGCCGCGGTCAAGGACCTGGCCGAGGGCCTCATCAAGCTCTATGCCGAGCGCAAGCGGCGCATGGGCTATGCCTTCTCCGCCGACACCCCCTGGCAGGCGGAGTTTGAGGACAGCTTCCAGTACGTCGAGACCGACGATCAGCTGCGCTGCGTCGCCGAGATCAAGGGCGACATGGAGCGCCCCGTGCCGATGGACCGGCTGCTGTGCGGCGACGTGGGCTTCGGCAAGACCGAGGTCGCCCTGCGCGCGGCCATGAAGGCCATGCTCGACGGCAAGCAGGTGGCGATCCTGGTGCCGACCACAGTGCTGGCCCAGCAGCACTACCTCACGGCCAGCAAGCGCTTTTCGGGCTTCCCCGTGAACATCGAGGTGCTCTCGCGCTTCCGCACGGCCAAGCAGCAAAACCAGACCCTGCACGATCTGCAGCAGGGCGTGTGCGACCTGGTGATCGGCACCCACAAGCTGCTGCAAAAATCCATCCAGTTCAAGGACCTGGGCCTGCTCATCGTGGACGAGGAGCAGCGCTTCGGCGTGTCCCACAAGGAGCGGCTGAAGGAACTTTCCCGCGGCGTGGACGTCTTAACCTTATCGGCGACCCCGATCCCCAGAACGCTCAACATGGCGCTCTCCGGCATCCGGGACATGTCCACGATCGAGGAGCCGCCCCAGGACCGCTATCCGGTGCAGACCTTCGTGCTCGAGCACAGCGACGCGGTGCTCGGCGAGGCGATCCGGCGGGAGCTGGCCCGGCTGGGGCAGGTCTATTACCTCCACAACCGGGTGGAGTCCATTGCGCAGTGCGCCTCGCGGCTCAAGGCCCGCTTCCCCGAGGCCGAGATCGCCGTAGCCCACGGCAAGATGGGCGAGGAGGCCCTGGGCGAGGTCATGCAGCGCATGGCCGACGGGGAAATCGACATCCTCGTCTGCACCACGATCATCGAAACCGGCATCGACATCCCGAACGTCAACACGCTCATCATCGAGGACGCCGACCGCCTGGGTCTGGCGCAGCTGCACCAGATCCGCGGCCGCGTGGGCCGATCAAGCCGCCACGCCTTCGCCTATCTGACCTTCCGGCGGGGCAAGGTGCTCTCGGAGGTGGCCGAAAAGCGGCTCAACGCCATTCGGGAGTACGCCGAGTTCGGCTCCGGCTTCAAGATCGCCATGCGCGATCTGGAGATCCGCGGCGCCGGCAACCTGCTGGGCGCCGAGCAGTCGGGCCACCTGATTTCCGTGGGCTACGACATGTACCTGAAGCTTCTGGAGGAGGCCGTGCTCGAGGAGCAGGGCCTGCCGCCCAAAAACGAGGTCGAGTGCACCGCGGACCTGTCCGTCACCGCCAACATCGACCAGCGCTACGTCGAAAACGGCGAGCAGCGCATGGACCTCTATCGCCGCATGGCGGCCATCCGCAGCGAGGCCGACGCCGACGAGCTCTTAGATGAGATCGTCGACCGCTTCGGCGACCCGCCGAAGGGCGTGCAGAACCTCATCTCCGTGGCGCTGCTGCGCGCGCAGGCGGTCAAGTGCGGCGTCACCGACATGACCCAGAAGGGGCAGGACATCTACTTCACGATGGCGAGCCTCAAGCTCGAGCCGGTCTCGGCGCTCTTCCAGCTGCCGGCCTACCGGGGCAACCTCTTCCTCGCCCCCAAGACCGAGAAGCCCACGCTGCGCCTGCACCTGGCTGCCGGCGCCGATCCCTTGAAGGCCGCCCGGGAGCTGGTGCGCCAGTTCCTGCAGCTGCTGCCGGCAGAGGAAGCATCATAACAGGTGCGCTGCCGCCCGTAGTGGCCGATGCCCACATCGGCCATCCGACGGCGCAGGCTATCGACATTCCGGGATTGTTCATTCATCGCACAATGCTGCGCTTCAAACCTTTATGGCCGATGTGGGCATCGGCCACTACGGGGCGATCGCCGGAAGCATAATCTTCACAATTTCCACAAAAAAATCGGAAAAAATCGAAATGTGTAACGAATTGTCATTGAATTTCCGAGTGAATGTGGGTATAATACATAGACTATCATGAGGCAACATGGCGGAAAACGGTTTCCGCCTGGGGGAAAACTATGGCAAAAGGTAAATTTGAAAGCACCGGCACCCGCGCGGCGTCCAGCCGCAGCAGCACCGGCGCTGTAAAAAAACAGACCAAGCGCCGCCGAAAGACCAAGATCTGGCCCACGGTGGTGGCTGCGCTGGGCGCGCTGATCGTGATCGGCGGCGCGGTGCTGCTGCTCAACAACGCCGGCATCCTGCATCTGTTCGACGTCTTGCGTGACGACGGGCTGATCGCCCAGGGCGTGTCCGCCGCGGGCGTGGACCTGAGCGGCATGGAAAAGGAAGCCGCGCTCGAGGCCCTGCAGGCCGCCGGCGCCCAATACAACAAGGAGCTGCATCTGACGATCTCGGAGAAAACCGAGGGCGAGGCCCAGCCGGAAAACGCGCCGATCGAGCTCGTGTTCCCGGCGGCGCAGTACGACGCAGAGAAGGCCTATGAGGCCGCCTACCGCGCCGGCCGCTCGATCGAGCTGGCCGAGGGCCAGGCCTACACGGTCGATCCCACCGAGTTTCTGAGCGTGGACAGCGCGGCCGTTCGCGCCCGGATCCGCGAGGCTGCCGACTCCATCCACGCCGGCCAGGACGTGGTGCAGACCAAGGTCAACACCGCAAACGACCGCCGCGAGGTCGAGCGCACCAACGAGGACGGCACGACCGAAACCGCCACCGAGGATGTGCAGCTGCTGCGCATCACCATGGGCACGCCGGCCGCCGATCTGCAGGAGGAGGCCGTCTACAACGCCGTGCTCGAGGCCTACAGCCAGGGCGAGTTCACCAAGACCTGGGACTACACGCTCAAGCAGCCCGATCCGGTGGACCTAGACAAGCTGGAGGAGCAGTTCTGCAAGGAGCCCGTGGACGCGGTCTACAACAAGTCCACCCACGAAATCGAGGACGAAACGCCCGGCTTCGGCTTCTCGCGCGAGGAGCTCGAGCAAAAGCTGGCCGATGCCAAGGCCGGCGAGGTGGTAGAGGTCGAGCTCAAAGAGATCGCCCCGGCGATCACCGCCCAGGATCTCAAGGACTCCCTGTTCTCCGACGTGCTGGCCTCCGTCTCCACGCCGCACACCGCCTACTGGAACCGCACGCGCAACCTTGAGCTCTCCGCGGCGGCGGTCAACGGCACCATCGTGCAGCCCGGCGAGGTCTTTTCCTTCAACAACACCGTGGGCGTGCGGACCGAAGCGAAGGGCTATCTGCCCGCCACGGCCTACGTCTCCGGCGGCGCGAGCGCCGAGGAGATCGGCGGCGGCGTGTGCCAGGTGGCGTCGTCCATCTACTATGCCTGCCTTCTGGCGGACCTGCAGATCATCGACCGCACCGAGCACATGTACGCGGTCACCTACGTCCCCATGGGCATGGACGCGGCGATCTACTACGGCAGCCTGGACTTCAAGTTCCAGAACAACACCGACTACCCCCTGCGCATCGACGCATCGGTCTACGGCGGCTATGTGAACATCCAGCTGGTCGGCACCGATGAAAAGGACTACAAGGTCAACATGACCTACGACATCCTCGAGACGATCCCCTGGGAGGAAAAGCAGGTGGAGACGCTCGACGTGGCGCCCGGCACCGTCATCACCACGGCCTACACCGGCTACCGCGTGGTCACCTATATGCACAAGATCGACAAGGCCACCGGCGCCGAGATCTCGGTGGAAAAGGTCGCCTACAGCACCTACCACAAGCGCGACCGCGAGGTTGCGGTCTATCCGCAGAACTGGGTGCCCGAGCCCGATCCCGGGCAGCCGGTCGAATGGCCGATGCAGCAGCCCGACCAGGGCGGCAGCGGTGATTCCGGCATCGGCGGCGACAGCGGCTATGTCCAGCCCGACGACGGCGGCTCCGCAGTCGATCCGGTCGATCCCTGGACCGACGACGGCTTCACCCCGCCCCCCGCAGGATAAAAACGCGCAAAAAAGCAGCGCGGCAATGTCAAAGCATTGCCGCGCTGTTCTATACTAGAATGCAATAAAACCATTTATAATGGTTTTATTCGTCGAACGCGGAAAGCGTTCGACGCTCCGCATGAAATGCGGAGGCATTCGTACGTACA
>CADBKF010000072.1 GCA_902795195.1 Oscillospiraceae bacterium
CTGTCCTTTCGGTTTGGTCTGAGCAACTTAACCATACAACAGGTGCTCCCGATTCGCTATTCTTTTTTTCAACTGTTAAGTATCATTGTAACACTTACATTCCGAACCGGCAGGAAAACCGGCGGGGGCTTGACATTTTGAAAAAAGCGGATATAATAGGGCCGAAAGCATGGAAAACGCAGGAAAATCCAACGTTTTCCGGCAAATACAGCGGCCTGCCCGAGCAAAAGGGCAGGGGAGCGGGAGCTTCCCGCCGCGCTGCCTGTTCCAACAAAGGAGGATTATGTTATGGCAACAAAAAAGACTGTCAAAACAGAAGATACAATCAATGAAGTGATCGCGGAGGTCAAGGAAACCGCGAAGAAAACCACCAAAAAGGCTGCCGAGAAGGCCGACGAGGTCGCCGCTGCCGCCAAGAAGACCACCCGCAAGGTGGCTGCCAAGGCCGACGAGGCTGCCGAAACCGTGAAGAAGACCGCAAAGAAGACCGCCGAGAAGGCCGCTGCCAAGGCCGACGAGGCTGCCGAAACCGTCAAGAAGACGGCCAGAAAGACCGCTGCGAAGGTGGCAGAGAGCACCGAGAAGAAGCCCGCCCGCAAGCGCAGCACCAAGACCGAGGCCGCTCCCGTTGCCGAGGCCGCTCCCGTTGCCGAGACCGCTCCCGTCGTCGAGGAAGCTCCCGTTGTCGAGAAAACCCCCGTCGTCGAGGAAACCCCCGTCGTCGAGGAAGCCCCCGTTGTCGAGGAAACCCCCGTCGTCGAGGAAGCCCCCGTTGTTGAGGAAGCCCCCATCGTCGAAGAAGCTCCTGCCGTGGAGCTGCCCCAGCCGCGCCGCAGCGTGGCCTTCATCGGCTCGGAGTGCTATCCCTTTGTCAAGACCGGCGGTCTGGGCGACGTGATGTACGCCCTGCCCCGCGCGCTGACGAAGATGAACTGCGACGTCAAGGTCATCCTGCCCCGCTACCGCTGCATCCCGCAGAGCCTGCAGGAGAAGATGGTCTACCGCGGCTCGTTCTCGATGGACCTGTGCGCAGACGGCCGTCTGTACTACGTGGGCATCATGGAATACGTCTGGGACGGCGTGGTCTATGACTTCATCGACAACGAGGAGTTCTTCAGCGCCGGCAACCCCTACGTCAACCTGATCGACGACATTCCGCGCTTCTGCTACTTCTCCAAGGCGGCGCTTGCTGCCCTGAACTTCATGGACTGGGTGCCCGACATCATCCACTGCCACGACTGGCAGGCAGCGCTGGTTCCGGTGTATCTGCGCACGCAGTTTGCCGGCACCCCGGTGGCCAACGCGGCCTCCGTGCTGACGATCCACAACCTGCGCTTCCAGGGCATCTACAACATCCCCACGATCCGCTACTGGTCCGGCCTGAACGAGGGCCTGTTCAACATCGACGTGTTCAAGCAGGGGTATCAGGACGCCAACATGCTCAAGGGCGGCATGGCCTATGCTGACCGCATCACCACCGTCTCCAACACCTATGCCGCCGAGATCCAGACCAGTGAATACGGCGAGAACCTCGACAGCCATCTGCGCCACCACAACTACAAGCTGCGCGGCATCGTCAACGGCATCGACACCGAACTCTGGAACAGCAAGACCGACACGCTGCTGGCCTTCCCCTACGACGCGGCCGACGCCATCGCGCAGAAGAAGGAGAACAAGAAGGCGCTGCAGCAGGAGCTGGGCCTCGAGGTGGACGAGAACAAGATGGTCCTGGGCCTCATCTCCCGCCTGACCGACCAGAAGGGTCTGGATCTGGTCAACGCGATCCTGCCGTCTCTGATCGATGGCAACACCCAGGTCGTGATCCTGGGCACGGGCGATCCCTACTACGAGAACTCGTTCCGCTGGTTCGAGGAGACCTACAAGGGTCAGGTCTGCTCCAACATCATGTACGACGAGGCCAGAGCCCACCACATCTATGCCGGCGCCGACGCGCTGCTGGTGCCCTCCCGCTTCGAGCCCTGCGGCCTGACGCAGCTGATCGCCATGCGCTACGGCACCGTGCCCATCGTGCGCGAGACCGGCGGCCTGAAGGACACCGTGGCGCCCTACAACCACTTCACCGGCGAGGGCAACGGCTTCACCTTTGACCGCTACGAGGCCGGCCTGCTGCTCGACGCCATCAACCGCGCCAAGACCGTGTACTTCACCGAGCGCGAGCGCTGGGACAACGTGGTCCTGCGCGACATGGCCAAGGACGTCTCCTGGGAGAACTCGGCCAAGCAGTACCGCGCGCTCTACCTCGAGCTCAAGCCGTAAACAATCGATTAGAAATACGAAAAACGCAGGCCATCGACGGAAACCTCCGTCGATGGCTTGTGTTTTTTCGGAGCGCCAAAAGCGTCATCTTGTGCAACGCAGTTGAATAAAGCGCAGAAAGCCCCCAAACCTGTCATTGCGAACCAGTGACCGCGTCTGCATTTTTGCCTTCGCAAAAAGCGGTGTGGCAATCCGTTCCCCTTGCAGGAAGGCATGCGGTTGGCAGATTGCCGTCCTTTCGCGTGCAGTGCAGCATGAGACATTCCGTAGTGGCCGATGCCCACATCGGCCATAAAGGTGCGATACGCAACGATGGCTTATGGCCGATGTGGGCATCGCGGATGCGAGGTTCTATCCCCGCGCCTGCGCTGGCTTTGGCCCGAGCGTGGTGCGCTGCTCCATCGGTCTTCATCCGACTGCCTACAAAGGATACGTCGTGATACCTTAACGATAGCTTTTCCTGACACCCTGCTGCGTGCCGCCGACGGAAAGCGCTTCGGAAACCTCCACAGAAAGCGTTTCGGAAACCTCCGCCGATGGCTTGCGTTTTTTCGGTGCGGGGTGTATAATGAAGGTGCTTATTTGAATGCAAGGAGGCAATCAGATGGAATTTTTGCGTTGGCTGGAGGGCCTGCGGACGCCGGTGGGGGACTTTATTTTCGACAAGATCACCCTCTTCGGCGGCGAAATGGTCTTTATGGTGCTGGCCATCACCGTGTTCTGGTGCATCAACAAAAAATGGGGCTACTACGTGCTTACGGTGGGTTTCTTTGGCACGATCCTCAATCAGTTTTTGAAGCTCGTCTACCGCGTCCCGCGGCCCTGGGTACTCGACCCCAATTTCACGATCGTTGAATCCGCCCGCGCGGATGCCGGCGGCTATTCCTTCCCCTCAGGCCACACGCAGAACGCCGTCGGCACCTTCGGCGGCCTGGCGATCTGCACGAAAAAGACCTGGGCAAGGATCGTCTGCATCGCCATGGCAATCCTGGTGCCGTTTTCGAGGATGTACGTGGGCGTGCACACGCCGCTGGACGTGGGCGTGGCCTTCGGCTGCGCACTGGTGCTGCTGGTGCTGTTCTATCCCTTCGTCCTCAAGTCCGACGAGCACCCCGGAGGGATGTACGTGCTCTTTGCCCTGATGCTGGTCAGCTGCGGGGCCTACCTATATTATGTAAACCTTCATCTGTCCCCGGCGGACTTTGCCGGGGCCGAGGATCTGGCCAACTACGGCGAGGGCGTCAAGAATGGCTGGACGCTGACCGGCGCGCTGCTGGGCCTGCTTGTGACCTACATCTACGATTCCAGGGTGCAGCATTTTGACGAAAAGGCGCCGTTTTTGGGCCAGGTCTGCAAGCTCGTTCTGGGCCTTGCCTGCGTCATCGCGATCCGCCTGGGTCTGAGCCTGCTGTTCGGCAAGCTCTTCCCGGGCCAGAGCTTCTGGAGCATGCCCCGCTATTTCCTGATGGTCATCATGGCCGGCTGCATCTGGCCCAAGACCTTCCCGTTCTGGCAGAAGGTCGGCGCGAAGAAGGCGGCCTGAAATGAAGTGGGTGATGCTGGCGCTGGCCGTGCTGCTGCTTCTCTGGCTCGGCACGGGCTATGCGATGTTTGTCGTGTTCTGCGTGCGCCGGAAAAACTACGACCCGGCATCCAAGGAGAACGTCGAGCACGGCTCGCACGGCGAATACGCCGTGCCGATCCTGGAGGGCCAGGCTTGGGCCGAGTCCATGCAGCCCGAGCCGGTCAGCGTGCAGAGCTACGACGGGCTGCGGCTCGTGGGCCGCTTCATCGAACACCCGAAGCCCCGGGGCACGGCGATCCTGTTTCACGGCTACCGCAGCCGCTGGAATCTGGACTTCTCCTGCTCGATGCGCTTCTACTACGAGCTGGGCTTCTCGCTGCTGGCCGTGGACCAGCGCGCCCAGGGCGAGAGCGAGGGCCGCTATATGACCTACGGCGTCCGGGAGCGGTACGACGTGCTGAGCTGGATCGATTATGTCAACCAAAGGCTCGGCCCTGAGACGCCGATCCTGATTGGCGGCCTGTCCATGGGCGCGACCACCGTGCAGCTTGCCTGCGGCCTGGAGCTGCCGAAGAACGTCAAAGCGGCGGTCTCCGACTGCGGCTTCACCTCGGCCTATGAGATCGGCAAACACGTGCTGCAGCGGGCGCATCTGCCCTGGCCGCTGCTGCTGCCGCAGGTGTCGCTGCTGTGCAGGCTGTTTGCCGGCTTCGGCGTGAAGGAGTGCTCCACCCTGGCTGCCCAGCGGCGCAACCGCATCCCCACCTTTTTCGCCCACGGCGAGGACGACGACTTCGTCCCCTGCGAGATGACCCGGCGCAGCTTCAGGGCCTGCCGGGCGGAAAAGCAGCTGCTCACGGTCCCCGGCGCCCGCCACGGCGTCAGCTACATGATCGACCGGCCCCGCTACGAGCGCGAGATTTCGGCCTTTCTGGACCGATATTTCTGAAAGCGCTTGCTTTTTTAGCGGAAAAGGGTTATATTGAAGAAGTGAGAAATAAACCCGCATCCGCGGGCAAAGGAGAAACCAACATGTCAATCAAAGCAGTTGTTCTGGCGGCCGGCAAGGGCACCAGAATGATGTCGGAAACCAACCATATGCCCAAGGTGCTGCGCCAGGCCTGCGGAAAACCGCTGCTGCACTATGTTTTGAAGGCACTGGAATTCATCCCGCAGGAGGACACGATCCTCGTGGGCGGCTACATGCGCGAGGCGGTCTTTGCGGCCTTTCCGGGCTATCCCCAGGCCGTGCAGGACCCGCAGCTGGGCACCGGCCACGCGGTCATGTGCGCGCGCGAGCACCTGAAGGACTTTGACGGCACCGTGCTTGTCTGCTACGGCGACATGCCGCTGCTGCGGCGCGAGGTCTATGAGGGCCTGCTGCGCTTCCACGCCGAGACCGGCGCGTGCTGCACGATGCTCTCGGGCACCTGCGAGGAATATCTGCCCTACGGCAGAGTTCTGCGCGACGAAAACGGCGATTTTCTGCGCATCGTCGAGGACCGGGACTGCACGCCCGAGCAGAAGGCGATCCGCGAGCTCAACGTGGGCATTTATGCCTTCGACTGCAAGGCCCTGCTGGAGAGCCTGGACGAGCTCAAAAACAACAACGCACAGAAGGAATACTACCTCACGGACGTGCCGGCGATCCTGCGCGATCACGGCCAGCGCGTGGCGGTCTATACCGCCGAGCTCAACGAGCAGATTATCGGCGTCAACACGCCCGAGCAGCTCAAAATGACCGAGGAGCACCTCTGCGCCCGGTGAGCCTGCACCGCACAATCTGTATATCAGATTTGTGCGGTGTTTTCTCAGCCCAAAAAAGTTTTTCAATTTTTTTCAAAAAATTGAAACCTTTTTTGATTTGATTGACTCTATATCATAGCGACACCACGCAACGAAAAGAAGGAGGCAACCCCATGAAAAAAAGAGCACTCGCGTTTTTCCTGGCCCTGGTGATGCTGGCAAGCCTGCTGGTCATGCCAATCGCCGCGGCGACCCCCGCAACCATCTATACCTATCTCATGAACCTCGCAAAAACAGGCACCAAGGAGGGTGAGGATTATTACTACGGCTATTATATCTCCGACGAGCTGATTTACGGTATTTTTTGGGACAAATCCATGAAGCAGGAGGAATTGTTCCTCATGTCGGAGGATTTTTATGTCTGCATGTTCCTGCCCTCCAGTGGCAAGTCACCCTACCTTTTGTACGTGAGAATCGGCGATAATACCATCCAGGCAAACTACAGCGTCACGCCGTCGAGCTACACGGGGTCAAACACGCTGACTTTGACAGCTTATGAAGGTGACACCAGCGCCAAGTCCCAGGTTGCGGCGCTGGCGCAGCAGGCGCTGAATCTGATTCTGGAGTTTACGCTGACCGAGCTGTGGGACGACGGCTACCGCCTCAAGGACCTGGGCTTCACCAAATACACCCAGCACAACGTCCACTACTACGACAGCGGCAAGGTCACCACCAAGCCGACCTGCGTGGACACCGGCGTGAAGACCTATACCTGCAAGATCTGCAAAACGCAGCAATACGATGAGGAAATCCCCGCGACCGGCATCCATACCTGGAAACTCTCCCAGGTGTTCAACCCGGGCTATGAGGACGCCGACGGCAATGTGGTCCACGGCTCTGCAAAGTATACCTGCAAGTACTGCACGGCAACCAAGAACGCGGATCTGTGCGCCGAGGTCATCTTCACCGACATGCCGGCACGGAACAATTATGCCCACAACGCCATCGACTGGGCTGTGTTCAACGGCATCACGGACGGCACCTCCGACACCACCTTCAGCCCCAACAAGGGCTGCACCCGCGGCCAGGTCGTGACCTTCCTGTGGCGCGCCGCCGGCAAACCCGCACCGTCCGGCAGCAACCCCTTCACCGATGTCAAGAGCACGGCTTACTACTACGATCCGGTCCGCTGGGCGGTGGAGAACGGCATCACCACCGGCACCTCCGAAACGAAGTTCAGCCCGGACAACACCTGTACCCGCGGCCAGATCGTGACCTTCCTCTGGCGCTATGAGGGCAGCCCGGCCCCGAGCGCGCTCCAGTCCGCCGGCGGAGCGAGCAATGAGCCGGCGAGCAGAGTCGTCCGCGCCGGAGACGACAACTTCACCCTGGAGCTGGCCGTGCAGCCCGCGGCGATCAAGACCTACGGCGAGGACAATGTGCTGGCCGTGGCGACCGTGAGCCCCTGCAGCGTCCTCAAATGGTATGTCTACGACGCGAATGACAATCTCTACTACCAGAACGCCGTGGAGAACGTCAGCGGCGGAGAAGTCTCGATCACCTGGACCGGCCTGAACCAGAACGGCACGCACCCCGCCGGAAAGGTCGACTTCAGCCTGGTTCTCGTCGCAACCGATCCCGACGGGTCGG
>CADBKF010000073.1 GCA_902795195.1 Oscillospiraceae bacterium
TCGGCCTTTGCCCAGCGCAGGGATGAGGAATGGGAGATCTATGTGACCAAAGCGCCGCAGGACGCGACGGCAAAGATCCGTGCCGAAGCGGAGAGCGGAGAAGAGCTGCGCGTATACGCCTGCGGCGGCGACGGGACCTTCAACGAGTGCGCCTCCGGCGCCGTCGGACAGGCGAATGTCGCGGTGTGCCCCTTCCCCACCGGAACGGGCAACGACTTCTGCCGCATGTTCGGCAGGGAGAAGGATCTGTTCCGTGATCTTGACGCGCTGCTTGCGGGGAGTGTGCATCCGATCGACGCGATCGCGTGCAATGGACGCTACAGCGTGAACATCTGCTCGGTGGGCATCGATGCGCGCATCGGCACGAACGCGCACAAGTACCCCACCCTTCCCCTCCTGGGCGGGGCGGGGGCCTATGTGGCCGCCGCCGCCATCGAGATGTGGAAGGGCATTGCCCGTCCCATGCATATCACCGCCGAGGGCTTTGACGTCAGGGGCGCGTTTACGCTTGCCTGCGCGTGCAACGGCCGCTTCTACGGCGGCGGCTTCAACCCCAGTCTGGACGCGCGGCCCGACGACGGCGAGCTTGACATGTTCATCGTGCGCAAGGTCAATCTTGCGCAGTTTGCCGTGCTGATCGGCCGTTACGCCGCCGGCCACGCGGCCGAGATGACAAAGTTTGTCACCCATCTCAAGGGCAGCTGGATCACGATCGAATTTGAGGATGAGAACGTCATCAACCTCGACGGAGAGGCGCTGTTTACGAAAAAAGCCGAGATGAAGGTCCTGCCCGACGCGGTCAGGCTGATCGTCCCGCGCGGGATGACGTTTTTTGATGCATGACAGGGAGGCAGGAGAAGAATGGAAGTCAAATTTGAAAACTGCTGCACGCTGACACGCGACGCGCTGCTGGCCATGAACCGCCGCAACCGCAATCCCATTTTTGTCGCGGCCGTGTTTGTACTCTGCGCCGCCTATCTCGTCAACGGCGTCCGCGCGGCAATCGCGGGCTATCCCTCGGGGCTGGCCGCGCCGCTGATCTGCGCAGTGGTGCTGGGTGTCTTTGCGTATTTTCTGCCGAACATGCAGGCTGCCGTGGAGTACCGCAAAAACGCCGTGGCCTTCGGGCGCGATGCCAGGTGTATCACCAAATTTTATGATGAAAAGTTCGTGGTTGAAAACCTGACGAACGGAAAAATTGCCTCGATCCCCTACACGCGGATCCGTAAGGTGGCCGAAGATGAGCGCTATGTTTTTCTGCTGCTGGACACCCGGGTGATCTCGCCGGTGGACAAGACGGATTTTATCGGCGGAAAGGCAGAGGACTTTGTTCCCTTTATTACGGCCAAAGCCGTCAACACCAAGCGCGGCGGCGGCAAGCCGGACAACACACTGTGAGCACGGGCGCAAAACTTGTCACAAAAATTTCATAAAAATTTCCGCATTTTTCCCTGTCAAGGGCTTGCAAAAAAGAAAAAATGTGGTATAGTAAGCATCGTTAGCACTCCGGTATTTTGAGTGCTAACGATGTTGATTTTTGTAAGTAAAGTATTTGGAGGTATATAGGTATGAAACTCAAACCCTTGGCCGACAGAGTCGTTCTGAAGCAGAACGCAGCGGAGGAGCGCACCTCCTCCGGCATTTTCCTCACCCCCGCCTCGCAGGAGAAACCCGAGGTCTATGAGGTCGTCGAGGTTGGCCCCGGCGGCATCGTGGACGGCAACGAGGTCAAAATGGTCGTCTCCGCGGGCGATCAGGTGCTGGTTGGCAAGTACAGCGGCACGAAGGTCAAGCTCGACGAGGTCGAGTACACCATCGTCCGTCAGGGCGATATTCTCGCGGTCATTGCGTAATTACAGGAGGTTCTTGAATCATGGCTAAGAAAATCGTTTACGGCGAAGAAGCAAGAAAAGCGATCGAGAGCGGCGTCAACCAGCTGGCGAACACCGTGAAGATCACGCTGGGCCCGAAGGGCCGCAACGTGGTGCTGGACAAGAAGTTCGGCACCCCGCTGATCACCAACGACGGTGTGACCATCGCCAAGGAGATCGAGCTTGAGGACGCTTTTGAAAATATGGGCGCGCAGCTGATCAAGGAAGTTTCCACCAAGACCAACGACGTCGCGGGCGACGGCACTACCACCGCCACGCTGCTGGCGCAGAGCATGATCAACGAGGGTCTGAAGAACCTTGCCGCCGGCGCCAACCCCATGGTCATGAAGAAGGGCATCGACAAGGCCACCGCTGCCGCCGTCGAGGCCATCAAGGCCATCTCCAAGCCGGTCAACGGCTCGAAGGACATCGCCCGTGTCGGCACCATCTCCTCCGGCGACGAGCACATCGGCGCTCTGATCTCCGAGGCGATGGAAAAGGTCAGCCAGAACGGCGTGATCACGCTGGAGGAATCCAAGACCGCCGAGACCTACAGCGACGTGGTCGAGGGCATGCAGTTTGACCGCGGCTATCTCAGCCCCTACATGGTCACCGACACCGACAAGATGGAAGCGGTTCTCGACGACGCGCTGATCCTCATCACCGACAAGAAGATCTCCAATATTCAGGATCTTCTGCCTCTGCTTGAGCAGATCGTCAAGGCCGGCCGCAAGCTGCTGATCATTGCCGAGGACGTCGAGGGCGAAGCCCTTGCCACCATCGTGCTGAACAAGCTGCGCGGCACCTTTACCTGCGTGTGCGTCAAGGCACCCGGCTTCGGCGACAGGCGCAAGGAGATGCTGCAGGATATCGCCATCCTCACCGGCGGTCAGGTCATCAGCAGCGATCTCGGCATGGAGCTGAAGGACGCCCAGCTGAACATGCTCGGCCAGGCCCATCAGGTCAAGGTCGGCAAGGAGAACACCGTCATCGTCGACGGTGCCGGCGACAGCCACGAGATCCGCGCCCGTGCCGCTCAGATCGAGAAGATGATCACCACGACCACCTCCGATTACGACCGTGAGAAGCTGCAGGAGCGCCTTGCCAAGCTCTCCGGCGGTGTGGCCGTCATCAAGGTCGGTGCCGCCACCGAGACCGAAATGAAGGAGAAGAAGCTGCGCATTGAGGACGCGCTCAACGCCACACGCGCCGCAGTTGCCGAAGGCATCGTCCCCGGCGGCGGCAGCGCCTACGTCATCGCCTCCGGCGCGGCCGAGAAGCTGGCCGAGGAGCTCTCCGGCGACGAAAAGACCGGTGCGGCCATCATTGCCAAGGCGCTCAAGGCCCCGATCATGCAGATCGCCGCGAACGCAGGCCTGGAAGGCGCCGTGATCCTCAACGAGGTTGTCAACAATCCCTCCGCCAACTACGGCTTTGACGCCGCGAACGGCAAGTACGGCGATATGATCGAGCTCGGCATCGTCGACCCGACGAAGGTCTGCCGCAGCGCGATCGAGAACGCCGCATCCGTCTCCTCCATGGTTCTGACGACCGAGAGCCTCGTCGCCGAGATTCCGGAGAAGAATCCGCCGATGCCCGCCGCTGCTCCCGACATGGGTGGCATGTACTAAGTTGTAACTTTCGAGTGAGAAAACAAGCAAATTAGTATCCGTTCTTCATGAAAACGCAAACTTTTAAATGTGAAAAGTTCGAGCTTACGCAGACCTTACGCAGAAAGCTTTGCGCCTAATGATTCAGAGGCTTTTTCATTACTGGATCTCAAACGCTGCAAAGTCCAGGCTTCCGCCGCCCTCGTAGACGAAATATAGATCCCCCAGGGAATGAGCTTTCGCTCGTCCCCTGGGGGATTTTCGATCAAAGCGTATTGCTCAAGAGCAGCAGCTTCTTCCCTTCTCTCGATCCATAGTCAGCGTTTCCAGCATCAGAGCAAACCTACCAGGTTGAAAGCCAGGATCAGGCCGGAAAACACGATTGAGACCGTGGAGCAGAGCTTGATCAGAATGTTCAGGCTTGGGCCAGCGGTGTCCTTCAGCGGGTCGCCCACCGTGTCGCCCACAACAGCAGCCCTGTGCTGCTCGCTGCCCTTGCCTCCGTGGTGCCCCGCTTCGATATACTTTTTGGCGTTATCCCAGGCGCCGCCGGCGTTGGACATAAACACCGCCATGGCGAAGCCGGATACGGAGACGCCGCCCAGCATCCCCACCACGCCGACCGGGCCCAGCAGCAGGCCTGTCACGATGGGCACGATCACTGCCACCAGAGCGGGAGCGATCATCTCATGCAGTGCCCCCTTGGTGCACAGCGCAACACACTTGGCGTATTCCGGATCCGCCTGATAGTCCATGATTCCCTGGATCTCCTTGAATTGGCGGCGAACCTCCAGAACAATGGACTGGGCCGCCCGTTCCACGCCGTCCATGGTGAGGGAGGAGAAGAGGAAGGTCAGCAGCGTACCAACAAACAGCCCCACCAGCATCAGGGGATTGGTAAGGGACAGGTCCAGCACCTCCTCGGTTTTGGCCTGCACTATGTCCACATAGCTCACCAGCAGCGCCAGCGCGGTAAGAGAGGCGGAGCCGATGGCAAAGCCCTTGCCGGTGGCGGCAGTGGTGTTCCCCAGGGAGTCCAGCGCGTCGGTGCGCTCCCGCACTTCTTCAGGCAGTTCCGCCATCTGGGCGATGCCCCCGGCGTTGTCGGCAACAGGGCCATAGGCGTCGGTTGCCAGCGTAATGCCCAGGGTAGAGAGCATACCCACGCCTGCGATGCCGATGCCATAGAGCCCCTGGTCAAAGGATTTTGCCCCGCCGGCCGCGAAAAAGCTCAGCAGTACCGCTGCCGCCACCACCAGGATCGATACCATAGTGGAGCGCATGCCCAGGGACAGGCCCCCGATGATGATGGTCGCGCTGCCGGTCTCGCTCTCCTGGGCCAGTTCCCGGGTGGGCCTGTAGGTATCCGAGGTGTAGTACTCGGTAAAATAGCCGATCACGCAGCCCCCCAACAGGCCGCTGAGGATGGCGATATACACGCCCCAGCTGCCGATCAGGAGCTTGGTCAGCGGCGCTGCCAGTACGGCCGCCAGAATGGCCGCGGAATAGGTGCCGATGCGCAGGCTGCGCAGAAGCGCCTCCTGGCTGGCATTTTCCTTGGTTCGGATCAGAAAGGACCCCAGGATCGAGCACAGTATGCCGCACACCGCAAGCAGCAGCGGCAGCAGCATTCCCCGAAAGCCATAGCCAGCGATTCCGCCCAGGGCAAAGGTAGCCAGGATCGAACCCACGTAGCTTTCGTAAAGGTCAGCGCCCATGCCTGCCACGTCGCCCACATTGTCGCCCACATTGTCCGCAATGGTGGCGGGGTTGCGCGGGTCATCCTCTGGGATCCCCGCCTCCACCTTGCCGACCAGGTCAGCGCCAACGTCGGCAGCCTTGGTATAGATGCCGCCGCCTACGCGGGCAAACAGCGCCATGAAGCTGGCGCCCATGCCGTTCATGACCATGACGGATCCGATCTTCTCCGGCTCGGTATAGCCCAGGCCGTAGCGCAGCAGGAAAAACCACATGGTCACATCCAGCATGCCCAGGCCCACCACGGAAAACCCCATCACGCTGCCGGAGGAGAAGGCTACCTTCAGCCCTTTGTTCAGGCTTTCACTGGCAGCGTTGGCGGTGCGTGCGTTCGCAGAGGTTGCGATACGCATGCCGATAAAGCCCGCCAGCATGGAGAAGATCCCGCCGGTGAGGAACGCGAAGGGCGTCACCCGGGAGAGCATTTGCCCGCCGGAGGCGAAGGCCAGCACCAGAAGCAGCAGGAATACGATGGCAAAAACCTTAAACACCGTGGTATACTGATGCTTCAGATAGGCATTCGCGCCAGCCCGGATGGCCGCTGCGATCTTCTGCATGCGCCCATTGCCTTCGGAGACCGAAAGCACCCTCCGTCTCTGCAGAGCAGCAAAGCCCAAAGCCAGAGCAGAGCCCAAAAAACCAAGCAAGAAATATCGTTCCATTCCGCTTCTTCCTTTCTCTCAATAGAATTCCCGGATATATGCCTTCACGTCGGCAAGGCTGCCCCGAAACACACCGGGAGTCTCCATTTTCAGGGAGACACAGGCTGTTGCGTAGAGCAGCGCCTCCTCCATATCGTGCCCAGTCATCCGCATGGCCAAATACGCACCGAAGGTAGTATCCCCCCGGCCAGTTCGCCCGGAGAGATTGCGCGCCTTCACCGGACAGGTACAGACCCGTTCCCCGTCGCACACCAGCATCTCCGTGTTGTGGGACACCATGACCTCTCCGGCGCCCCAGGCCACCAGCTGTCTGGCAGCGGCTTCCCGGTCACGCAGGCCCGTGAGCATCTCCGCCTCGGCGGCGTCGGTTTTGAAAAAGTTCATCCAGGGCAGGAAGCGCAGCTTCTCCTGCCAATCATGCAGCGCCATGGGGCCGCCCTCGTTGTGCCGCAAAAAGCCCTGGGCATCCGCTGAAAGCAGCCCTCGCCTGTGCAACTCCTCCAACAGCTCCTCAGGGAAATCGCCGTACAGCAGTCCCGCCAGATGGCAGAGCTTCCAGGAGATCGCCGGCAGCTCTGCCGGCAAAATGGGGTCAGACTGGGCGGCGCAGCCGGATCTGCGGCGCTCCCGGTCCGGTGTGAAATACTCATTGCGCATCAGCGTTGTCTTTGCCGACGGAAGAAGGGCTTTGTCCTCCTCAGGCATCTGGAATACGTCCAGAATGTCCCGGTCCTCCGGGGCGATCTTCACCGCCGCGAAGACGCTGGCTCCCATGGCCCGTGCTGCCGGCGTGCAGAAGGTCACGGCACCCCCGGCACTCCGATCCTCTGCGCCGGTATAGTCGATGTTCACATCCCTCGTGGCTGGGCCCAGGATCATCAAATCATATGGTTTCATATTGTATCCCCTCAAAAAAGCTTCCCGCCCGCTTCTGTCGGAGCGGGCGGCGGCTTTGCGCCGAAGTGTCAGGCCCGGTATTCGGTCCCTGTGCCAATGGTCATGGCATCATAGGCCCGCCTGACCTTGGCATAGTTCTTGTCCCGGTCCAAGGCAACCCCCCGTCCAACGCCGTCCACGATCACGCCTCTGCCGATTTTGGCCAGCTTCTTGTCAAGTGTCCGGAGCATGGCCGGGGCTGATCCCGGCTCGGTGCTGCGCCCGTCGAAGATGATGTGCAGATAGACCTGCTCCACCCCCTCGGCCATCTCCGTCAGCATCAGGGGGTAGTCGATGCAGCCATGGCTGGATTTCTCCGTCAAGTAGGCCAGCAGGTGCAGAGCGGTCCCCTCTTCCCTGGCTGCGTCTATGGCATGAAGGAAGACGGGGTTGCGTTTGAAAGAGCCGTCCTGAATGGCCTGATCCATGCGCACGTCATCCTGTGCTACGATCCGGCCAGCACCAAGGTTGTTGTGTCCGGCCTCGGAGTTGCCGGCCTTGCCCGCTTTCAGGCCTACGTCCTCGCCGGAAGCGCGCAGCTTGCTGTGGGGGTATTTAGCCAGCATCTCGTCCCACTCGGGGGTCTTGGCTAAATAGATGGCGTCGCCCTCGTCCCCGGTTCCGAAGCCCCAGCCATCCAGGATGATGAGCATCATCCTGTCGTTTTTAAAGTCCGGCGTCTCCATGAGGCTCCGTCCCGTCATCTCCGCCGGCTGCTCCAGCCCCAGCACCGAGAGGATGGTGGGGGCCACATCGCCCAGACGGCCATCCCGCAGCTGTACTTCCCTGCCCTTGGGATCCAGGATCAGGAAGGGCACCAGGTTGGTGGTGTGGGCCACATGGGGCTTGCCCTCCTTGGTGTAGAGTGCCTCAATATTGCCGTGGTCGGCGGTGACTGCCACCACATAGCCCTTGTCCCTGGCATAGTGGGCAACCTGACTTACATAGCGGCTGATGGCCGCAGCGGCCTCCAGCTTGGCGTCCTTATTGGCTGTGTGGCCAATGACGTCGCCGTTGGCAAAGTTCGTGACGATAAAGTTATAGCCTTCGTCCACGGCCTGCTCCACTTTTTCGACTACGGTGGGCAGACTCAACTCCGGTTTCTGGTCGAAGGGAATCCCCTTGGGTGAGGGAATGCACAGATCCGTCTCTCCCGGGAAGGGCTGGTTATAGCCGCCGTTGAAGAAGAAGGTCACGTGGGCAAACTTCTCCGATTCCGAGCAGTGGAACTGCCGCAGCCCCGCCTCACTGAGGACCTGAGCCAGAGGCTTCTCTACCCGCTCAGGAGCAAAGGCGATGGGAAGACTCTTGAACTTTTCGTGATACATAGTCATGATCGCGAAATCCAGCTTA
>CADBKF010000074.1 GCA_902795195.1 Oscillospiraceae bacterium
GATCCACGTCGGATTCAAAGCTTCTGAACGGGAAGCCCATCCAGTCATCAAACAAACTCTCTCCAAAAATACTCGGTAACATAAGTCATGCCTCCTTCAATACTGCAATCATTTTTCTCTGTTACCTGAGCAAGGAGGATGGAGGTCATCTATTCGATCTTCGTTCCTCTGTTCGATTATCATTATATCACCATTTTTAGCACTGTCAAGTCTAGAGTGCTAAAAATTTATGAACAATCCTAAAACATTTTGTTAAGGCAGCACCGCACAATTCCGGCGTTTTTTCAGGCCAGGGCCAGGCCCAGGGTCAAAATGCCCAAATTTCGCTCGAAAATTTCGTCGAATTGCTCAAGCGGGAGCGGGTTCTCGCCGCGGCCGGCCTCGACGGTGTAGCCCGGGCGGTCAAAGTCCTGGATGAACCAGTCCTTGTAGCCGGCAAAGCTCGAGCTGTAGGGCACGTCCTCGAGCGCGTAGCCGGACACCGCGGCCAGCTGCGTGCCGATCTCCAGCGCGCGGGGCGGCCGGCGGTCCTGGAACTTCCAGTAGATGACCTCGCCCTGCGTGTGGTAGCTCAGGGTCAGCAGCGGCGCGCGCTGCCGCGTGAGCTCGGCCAGGGCCAGGGTCTCCGGCTGATCGAGCGGCGCGGCGCCCACATAATCGCGCGGGGCCGGGCGGGTGTAGCCCTGCCGGGCCTTGATCCGCCGGGCCTCCTCCCAGCCGGCGGGGTAGTTGAGGTTCAGGTCCACGCCGGCGAGGTTGGCCTTCCAGCCGTCCGGAAAGCGGATGCCGGGAAACGACGCCGCGATCCGCTGGGCGCGCAGATATTCCGCGCTGCCGGGCAGGATGCCGCCGGTCACCAGATCCACCCCGTCGGGATTGACCATCGGCACCAGCGTCAGGCTCGTGCGCTGGTAGAGCTCCTGCGCCGGATAGCCGAAAAGCTCGCGGTTTTCCGACACGGCCTCGCAGTAGCGCTCGAGAAAGGCGAGCAGCAGCGGCGTGGTGATCCACTCGTTGGCGTGGTGCGAGGCGTTGTAGAGCACGGGCCTCGGCCCGAGGCCGACTGAGAGCAGCGGCACATCCCGCCCCTGCGCGGTGCGCGTGAGCGTGTAGCCGCCCAGAAACGGATAGCGGGCGCGCAGGCCCTCGACCGTGAGCAGGAGCAGCTCGTAGGTGAACGGTACGCCGGTCGCCACGACCGGAAAGCCCAGCGGCAGCGTGAGATACGCGCCGATCTGCAGCTGCCGGGGGTCCTGGTTGGGGTTGGCCGTGATGATGGCCCGCACACTCGCGCCGCTCTGCTGCGAGAGCCCGGCGTAGGTGTCGCCGGCGCGGATGCGGTGCAGGCGGAAGCCTGTGAGATACGGCCGCAGCGCCGCCGCGGTCTGCCAGTCGAGCCGCCCGGACGGAAACAGCCCGTTGGCCCGCTGAAACGCCGCCAGACGCGCAAAGCCCGCCCGGGAGAGTGCAAGGTCTGTGATAGGAAAGCCCCCCTTTTTTGAGTGGTTCGTGGGTAGTGGAAAGTTGAAAGTGGAAAGTGGAAAGTTTCGGTGTCGCTGCGCGACGGATTCAAATTCTTTTTTCAAATCGGAGATTTGAAAAATACCTTTACTATTCACTATTATCTATTCCCTATTCCCTATTCCCTATCCACTTCGCCTATTCTCCCATGCAGATCCGGCGCAGGAGGCGGTGGAAGATGTCTCCAAAGCTGAGCTTCTCCACGCCCTCGGCGGCAACCAGTGGAATCTCCTTGAGGGTCTGGCCGCCGACCTGCACGCGCAGCAGGCCCAGCTGCTGGCCGGGGATGACCGGCGCCTCGACGGCTTCGGCCAGCTCCACGGTCCGCGTCACGGTACTCTGCTGCGCCTTTTCGATCAGGATCGGCGCGGTGTCGTCCGGGACCGGCTGCACGCTCTCGGCCGTCCCCAGCACGACCGGAACCGGGTCCGGCGGGGTCTCGGGCGAAGGATCGACCACGGCGTAGTTGGCAAAGCCGTAGTCGAGCAGCGCCTTGGCCGAGGAGAAGCGCTCGCTCGACGAGCTGCAGTGCAGCACCACCGCGATCAGCTCCATCCCGTCGCGCAGGGCCGAGGCCGACAGACAGTGCCCGGCCGCCGAGGTGTAGCCGGTTTTGAGCCCGGTTGCGCCGTTGTAGAAGCGGATCAGCTTGTTCGTGTTCGACAGCCCGAACGCGCCGCCGCGCACGCTGTCCATCCAGATCGTTGTGTAGTCCCGGATGCGCGGGTGCTTGAGCAGCTCGCGCGACATGATCGCGATGTCCCGGGCCGTGGTCAGATGCTCGTCGGCATCCGGCTCGTCGTCCAGGCCGGTGCAGTTGACAAAATGCGTGTTCGTCATGCCGAGCTCCGCGGCCCGGGCGTTCATGCAGTCCACAAAACCGGCCTCGCTGCCGGCCACGTGCTCGGCCAGGGCCGTGGCGCAGTCGTTGGCTGAGCTCACCACCACCGCCTTGAGCATCTCGTCCAGGGACATCTGCTCCCCGGGCTCGAGATAGACCTGGCTGCCGCCCTTGGCGCTGGCAGCCTCGGAGGCAGTGATCATGTCCTCCCAGCCGATCCTGCCCTGGTCGAGCGCCTCCATCACCAGCAGCAGCGTCATCACCTTGGTCACGCTGGCCGGGCGCAGGCGCTCATCGGCATTTTTTTCATAGAGCACGGTGCCGGTGGCCCCGTCGATCAGGATTGCCGACGGCGCGTCGATCTCCGGCCCGGCTGCAGCGCAGCGCCCCGGCAGCGCCAGCAGGCACAGCGCCGCCGCCAGCAGCAGGCACCCCATCCGCTTCATTGTACCACCCCTTCGGATTTCTTTGGTGCAGTCTATGCGGCGAAGCGGGCGGATATGCCGGAGGAGAAAAAGTGATGGGATTTCAAATCGGAGATTTGAAATCCCATCACTTTTCATGCTTCGCTGGTTTCAAAGCCGTGCACCCAGTCGGAGCGCTTGTAGTAGATGAGGTAGATGACCGAGCTGATGAACCAGGTCAGGGGGTAGGCCGCAAAGAGCAGCGTGATCTCGTGGCGGATGCGCATGGCGATCGTGATGTAGATGATGCGGATCACGCACCAGACCAGCAGCATGATCAGCATCGGCACCATGGCCTTGCCCGCACCGCGGCAGATGCCGGCGATGCTGTGCGAAAAGGCCAGCAGGAAATAGAACAGCGCCTCCACCCGGAACTGCTGCGCGCCGATCGCGATGATCTGCGAGACGGCCTCGGGGTCCGCGTCGCGGATGAACGAGGCGATCAGGTAGTTCCCGAAGAAGAACGACACGATGCCCACGAGCTCCGCCATCGCGATTGAGGCCAGGATGCCGAAGCGGGCGCCGGCCTTGGCCCGGTCGTACTCCTTCGCGCCCAGGTTCTGGCCGATGTAGCTCGTCAGCGCCAGCGAGAAGCTCATGATCGGCAGGAACACGAAGCCCTCGATGCGCGAGTACGCGCCGCAGGCGGCCATGGCCAGGTCGCCGAAGCTGTTGATGTGCGACTGCACCAGCACATTGGCAAAGCCGATCACCGAGTTTTGCACGCCGGTGGGCAGGCCGATCTTCAGAATCTCCTTGAGGCTCTGTCCGTCGATCCGCAGCTTTTTGAGCTGCAGGCGGTAGATCGTGCCGGGCTGGGTCAGCTGGCGCAGGCAGAGCAGGGCGCTGGCCGTCTGGGACAGGACCGTGGCGATCGCCGCCCAGGCCACGCCCAGGTGCAGCGCGCCGACAAACAAAAGGTCCAGCGCCACATTGAGCAGCGACGAGAAGATCAAATAGTACAGCGGCCGCCGGCTGTCGCCCACGGCGTTCATGACGCCCTTGAAGGAGTTATAGAGCACCACCGGCGTCGAGCCGAGGAAGTAGCAGCGCAGATAGGCCACGGAGTTCGGCATCACGGTCTCGGGCACGCCCATCCAGCGCAGGATCTGCGGCGTCATAATAAAGCCGAAGATCGACATCGCCAGGCCGCAGATCGTGGAGAGCAGCGCGTTGGTGTGCACGGCCCTGGAGACCCGTTCCTCGTCGCCGGCGCCGAAGTGCCGGGAGATCACCACGCCCGCGCCCCAGGTGGCGCCGACAAAGAAGCTGGTCATGAGGTAGATGAGGCTGCCCGAGGAGTTGACCGCGGCCAGGGCCTCCTTGCCCAGGAAGTTGCCGACGATCCAGGAGTCGGCGGTGTTGTAGAGCTGCTGGAACAGCTGACTGAGGAAGATCGGCGCGGCAAACGAGAGCAGCACCTTCCAGGGGGTGCCCTCGGTCAGCCGCCGGGTCGTCTCGGTGTGATGATGAAACAGATGATGCGTTTGGTTCATGGTTCTATGTTCTCGGAGCAGGTCCGGGTCCTTTCACACGAATGGATGAGTACCGGTAATTATACGACAGAATGGTGCAGAAATCAACCATAATTACGGAAAGCGCACACCCGGCTGTGTAAGTGTTACAATGATACTTAACAGTTGAAAAAAAGAATAGCGAATCGGGAGCACCTGTTGTATGGTTAAGTTGCTCAGACCAAACCGAAAGGACA
>CADBKF010000075.1 GCA_902795195.1 Oscillospiraceae bacterium
GTATATAACAACTTCCCGATGCGACCCTTGAAATGGCGTTCCCCTAAGGACGTCCTTTGTTCTTTTCCAACCTGTAAAGTATGATTGACAAACCTACACAAGTGGACGGCAGGACGGAGAAGTGAGCGGCGGAGCGGAGACAGGCCGCAAATCCGCGCAAGGCGGCGACGCCCGGGCAGACCTCGGAAGAAAAAAGAAAAAATATGCAAAAAAAGGGCTTGACATTTCCGAAAGCGGCATGTATAATACAGATAGTTAGCAGATGCTAACTGCGAGCGTGATCCGGCCTCGAAGCCAGGGCCGGTGGTACATTCTTTCCTTTTCTTTCGGCAGGCGCAGATGCAGCGTTTTGCCTGGGCGGCGGTGAGCAGGACACAGCGCCGCTCCGCCCCGGACCGGCGGTTTACCTCCCCGCGGTCCGGGGCACAGTTTTTTCTGCGGGCTGCGCAAAACAGAAAAAAGCGGCCCGGCGCTTGACAATTCGGGCGATTTTTGCTATATTGATTCCTGCATTGGGGAGTAGCCAGCGCCGAAACGGCGCTTCTGCCGCCGTCAGTACGACCCGCGGGTCCGGCAGCAGAACAAAGAAGCGAGACCTTTGCCGCAGCGCAGGCTTTGCGCACAGCGGCGAAGGTCTCGCTTTTTTATGCCCCGGAAAGGAAACAATATGTCGGAAGAAACCCTGAAAATCCTTGCGCTGGTCCTGTTCGGACTCATGTACGTCGGCGTCATCGGCTTTCCGAAGTACAAGATGTGGGTGGCCATGGCGGTGGCCCTGATTTACATCGTCCTGGGCGTGCTGCCCCTTGGCGCGGTGCCCGGCGCGATCAACTGGAACGCGCTCATGATGATCGCGGGCACAATGCTGATCGTCTACTATTTCATTGAATCGCAGATGCCCAACCGCATCGCCGACGCGCTGCTGCAACGGGCGCCCAACGTCATGTGGGTCACGATCCTGATGTCGCTGTTCTCGGGCGTCGTCTCGGCCTTCATCGACAACGTGGCGACCGTGCTGATGGTGGCGCCGGTGGGCATTGCCGTGTGCAAAAAGCTGAACATCAACCCCGTGGGCATGATCATCTCCATCGCGGTCTCCTCGAACCTGCAGGGCGCGGCGACGCTGGTGGGCGACACGACCTCGATCATGCTGGCGGCGCACGCCGGGATGGACTTCATGGACTTCTTCTGGATGTTGGGCCGGCCGGGCATGTTCTTCGCCGTGGAGCTGGGCGCGCTGGCCACGGTGCCGATCATGATGCTCCTGTTCGGCAAGGACCGGCAGCCGGTGCACTCCGACATGCGCACCGAGGTGCGCGACTTTGTTCCCAGCGTGACGCTGGTGCTGATGGTGGTGCTGCTGATCGCGGCGTCCTTCCTGCCGAACAAGCCGGAGGTGACCAACGGCCTGATCTGCATGGCGCTGGCGCTGATCACGATCGTGCTCGAGCTCGTGCGGGAGAAGGACGGCAAGGGCGTGCTGGCCGCGATCCGGAGCGTGGACTATGAGACGCTGCTGCTTCTGACCGCGCTGTTCTGCGTGATTGCCGGCATCACGAACATCGGCATCATCGACGACTTCGCAAACTGGATCGTCCGCACCGGCGGCGGCAACATGTTCCTGCTCTACACGATGATCGTCTGGGGCTCGGTGCTGATTTCCGCCTTTGTCGACAACATTCCCTATGTGGCGACGATGCTACCGGTGCTCTCGGTGGTCACGCAGCAGATGGGGACAGAGCCGTATCTGCTCTACTTCGGCCTGCTGTGCGGCGCGACGCTCGGCGGCAATCTGACGCCCGTGGGCGCCTCGGCGAACATCGCCGCCACCGGCCTTCTGCGCAAGCAGGGCTGGGAGGTCAAATTCCGGGATTTTGCCCGCATCGGCATCCCCTTCACCCTCACCGCCGTGCTGGTGGGCTACCTCTTCATCTGGATTTTCTGGTAACCAGAACAAAACCGCCGCAGCCAATAACGGCTGCGGCGGTTTTGCTTTGCTTATTTCTTCATGAGGCCGGCGCCGGCGTTCCAGGCCTGAGCGACCTTCTCGCCGGTGGCGTAATAGCCGTTGCGGAACTGGTCGAACATCAGCGCGTGCAGCTTCTGCACGTCCACCTTGCCCTTTTCGTCCAGCACGGCCTCCTCGGCCTTGACGTTCACGATCTTGCCCACGATGCCGTCGACATAGTCCGTGTGCAGGAACTCGAGCAGCTCGCACTCCATGACCACGGGGAACTCCTCGATGATGGGCGCGTGGACCTTGTCGCTTTTGACCGCGTGATAGCCGGTGCGCTCGAACTTGTCGGTCATGCGGTTGCCCGAGGCGATGCCGAAGAAATCGGCCACGTCCACGTGGGCCTCGTCGGCCAGCGCCACGGTGAAGGCCTTGCTTGCCTGGATGTTCAGCCAGGTCCGCTTGCCCTCGCCGATAAAGAGGATGATCTTGTCCTCGTCGCAGATCTGGCCCCAGGCCACGTTCATCACGTTGACCTTTTCGTTCTCGTCATAGGCCGCGACCATCAGCACGGGCATCGGATAGACCGCCTGCACCAAGCCCAAATCCTTTTTCATATGCATGTCTCCTTCCGGTTTTTTGGTTCCGAGTCCATTATATCAGAAAACAGCGCGGAAGCAAGAGACTTATAGGCAACACCGCACGATTCCGGTGTACAGATTGCATCGTCGGAATTTTCGTCAGATCGTTCAAAAGCCGCAGGGAATCCTGACGGATTTCCGAGGATTTTTGGACGATCTGACGGAATATTCAGCAGGCAAGATGTGCGCCGGGAATTGTGCGGTGCTGCCTTTACAACTCAATGTCGTACTTTTCCACGTCCACGATGGCCGCGCCGTCGCAGGAGAAGCTGATCGAGTCGGCGCTCACGGGGGTGTAGAGCACAAAGCTCGCGGCCTGCTCGCCGTCGTTGACGAACAGCTCCAGGCTGTAGCGGTCGAGGATGATGCGCAGCTTCAGCTCGTCGTAGGCCGAGACCGGGAAATCGCGCACGTTCACAATGTCGTGCGGGAAGCCGGAGCGCGAGCGGTCGACACGGATCGTGTTGGTCTCCGGCTTGTGCCGGATGACGGTCACGCGCTCGCCGTCCTTGGCCACGTTCAGGCGGAAGTAGCGGTACATGTTGTTTTTGCTGCCCGGCCGGATCGTCACGGTCATATCCAGGAAGCGCCCGGAGACACCCTGCAGGTTGGTCTCCTGCGAGATCATGACGTTCTGATAGCTGACCTTGACGCTGCGATACTGCTCGAGCTCGCGCACGGGGTTCTGGACCAGCCGGCCGTCTCTGATGTGCAGCTCTCTTGGCAGCGTCATCTGGCCGAAGAAGGGCAGCTCCTTGACCTTGCAGTTGGCCGACTCCCAGCTCTGCATCCAGGCGATCATGATGCGCCGGCCGTCCGGCGTCTGGATCGTCTGGGTGGCGTAGAAGTCGGTGCCGTAGTCGATGGCCTGGATGTTGTCGCGCATCAGGTGCTGCTTTTCCCTGTCGTAGTCGCCGACGATGCACAGGGTGGAGTTGCCTGGATGGAACTCCAGACCCATAGAATTCATATCCTGGGGGCTGGTGAGCAGCACATGCTTGCCGTCGAGCGGGAAGAGATCGGGGCATTCCCACATCTTGCCGAACTGGTTGTGGCAGGAGGCCACGACCGAGGCGAAGCGCCAGTGCAGGGCGTCCTCGCTCTCAAAGAGCAGGATCGAGCCCGAGCCGTCCGCCGGCCGGTTGCCGACGACCGCCCAATATTTTCCGTCCTCGAACCAGATCTTGGGGTCCCGGAAGTCGATCTCGCTGCCGCCCTCCGGCAGATCCTTTGCGTCCAGCACAGGGTTATTTTCATATTTTTGATAGTCGACCCCATCGCCGATGGCGATGCACTGGGTCTGATAGCCGTCCACCAGGCCGTTGGAGCGGCGGACGTTCCGCACGCCGGTGTACATCAGAAGATGTCGCCCGTCGGGCAGCTCGATCGCGCTGCCGGAGAAGCAGCCGTCCTTGTCGTATGCCGAGTCGGGCGCCAGGGCACAGGGCAGCCGGTCCCAGTGAAGGAAATCCGTCGTCTTGACATGGCCCCAGTGCATGGGTCCCCACTTGACGTCGTAGGGGTAGTATTGATAGAACAGATGGTATTCGCCCTTGTAGAGGGAGAAGCCGTTGGGATCGTTGATCCAGCCGATGCCGCCGGTCACATGAAAGCGCGGCTGCTCGTCGGCAGAAAGATGCGGCCAGTATTTTTGCTCAAAAGCTCTGGCCCTTGCCAAAGTAGTTCTCATGGGGGGTGCCCTCCATTTCGGTAATGCGCAGTGATGTTTTCCTAGTTGAAGATAGGGGCGGCCTTGGCCGCCCCTATGCAGTGCCGGTGAATCAGTACTCCAGGTTCTTGTCGGTCTCCTTGGAGAAGACGTGCGCGACGTTGCCGTTGAAGCAGAAGCGCACGGCGTCGCCGATGTTGAAGTTGTCCT
>CADBKF010000076.1 GCA_902795195.1 Oscillospiraceae bacterium
TTTATAATGGTTTTATTCGTCGAACACGGAAAGCGTTCGACGCTCCGCATGAAATGCGGAGGCATTCGTACGTACAATAGCTGAACATGCCAAGCCCACATGGCTTGGCATCTGCGGCGTTCGCCGCAGGCAATAAAACGATTCAATCGTTTTATTGCAGTTCAGTATTATATGGAGGGATTTCACATGATCGTCGTACCGGTTTACAACATGATCGTGGCCCCGGAGGCCACCCTGTATTTCCAGATGGATCAGCTGCAGAAGAGCGCCGGCGGCAAGGGCCTGGCCGTGGACGAAAAAATCGTGCTCATCGTGGCGCGGGACAAAAAGGCCTCCGTCCGGCTGACGGAGGATGGCTTCTATCCCATCGGCGTTGCGGGCGCAATCACCGAGCTCAACCGCCAGGGCTACGCCGTGGTGCGGACCCAGTACCGGGTCAACCTGGAAAACATCCAGGTGCAGCCGGATCGTACCATCCGGCTCACCATGTCCCGCCGTCCGGAGACGGAGGACCTGCCGGCGGCGGAGGCCGCTGAGAAGCTCAAGGGCCTGAAGCAGGAGATGCGCAGATTTTCCGCCGCCTTCGAGTGGGCGGAGACTGCCGAGTTCTTCATCGAGCAGATCGACAGCGTGGAGATGGCCGCCTGCTCGATGTCCCCGATGCTGGAGCTGAGCAACGAAGAGCGCTACGCCATCCTGGCCGAGGACAGCCGGGCCCGGCGGGCCGAGCGCATCGAAAAGGCCCTCTATGAGTTCATGGAGGTGGGGCGGATCACCAACGAGGCCAAGTCCTCCCAGCAGCAGGAGTACCAGCAGCGCTACAAGGAGGCCGCCATCAAGCGGCAGATGGAGCATCTGCAGAAGGAGCTCGACGAGATGCACCCGGAGAACGTCACCGACGTGCAGAAGTTCGCCCAGCGGATCGCGGAGTCCGGCATGAACGAGACCGCCCGCAAGGAGTCCGAAAAGGTGCTCAACCGCCTGCGCCAGGAGGGCAAGGAGAGCGTGGAGTCCGGCATGCTCTACGACTATCTCGACTTTGTGACGACGCTCAGCTGGAAAAAGGCCGAGGCCGAGCCCATCGACCTTGGCGAGGCCCGGCGCATCCTGGACGAGGACCACTACGGCCTTTCCAAGGTCAAGGAGCGGATCATCCAGCAGATCGCCGTGATGAACCTGAAAAAGCAGCAGTCCGGCTCCATTCTGCTCTTCGTCGGCGCGCCGGGTACCGGCAAGACCAGCATTGGCAAGAGCATCGCCCGCGCCCTGGGCCGGAAATACGTCCGGGTCAGCCTGGGCGGCGTGCACGACGAGAGCGACATCCGCGGCCACCGGCGGACCTACATCGGCTCCATGCCCGGCCGCATCATGGACGGCATCCACAAGAGCGGCGTTTCCAACCCGGTGATGGTGCTCGACGAGGTGGACAAGCTCTCCGCCTCCTACAACGGCAGCCCCGCCAGCGCGCTTCTGGAGGTGCTCGACCCCGAGCAGAACAACAGCTTCACCGACCACTACATGAACGTGCCCTACGACCTGTCCGACGTGCTCTTCCTGTGCACGGCCAACTCCCTGGACACCATTCCGCAGCCCCTGCTCGACCGGATGGAGGTCATCCAGTTCCAGGGCTACACGCCGCTGGAAAAGCTGCAGATCGCCAGAGCGCACCTCGTGCCCAAGTCCATGGAGGCCATGGGCATCGCCGCCGCGCAGATGCACGTTACAGACGAGGCCCTGCAGATGCTGATCTCCGACTACACCATGGAGGCCGGCGTCCGCGGCCTGCGCAAACGGATCGACACCCTCTGCCGCAGCCTGGCGGTGAAGGCGGCCACGGAGCCGGATGCGGTCGTCACCGTGACGCCCGCGCTGGTGGGGGAGGCCCTCGACGCCCGGCCCATCCGGCACGATACGATCCTGCCCCAGCCCAAGGCCGGCGTGGTTACGGGCCTGGCCTGGACGCCGGTGGGCGGCGACATCCTCTACATCGAGACCATGCTGATGCCCGGCAAGGGGGAGCTGATCCTGACCGGCCAGCTGGGCGATGTGATGAAGGAGTCCGCCCGGATCGCGCTGAGCCTGGTCAAGGCCTTGCTTCCCCGGGAGGCCGAGCAGCTTGCAGACCACGATCTGCACATCCACGTCCCGGCGGGCGCCGTGCCCAAGGACGGCCCCTCCGCGGGTGTGACCCTGACCACGGCGCTGGCATCGCTGCTGACCGGAAAGGTTGTCGACCCGCACATTGCCATGACCGGCGAGGTGGCCCTGCGAGGCGCCGTGACCCCGATCGGCGGCCTGCCGGAGAAGCTGATGGCTGCCCAGCGGGCCGGCATCACCCGGGTCTTCATCCCGCAGGAGAACCTCTACGATCTGAAGGACGTGGCGGCGGAGGTCCGCGAGAAGATCGAGATCATCCCCGTTTCCTCCGTCGAAGCCTTGCTTCAGGCTGTTGGCATCCTGGAGCCGGATGCAAAAATTGCATAATGTCTGCTTTTTCGGTTGAAAAGCTGTGATTATGCTGCTATAATGGGGAAAATCGCAGGAAGCTGCAAGGAAGGAGCGCGAACACGATGTTGACCCTGCAAAGAGCAAAGGAGCTCCACGATTCTCAGGTGACCGAGGCGCATCTGATCCTCCATGCAAAGAACGTGATGTATGCGATGGGCGCCATGGCGGATCACTTCGGTGAGGACCGGGTGCACTGGATGGCCGTGGGCTATCTGCATGACTATGACTATGAACAGCACCCTGAGGCCCATCTGCAATTCACCGAGCAGCCGCTTTTGGAAGCCGGCGTCCCGGCGGAGGATGTCCGGGCGATCCTGAGCCACGGCTACGGGATCTGCACGGAGGTCAAGCCGGAGACCAATCTGGAAAAGAGCCTTTTCACGGTGGACGAGCTCACCGGCATCATCCAGGCCTGCGCCCGGATGCGCCCGAAGGGGATCACCGATCTGGAGACCAAGAGCTTCATGAAGAAGTTCAAGGACAAGAAATTTGCCGCCAAGTGCAACCGCGCGCTGATCCAGCAGGGCTGCGAAATGCTGGGAATGTCCGTCAGCGAGGTCGCGGAGATCTGCATCGCCGGGATGAAGCCCTACGCGGCGGATATTGCCCTGCTGGGAACAGAGGAAGGCGGAGAGAGCTGTTGATGAAGGAAGCGGACCGCTGCCGTGCCTGCTCGCAGCCATGAAGGATCCCGTTTCCGTTTTTCCCGGAAAAAAATCGGATTCTGTTGTGATTACAGGTAGAAAAGTGTTCTTTCTTGTGATATAATCAATTCACAAAATCAATATAATCAAACAAAGAGGAGGACCACTATGAAGTCGGATATCATTCGGATCGACAACTGCGGAACCGGATTTGCAGATGCGCTGACGGAAACAGAAAAGACAGCGCAGTACCGGGAGCTCAATCACAAGGAAACGCTGCAGCTTCGGCTTTGTACCGAAGAGCTGCTGAGCCTGGCCCACAGCGTCACAGGCGAGATGGAGGCTACCTTCTGGCTGGAGAGCGAGGCAAAAGCGTTTACCCTGCATCTCTCTACCAAAACCGTGATGGATCGGGAGAAGCGGAGCAATCTCCTGGCCTCGGCCAGCTCCCGCAAAAACGAGGTGGCGAAGACCTTCCTGGGCAAGCTGAGGAACGCCTTTGAGGAGGCTATGGTCTCCGATGTCGACTACAGCATTCCCGACAGCGCCGTCACCGACCTGGTCAACCGCAGCATCGAAATCCCGGAATGGGACGAATATGAACAGTCCATCCTGAAAAAGGTCGCCGACGAAATCAAAATCGGCATTCGCGGCAACACGGTGGACATGACTGTCGAAAAGCGCTTTTAAGGAGGATCACAACAATGACAATCAGCAAGAAGCAAGATGGAGATGTCCTGGAGCTCTTTTTGGGGGGCAGGCTCGACACCACCACTGCGCCCCAACTGGAGCAGGAACTGGGAGCCTCCCTGGACGGCGTAAAGGAACTGATCCTGAACATGGAATCGCTGGAATACCTTTCCTCTGCCGGCCTCAGAGTGCTGCTCCAGGCGCAGAAGCGGATGAGCAGGCAGGGCACCATGAAGGTCACGCACGTGAGCGAAATCGTGATGGAAATTTTTGAGGTTACAGGTTTTCTGCAAATTCTAACCGTCGAATAATACTGAACTGCAATAAAACGATTGAATCGTTTTATTGCCTGCGGCGAACGCCGCAGATGCCAAGCCAAGTGGGCTTGGCATGTTCAGCTATATTCTAGTATAATACCGTCATTTCATAACAGTATGATAAAAGAATGCCGAGGGCTGCAAAGAGCAGTATCCTCGGCTTCTTTTTATCGGGGTTGTCGCAATTCTTTCGTTTTGCGACAACCCTTTTCCGGATCATCGTATTATACGAATATTTGATTAAAATGTTAGAAACCGCTTCATCAAGAAATCGTATTATTCTGCGGTGGCGCGGTAGAGGAAGGTCACAACCTGGCCTCTCGTGCAGGTGTCTTCCGGTGCAAAGGTCGTCGCAGTCGTGCCCTTCGTGATGCCTTCTTCCACGGCCCAGGCCACGGCCGTCTCATAGAAGGCGCCCGGCTTGAGGTCGGTGAACGGCGTCTCGAGGCTTGCAGGTGCGGCCTCGCCCTTGAAGCGCCACAGGAAGGTCACGATCTGACCTCTCGTGCAGGTGGCATTCGGCGAGAACTTCGTTGCAGAGGTGCCCTTCGTGATGCCTTCTTCCACGGCCCAGGCCACGGCCTTCTCATAGAAGGCGCCTGCCTTGAGGTCTGTGAACGGGGTCTCGGCGCTCGCGGGCTCCGGGCAGCCGGCTGCACGCCACAGGAAGGTCACGACGTGGCCTCTGGTGCAGGGCTGCTTCGGGCCGAAGTGGGTCGCGTCGATGCCGTTGGTGATCTGCGGCTCGGCGTAGTAGGCCCAGTAGACCGGCTCAAAGTAGAAGGCCGCGGGATCCTGCACGTCGTCGAACAGGAAGCTGTGCTTCTCGACGAGCTGTGCGATGGCGTCGCGCAAAGCCTGGGCGGCGGCATCAACGGCCGCCTGGCTCTCCGGATGCTCCAGAGAAGCCTTCGCCTCGGCGAGCGCGGCTTCGAGAACGGCGACGGATTCGTCGGTGTAGCGTTCGGTCTCCACCGATTCTGCGTCGGCGATCGCTTGCATGAGCGCCGCCAGATCGATCTGCTCTTGCTGCGTTTCACCGCATCTCGTGCAGGTCCGGGTCCTGGTGCAGACCGTGTCCGCTGTGACGCAGACCCAGTCGCCCCAGTCGTGGCCAAGGGCGGGCAGCTCGGTGTACGTCGTCGCATAGTCGCATCTCGAGCAGGTGTCGTAGGCCTCCCAGCCGATTTCCGTGCAGGTCGGGGCCTTGGCCTCATGATGTACCAGATCGTGTCCCAGTGCTTCAACCTCACGGGTTTCGGTTTCCTTGCAGCGAGCACAGGTGCGGGTCTCCACACCCTTCTCGGTGCAGGTCGGCTCTGTGGTTACCGTCCAACCGCCCCAATCGTGACCCAGTGCCGGAAGCTCTTTGTAGGTGGTGTAATCGCAGCGCGAGCAAGTGTCGTAAGCCTCCCAACCAATCTCGGTGCAAGTGGGTGCCTTGGCCTCGTGGTGTTCCAGATTATGCCCAAGTGCGTCAACCTCACGGGTTTCGGTCTCGTTGCAGCGAGAACAGGTGCGGGTTTCGACGCCCTTCTCGGTGCAGGTCGGTTCCGCGGTTACCGTCCAGTCGCTCCAATCGTGGCCAAGAGCCGGAAGCTCCTTGTAGGTGGTGTAGTCGCATCTCGAGCAGGTATCGTAGGCTTCCCAGCCGGGTTCGGTGCAAGTGGGTGCCTTGGACTCGTGATGGATCAGATCGTGCCCAAGCGCTTCAACCTCGCGGGTTTCGGTTTCGTTGCAGCGAGCGCAGGTGCGCGTTTCGACGCCCTTTTCGGTGCAGGTCGGCTCTGTGGTTAACGTCCATTCGCTCCAATCGTGACCCAGCGCCGGAAGCTCCTTGTAGGTGCTGTAATCGCAGCGAGAGCAGGTGTCATAGGCATCCCAGCCGATCTCAGTGCAAGTTGGGGCCTTGGCCTCGTGGTGTTCCAGATCATGCCCAAGTGCGTCAACCTCACGGGTTTCGGTCTCGTTGCAGCGAGCGCAGGTGCGGGTCTCCACACCCTTCTCCGTGCAGGTCGGCTCTGTGGTTAACGTCCATTCGCCCCAATCATGCCCCAGTGCCGGAAGCTCCTTGTAGGTGCTGTAATCGCAGCGCGAGCAGGTGTCGTAGGCATCCCAGCCAATCTCGGTGCAAGTCGGGGCCTTTGCCTCGTGGTGCACCAGATCGTGACCCAGCGCAGCAACCTCACGAGTCTCGGACTCGTTGCAGCGAGCGCAGGTGCGGGTCTCGACGCCCTTTTCGGTGCAGGTCGGCTCGGTGGTTACCGTCCAGTCGCTCCAATCGTGCCCCAGCGCCGGATCGCCCTCCTCGGTCCTGGTCTCACCGGTCACAAAGCTCATCAGGGTGATCTTTTCGGCTTCCGTACAGGTGGCATCCGTGGTGCGCTCGATCTTCCAGA
>CADBKF010000077.1 GCA_902795195.1 Oscillospiraceae bacterium
TCGTGCGTCTTTTCTCCATTGCTCCATAACAAACACCCCCGTTTCCTTTATTATACAGGAAACAAGGGCGTTTGTATAGTTCTTTGACAGTCTGAACAGCACCCGGGCAGCAAGCTGCCCGGGTGCTGTTTGAATGTATGGGTGATGAGAGAAGATGTAAAGAGAGTTGCCGGAGAGCGGCATTGTGACTCCCGGATCAGGGCAGAAGCATCTTAGCATCGACACTGAAATTCTCAGCGTCGGTATAAGGAATACAAGCCAGCAAAGGGTTCATTCCCATTCCGCAACCGTACATCAAAATGATACCCTCACGATCGAGATAAAGGCCTTCCACAAATCGTAAACTGGGTGGGAAGGAGTACTTTTCCAGAAGGTTCTCAATCTCCTCGTCACTGCCCTGGAT
The DNA here is from genome assembly GCA_902795195.1 of Oscillospiraceae bacterium. Lineage (GTDB taxonomy): Bacteria > Bacillota > Clostridia > Oscillospirales > Oscillospiraceae > JAFRPC01. The sequence continues at coordinate 404 of CADBKF010000077.1, forward strand.
AAGTTGATCAGCGTAGATCAGCTCCCCGCTTTCAATATCGTATATACGACCGTAATCGAGCGAGTGGGCAGCACCACCACCAGGAGAAAAGGCCCCGATTCTCTTGAGAGAAAGATAGGTGTCATTCAGCATGGTAATTTCTTCGGTGCAATGGAAAAAGCCATGAAGTAACCATGGTGGATTCTTTAACTCACCCGCATCGTTCAGAAGGTCTTCTTCGCTGAGGCTTGGAGTAGTCCAAACCTCCAGCCTCGAGGCATACTCTTCGTTGAGCAAGTCTACCAGGGGAGAGCTGCCGCTGAACACGGGATAATCGATGGAATACTCGTAGTAAACGACTTTGTCCAGCACTTGGTATTCATCATCCACCGGATGATAAACGGTTCCATCCGGCAGCGCGTATTCGCCCTCCACATGCTTCATTTCATAGCGCAACACGTCAGACATCTCGATTGGCAGCTCGATCCTGTCATAAATCGTCGCCTCGGGCGCTGCAGTGGTCTCGGGAGCAGCAGTGGTTTCGGGTGCGGCAGTCGTCTCGGGTGCCGAGGTGGTTTCGGGCGCTGAGGTGGTTTCGGGCGCCGAGGTGGTTTCAGGTGATGCGGTTGTTTCCAGTGCGAGTGCTTCAGCCGTTTTCGCAGCCGGATCGTCGGCAACAACGGTTGTTGTTCTGCCGCAGGCGCACATGGAAACCAGAAGCGTCAGAATCAGTAGAAATGCGGAGATTTTGCGGAATTGGTTCATTGCTCGAGTCTCCTGCGGATCGCGGCCAGGAAGTCGGCGGTGTTGACGGCGGTGGCGGGGGTCTCGCCCTCCCAGAGGGCGGCCAGGTCCTTGGTCACGGTGCCGGCCTCGATGGTGTCGATGGCGGCCTTTTCCAGCTTCTCACCGAAGCGGACCAGCTCCTCCAGCCCGTCCAGCTCGCCGCGCTTTTTGAGCGCGCCCGTCCAGGCGAAGATCGTTGCCATCGGGTTGGTGGAGGTCTGCTCGCCCTTGAGGTAGCGGTAGTAGTGGCGGGTCACGGTGCCGTGGGCGGCCTCGAATTCGTAGTTGCCGTCGGGGCTGACCAGCACGGAGGTCATCATGGCGAGGCTGCCGAAGGCGGTGGAGACCATGTCGCTCATCACGTCGCCGTCGTAGTTCTTGCAGGCCCAGATCATGCCGCCCTTGGAGCGGATGATGCGGGCAACCGCGTCGTCGATGAGGGTATAGAAATAGGTGATGCCGGCGGCCTCAAATTTTTCCTTGTAGTCCGCCTCGTAGATCTCCTGGAAGATGGACTTGAAGGTGCCGTCGTATTTCTTGGCGATGGTGTCCTTGGAGGAGAACCAAAGATCCTGCCTGGTATCGAGCGCGTACTGGAAGCAGGAGCGGGCAAAGGAGCGGATGGAGCTGTCCTTGTTGTACTGGGCGCTGAGCACGCCGGGGCACTCGAAGTTGTAGACCGTGGCGCGGGTTTCCTTGCCGTCAAGGTCAGTGAAGAGGAGCTCGGCCTTGCCCTGCGGCACGCGCATCTCGGTGGCGCGGTAGACGTCGCCGTAGGCGTGACGGGCGATGGTGATGGGCTGCTTCCAGTTCTTGACCACAGGGGAGATGCCCTTGACCAGGATGGGCGCGCGGAAGACCGTGCCGTCAAGCATGGCGCGGATCGTGCCGTTGGGGCTCTTCCACATCTCATGGAGCTTGTACTCCTCCATGCGCTGGGCATTGGGCGTGATGGTGGCGCACTTGACGCCCACGCCGTACTTCTTGATGGCGTTGGCTGCGTCCACGGTGATTTGGTCGCCGGACTTGTCGCGCTCGGGCAGGCTCAGATCGTAGTACTCGGTCTTGAGCTCGACAAAGGGCTCGAGCAGCTCGCGCTTGATGTCGGCCCAGAGGATCCGGGTCATTTCGTCGCCGTCGATCTCCACCAGGGGCGTGCTCATTTTGATTCTTTCCATAATGACCTCTCCTTATCGTCATTCAGAAGTGTCGGCGGCATACCCCATGCCGCCGGGAGGTGCGAAATCGCCGTACCCTCCACCTCTCAGTGTACCATTTCCGCCGATAAAGTCAAGACTTCCGCTCCGAAATTTTCGAAAATCTATTGCAAAAAGGAGCGTTACCGGGTACAATAGGCAAAATAGAAAATGATTGCAAAGGAGCAAGTATCATGAACCTTCCCAAGGATATTTTTTACATCGGCGTAGACGACCGCGAGATCGACCTCTTTGAGGGCATGTATCAGGTGCCCGACGGCATGGCCTACAATTCCTATGTCGTCCTGGACGAGAAGATCGCCGTGTTTGACTCGGTCGAGCAGCGCTTCGGCGCACAGTGGCTCTCCAACCTCGAAGCAGTCCTGGGCGGCCGCACGCCGGATTATCTGATCGTGCAGCACATGGAGCCGGACCACTCTGCCAACATCGCGCTGTTTATGGAGAAGTACCCCCAGGCGATGATCATCGCCTCCGCGGCGGCCTTCCCGATGCTGCAGAACTTCTACGGCGTGAGCTACGCTGACCGCCGCCGCATGGTCAAGGACGGCGAGACGCTGGAGCTCGGCAGCCACAAGCTGCGCTTCGTCACCGCGCCCATGGTCCACTGGCCCGAGGTCATCATGACCTACGACGAGACCGCCAAGGCCCTGTTCTCCGCCGACGCCTTCGGCAAGTTCGGCGCCTCCGACGCCGTTGACGACGAGGGCTGGTCCTGCGAGGCCCGGCGCTACTACTTCGGCATCGTGGGCAAGTTCGGCGTACAGGTGCAGGCCCTGCTCAAGAAGCTGGCCGGGGCTGAGATCGAAGCGATCCTGCCGCTGCACGGCCCTCAGCTGACCGAGGACATCGGATATTATGTCAACCTCTACAACACCTGGTCGAGCTACGGCGTGGAGACCGAGGGCGTGGCGATCTTCTACACCTCCGTCTACGGCCACACGAAGCAGGCGGCCGAGCTGCTGGCCGAGGTTCTGAAGGAAAAGGGCTGCCCCAAGGTCGCCATCAGCGATCTTGCGCGGGAGGACATGGCCGAGTGCGTGGAGGACGCCTTCCGCTACGGCCGCATCGCCCTGGCCACGACCACCTACAACAACAGCTGCTTCCCGTTCATGCGCGAATTCATCGACCATCTGACTGAGCGCGGCTGGAAGAACCGCAAAATCGGCCTGATCGAGAACGGCTCCTGGGCGCCCAGCGCGGCCAAGACCATGCGCGCGCTGCTTGAGAGCTGCAAGGGCAACAGCTACACCGAGACCACCGTGACCATCAAGTCCGCCCTCACCGACGCCAACCGCGCGGCCATCGCGCAGCTTGCTGACGAGCTGCTGGCCTGAGAAGGACCACGGAGCGGAGAAGCGGCTGTTTGCGGTGAAGACGCAAATCAAGGAATGAAGAAATGAAGCTGCTTCGCGAATGAAGAAATGAAGCCGGCTTCGCCTAATTGTGGAGTTTTTCAATTTGCTAATTGAAAAACGGAATGCGATTTCAAAGCACTGCACCCGTAGTGGCCGATGCCCAC
>CADBKF010000078.1 GCA_902795195.1 Oscillospiraceae bacterium
TTCTTGCTCTGATATTTCCAGTACTCGCCGCTGGCCTGGCCGCCGCTCCAGGTGCCGCCCTCGGGGTTGCTTCCCTTGAGATAGGCCGTGTCCATCCAATAATCGTCATAGTAATTGGGAATGTCGAAGCGGCTGAAGCGGATCGCGCCGTACTCATAGCTCTGCAGGTCCAGCTCCTGCCCGTTGTAGCCGTCGATCCGGGCCTTGAGCGGATTCGGCAGGACCTCGACCTGCGTGCCGGTGACCGGCGCCGGGTCCACAGGCGCAACGGAGCCGTCGGTCGTCTCGATCCCGGCGGAGGCGTCGAGCGCGGTGCCGTCCTGCAGCATCGTGGGCAGGTTCTCGGCCTCGGCGCTTGCCGTGTTGTAGAGCTTCACGGTTGCCTCGGTCGTCTCAAGCGTGCAAAGGCCCTTGTTGTCGCCCTTGAGGTTGCTGAGCTTCAGCTTGAAGTCGACGGTGTCCTCGTCGGCGATGCCGTCGTTGATCAGCGGGACCTGGATCTTCAGAAGATCGGCGTCGGCATAGAAGGCCAGCGTGCCGCTCACGGCCACATAGTCCTCGCCGGCGACGGCAGAGCCGTCCTCGGTCTCGTAGTCGATGCTCACCATCGTCTGGTTGCCGCCGGTGCGGCGCACCTCGAGCTCGGCAACGCCCGCGGACTTGTCCACCGTGACGCTCTCGACCGTAAAGCCGATGGCGAAGGGATCTGGCTCGTCGTTGTCCGACACCAGCAGCGCCAGGGTGCTGGCGCTGTCATACAGGCTGCCGCCCTCGCAGTTGACGAGGGTGAAGGAGCCGGCCTTGATGGCCTCGGCGGTCTCGTCGTCAGGCGCGGTGACGCGGATCTGCTTGCGGTCCTCGCCGTCGGCAAAGGTGATGGGGAAGAGATAGGACCGGTAGGGGTCCTCGGATTCGCTGTGGTTGGCCACAAAGAAGGACTGCTCGGGATTGAGCTCCAGATCCTCGGGCATGGGCTCGAGCACCTCGGGCTCCGGCTTCTCATAGACCTCGCCGTGGTAGGAGTCGGTGCAGTAGCGCACGCCGTCAATGGTGTAGATGCAGCGCAGGTCCGTCAGCTCCAGCTGGTCGGACGAGAGGAGGATGCCGGGCTCCGTGCCGCCCTCCATGCTCATCCAGCGGAAGTCGCCCAGGTACTGCCAGTCGTAGGCGTCCGCCTTGACGTCCAGGGTCAGATACATGTCACCCTGCTGCGCGTCGAGGCCGGTGTAGGGCTGCAGCACCGGCTTGATGTCGGTCTGCTCCGGGTCCGGCAGCTTGCCGGTCGGCTGGTAGACCGCAGCCGGGATGGTGCGCTCGGCCTCAATGAGGATGTCGTCCGAGCCGGCAGCCATGCTGTAGCTGAACTTGTCCTCGTCGAGCGGGTTGACCGTGGGCGAATACAGGACAAAGACCGTCGCCTTGCCTGTGGTGCCGCCCAGACGGAGCACGTCGATCAGGGTCTGTCCACCCTCCTCCACAGCCGCTTCGCTGTTGGAGAAGGCAAAGGTGCCGAAGGGGAAGACCTGTTCCCAGTCCTCCTCGGGTGCGATGGCTGCGGCCATGTCGGCGGCAGACGTCGCCGCTCCCGCTTCCTCAGCGGCTGCCGCAGGGTCGGCGTTTTCCGCAAACGCCTGCAGGGGGAACAGACCGATGAGCATGACCAGGCTCATCAGTGCGGAAACGATGCGTCGAAACAGTTTCATTCTGGCTCCTCCTCTGAATGGATTCTGCCGGAAGCCTCCGGCACGGGTCACGGGTTGCGAGTCAGGGTGCGATATAAAAATGTAACGATCTGCGCCCGGGTGCAGGGCGCCGCGGGAGAAAAGTGCGTCCGGTCCACGCCGTTTGTGATGCCGTTTTCCTGCGCCCAGGCCACGGCCGGCGCATAATAGGCCGCTGCCGGCACGTCGGAAAAGTGCGCGGGCACGTCGTCAGCCTCCGGGCTGCCGCAGGCGCGATAGAGGAAGGTGACGATCTGCGCGCGGGTGCAGGGCCGGTCGGGCGCAAAGCTCGTCCGGCTCACGCCCTCGGTCACATGCCGCGCCGCCGCCCAGGCCACCGGACGGAAGAAATAGCGGTCCGCCGGCACGTCAGCAAAGCCTTCTGCCAGCTCGTCCGGCGGCAGACTGTCCGGCTGCGCAGCCCGGAAGAGGAAGGTCACGGCCTCGGCGCGGGTGCAGGCTGCGTCGGGTGAAACATGCGATGCGTCGGTGCCCAGGGTGATCCCGCGCGTGATGGCCCAGTCGATGGCCGCGTGGGACCAGCTGCCCACGGCGGGCATATCGCAGTAGGCCGCGCCCGGGCAGGGCGCCTCGGGGCCGTGCTGCCAGGCGGGGTCCTCCGCGGCCCAGCCGGCATACAGCGTCACCGGGCCGACGCTGCCGCCCGGGATCTGCCGCACGGGCGCGGTGCACGCCGGGTCGGCGTACCAGCCGGTGAAGCGGAAGCCGGGGCGCGTGATCTCAAATGCATTCGGCAGCGCGGCCTCGGCGCCCTGCCCGATGCGGTAGCTCTCGTCATAGCCGCCATGGCGCAGCGCGCCGCCGTTTGTCTCATAGAGGATCGGCTGCGGCGATCGGAGCGCGGCGGCAAAGGCGTCCGCGCGGACGCTGCCGCAGCCGTAGTAGTCGTCCCGCCCGGGCGCGCCCAGATCCTCGGCGCACTGCCGCAGCAGCAGGCGGAAGCCCTCGGTGCCGATCTCGGGATCGGTCTGCTTGGCCATCGCGGCCAGCGCCGTCACCATCGGCGCTGCAAACGAGCCGCCGGAATCGCTGCGGTAGGCGTCGGGCTGCAGGTGCCCCGGGCCGTAGATATTTGTCCCGGGCGCGGCCGCGTAAATGCTGGCGTTGTGCTGGGAGTCGGGCGAGATTTCGCCGCTTTCCGCCGTCCAGCCGACGCCGGTCACGCACTCGAAGGCCGCGGGATAGTACAGGGCCGTTCCGCCGTTGTTGCCGGCGGAGGCCACGAGCAGGATGCCGCGGTCGGCCGCCTGCTGCAAAATGGGCTCGAGCGAGCGCAGCGTGGCCGTCGTCCCGCCGAAGCTGAGGTTGATGACGTCCGCGCCCTGCTCCATGGCGTAGCCGATGGCGGAGATCACGGTCTGCGCGCTGCCGCTGCCGGAATTGGCGCTGCCGCCCACGCCGGAAAAGCAGCGCAGCACCAGCAGCTCTGCCTCCGGGCAGAGCCCCGCGCCGCCCAGGCCGTTGTCCTTCTGCGCGGCAAGGATGCCGCAAATCAGCGTGCCGTGGCCGAGATCGTCGGCAAAGGCGGTCTCATCCCGGCTCTCGGCCGGGCCGAGCAGGTTCCGCCCCGAGATCGCGCTGCCGGCCAGATCCTCATGCAGCGCGTTCACGCCGGAGTCGATGACCGCCACGCGCACGCCGCTGCCGGTCAGCCCCTGCGCCCAGGCCGCGGAGGCCCCGAGGGCCGAGAGGTACCACTGCGCGGAAATGGCCGGGTCATTGGGCTGCGCTGCATCCATCAGCTCGAGCGCTGCATCCGCCGGGAAGACCCTGGCCGCGCCCCGCCGGAGATATGGCAGGGCCTGCTCAATGGAGTCGGCCAGGTAATAGCCGTCGGCATAGGGCAGCGGCGTCAGGTCCTCAGCCGTGCCGCGCTCGAGATAGACCAGCCAGGCCGGCCCGGCCTCCGCCGCCGCGCCGGGCAGCAGCAGGCACAGGCAGAGCAGAACGCAAATCAAAACAAGATGTCGTCGCTTGTGCTTCATAGGATTCCTCTGAACGATTGTCCTG
>CADBKF010000079.1 GCA_902795195.1 Oscillospiraceae bacterium
TGCCGGCGGTGCAGCCGGGCTCGGTGCAGGTGGCGGGGACCTCAGCCACGTCCTCGGGAGTATGGCCCGTGGCGTCGATGGCCTCGGTGCGCTTCTCGCCGCAGCGGGAGCAGGTGTAGGTGATGACGCCGGCCTCGGTGCAGGAGGCTTCGGTGGTCACAACGCCTTCGTCCCACTGGTGGCCCAGGGCCTCGATCGCGGTGACCTTGACGTCGGAGTAGCTTACGCCGTCAAACTCGACCGCAGCGGTGGCGACGGTCTCGCCGGCCTCGGTGCAGGTGGCTGCGGTGGTCTTGACCTCGACGGTCGCCTCGAGCTTCTGCACATCGCCGCAGGCGGCGCAGGTGAAGGCCGCGGTGGCGGCGGTGTTGTCCTCGTTCCAGGTCCACGCGGGCTCGCCGTAGCTGTGGCTGGTGGCGGGGATTTCGGCGGTCTTGACGTCGGTGTAGGTCTTGCCGCCGAAGGTGACGGTGGCGGTGTAGGTCGCCTCGCCGGCCTCCAGGCAGGTGGCGGCCTTGGTGATCTCGCTCGTGATGACCGCAACCAGGCTTTCCACGTCGCCGGTGTTCTCAGCGGTGAACTTGGCGGTGGCCGCGCTCAGATCCTCGGTCCAGGTCCATTCGGGCTCGCCGTAGACCGGCTTCTCGGGGTTGACGGCCTCGCCGCCGAAGTCGACCACAATGGGCTCCTCCTCGGGCTTGGTCTCGTTGCGCTTGTCGGTGGTGACGGTGACCTTGCCGGTGCTGTCCTCGGCGAAGGTGAGCAGGGCAACCAGGCTGTCCTTCTCGACCGCGTTCTCAAAGGCGTAGGCCAGAACGACCTGGCCCTCGCCGGCCTTGACGGACTTCAGCGCCGGGCTCTCGGCGGAGACGAAGGTGACAGTCTCGGGGAAGGTGACGGTGATCTCGCCGTTGGTGGTGGGCTCGTCGGCGGTGATGCGGATGGTCTTGTCCGCGGCGGCGCCGTTGGGCGCAGCGGAGACGGGCGCGCGGCTGCCGGGATCGGCCGGCGCATTGACATTGATCCAGATGTAGCCGCCGAAGCCTGCCCAATCGGACTTGTAGCTCTCGCTGAAGTAGATGGTGACGCTGCCGGCATGAGCCTCGTCCACGGTGTACTCGTTGCCGGAGCCGTCGGGATACCAGCCGGTGATGGCGCCGTCCGTGACCTTGACGACCTTGAGCTTGTCGCCGGCCGCCAGGGTGGTGCTGAGCATCAGCTCGGAGGCGTTCTCGGGGTTGGGGGCAAAGGCGTTCTTCGCGTCGATCGCGCTGACGGTCCAGTCCGGCCCGATCAGGTAGAAGCCGTCTGCCGGTGTCTCGGGCTCGGGATCGGGCTCTTCCGGTGCGGTGTAGCCGGGCACCTTGCTGAGCTCAAACAGGCCGCCCACAGGCCACACGTCCACGGCGAAGGAGCCGGCGCGCAGGATCTTGGTCTCCTTGTCGGGGTTGGTGAAGCCCTCGGCCATGATGAGGTCGACGCGGCTGATGCCCAGGTCGATGCGGCTCCAGTAGAGGTTCTCACCGTCGTAGTACAGATCCTGCCAGTAGTTGAGGTCGGCGGTGTAGCCGAAGTCGAGCACCTGCACGGCGCTGTCGACGACCACGTTGGTGCCGTCCAGCTTCAGGCCCACATCAAAGACCAGGCCGGCGTTGGTCAGGGCGTAGAAGTGGTCCACGTTGTCCTCGGTCCCCTTGAAGGAGATGCCAACCAGGGAGCCGGTGCCGGTGTAGTTCTGCATGGAGATGGTGGCCACGCGGGCACTGGTGGCCTTGTTGATGGTGTAGAGGTTGGTGTTATAGACGCCGACCAGGAGGCCCTGCTCATACAGGGCGTCGCCCACGGCCTCGATGTCGGTGTAGTAGGTGCGGCTCGTGCCGGTGCCGATCTGCGTCAGCTCCATGCTGGTGAGGTCCAGCGTGTAGAGCGGGGACTGGCTGGAGCCGTCGTAGGTGGAGACGTAGACCGTGCCGTTCTTGTCCACGGCGGTCTCATAGACCCAGTCGGACAGCGGCGCTTCGTGCAGCGTCTTGTAGGTGGGCAGGTCACGCATCGTGAACTCGATGACGTAGGCCGCGCCGTTCTCGTCGCAGACGACGCCGTTGAGGGTCTTCTCAATGAAGCGCACGCGGACGGTGGCGGAGGCGGTGATGGTGGGATCGCTCACCAGGGTGGCGGTGATGGTGGCGGTGCCGGTCTCCACGCCGGTGACCACGCCGCGGCCGTTGACGGTGGCGACAGCGGGATCGGAGGTGGTCCAGGTCACATCGTCAGCCACGCCCCAGGGATTGACGGTCGCGGTGATGGAGGTGCTGTTCTTGCCGATGATCTCAAAGTCGGTCTTGTCCAGGGTGATGCTGATTTCGGGGTCGACCAGCTCGTCCTTGTTGAGGTTGATCCGGTAGGTGCCCACGTTCAGGGCGTAGTCGGTGACCTCGACGAGGTAGCGGGTGAGGGTGGCGTCAGTGATGGCGAAGCTCACGTTGTACTCGTCGCCGGCAGCGGCGCTGCGGTCAGAGCCCTGCTCGAGCAGGACGGTGCCGTCCTCGGTGAGGATGCGGAAGCGGGCGATGTACTGGTTGTCCTTGGCAGTGACGTAGAGCTTCTGCGTGCCGCTGATTTCGCCGGTGGCCAGCGACACGTCCACAATGGCGGGCTCCTCGTTGTCCACGGTGACGGGCAGGCTCAGCTTGGCGCCGTCATGCAGGGCGTCCCAGTCCACGCTGCCGTCGGCCTTGACGTAGTACTCGGGGGCCAGCTCAAAGCTGAGGGTCAGCTTGGTGTTGTTGGGGACGGTCTCGGGGACAAAGTAGTTGATGTCGGGGATGGCGTTGGTGTTGTACCAGCTGCGGTCGTTGGTGTTGTAGTAGGCGCCGTAGGCGGGGCCGGAGACGATCTCGGTCAGCGGCTCGCTCACGCCCTCCTGGCTCACGCGGAAGCGGGAGGCGCCGGAGTTGCGGATCGCGGAGTAGGCCACGGAGAAGATCTCATCGCCGAAGGCCGGGGCGATCGCGTTGCGGTTTTCGTCGTAGTAGTCCTCGTCCAGGACCGGGTTGCCGCCGATCGGGGTGCCGAACTCCTCACCCGCGTAGCGGACCAGGAAGCTCTGCATGGACCTGGCGGTGTCGGCGCCGAGAATGCTGTTGAGATAGGGGGTGCGGGTCTCGCCGCCGTACTTGTAGGCGAGGTAGGAGCCCTTGTTGAACATGGACGGATCGGTCCAGGAGCCGTAGTAGCCCAGCACGGGGATGGAGTGGTCCACGCCCTCGCCGGAGGCGACGACCTCGCTGGCTCTGATGTAGCCTTCGACGTAGTTGCCGTTGTCGTTGTAGGCCTCGATGCTCTGCTTGAGGTCGAAGGTCAGGCCGATCTTGACCTTGCCGCCGGCGGGCACGGCGACCAGATTGGTTGCGCTCTGGGCCTCGGCCAGCTTCTGCAGCAGCAGGTGGGCGTCGTAGCTGTCCACGTCGCCGTCGCCGTCGAGGTCGGCCTTGTCGGCGTTGACGGGGATGGCCTCGATGTTGCCGGTCACGAAGTCCAGAATGGCCTGGGCGTCGAGGGAGTTGACGAGCTCGTCGCCGGTGAGGTCATACAGACCGGGAGGCAGCAGCTCGCCGATGGGCTTGCCGTCCACGGTCCAGACGTCGTTGGAGTCCAGGGCGATCGTCGTCTGCGCCTTGATGCGGTTTGCGCCGCTCGTGGTGATGTTCTGCGTGAAGAATTCGGTGCTGAGCT
>CADBKF010000080.1 GCA_902795195.1 Oscillospiraceae bacterium
TGGCCTGCTGCTTCTGGGCAGCAAGGGTTGTTTCCTTTGCATTCAGAACACGCTTTTCCTTGCCGTCCGCATCCTCGATCGTGTCATAGATACGCACATCCCGCAGATTCAGAGCATCCTCCAACAGCCGGTAGGCGTTGGCGCGGCTGGTGCCGAAGACATTGTTGGCGGTGAAATCCCCGTATCCGGTGGCCGTCTTGCCCTCGATCTGCCACTCCGCGGTGTACGGCGAGTAGTTGATCTTCACACGCCGCTGCATATAGTAGGGCGTTTTGAAGGTTTCGTGCATGAACTGCTCATAATACTTCGGATCAATCCAGGTGCTGCCCACGCGAACCTCGATTTCGGAGGCGTCCAGATCTTTCGGCTGGGCTCGTTTCAGAGCTTCGGCATTGATTTGAAAAAACGGATCACTTTCCGCAATCCGCTCTGCGGTGCGGAGCTTGCGGCGCACATTGCCCGAGAGGTATTCGTCAGCAGTCTGCCAGCCCTTGCTCCAATGCCCGCCGCCGTCCGCATAGTCAAAGGGGCCGGTGTTGGGGTCCTTGAAGATGACACCGTGCAGATCTTCCACGATCTGCGGGATTTTGTCTTCGCCGCCCATGAGCTGCGCCATATAGCCGAGATCCACACCGGCTTTTTGCCCGATGGACACGGCCAGCGCCTCCACCGCGGTGTCCACATGCTCGACGCTGCGCTGCTGTTTGATCGTGCGCTTGGTGAAGAAGTCGGCTTTTCGCTCCAGCTTGTTGTTTTCGTCCAAGACCTCCAAAGAGCAGAGCAGATAATAGGAGCTGTCATCCGAGAACGCAAGCCGGTTGGCACGGTCGTTAATCAGACCATACCGGGCTGAAAACGATTCATATAGATCATTTAGCTCGGCTTGCTTTGCTGTAATCGACGCTTCCGTAGAGAACTCGTCCATTTGCAGGTCAATCAGCTCCTGCACGCAGCTGCGCAGCGCAACCATGCCCTTGACGCGCTCCTTGGCGGTGGCGTTGAGCTCCGGCATGACCATGACGCTGTTTTCACGGTAATAGACCTCGCCGTCCACAACGGTATAGGAGTAGTTCCTGACATTGGGATCGGCGGGAATGGCGCGGCTGACATCCTCGCCCTCGCCCAGCTCCGGCAGCTCCACAGCCTCATAGGTGCCTCGGATGTACTGGATGGCGTCGGCAAGCTGATCTTTCAGCTCCAGCCCCTCAATCGGGGCAACGGTGAAATCCTGCCTGCCGTACTGTGTGCTCTCCGAGGACTGCCGACCGAGGATCATTTCCTCGCTTTTGCAGAAAGATGATGTCCGAAACAACATCGGTGCCGGCGTTCGCCCTGAACGCATTGTTCGGCAAACGGATCGCACCGAGAAAGTCCGCACGTTGCGCCAGATACCTTCTTGCGGAAGGGTCTTTGCTGTCCAGCGTATAGCGGCTGGTCACAAAGGCCACGACGCCGCCCGGCCGCACCTGGTCGAGCGCCTTGGCAAAGAAGTAGTTATGGATGGAAAAACCGAGCTTGTCATACGCCCGGTCTGCCACCTGATAGTTGCCGAACGGCACGTTGCCGATGGCGAGGTCATAGAAATCTCTGCGGTCGGTGGTTTCAAAGCCCGCGACGGTAATGTTGGCGTTGGGATAGAGCTGCTTGGCAATTCGCCCTGTGATGCTGTCCAGCTCCACACCGTAGAGTCTGGAATCCGACATTTCCTCCGGCAGCATCCCGAAAAAGTTGCCGACACCCATCGAGGGCTCCAGAATGTTGCCGCTCTGGAAGCCCATCCGGGCAACCGCGTCATAGATGGCCTGAATGACGGTAGGGCTGGTGTAGTGGGCGTTGAGGGTCGAACCTCGCGCCGCTGTGTATTCCTCCGGCGTGAGGGCGTCCTTAAGCTCTTGATATTCCTTGCTCCAATCGGACTTGCTTTCGTCAAAGGCGTCCGCCAGACCGCCCCAGCCAACATAGCGAGAGAGGGTTTCCTGTTCCTCTGGTGTCGCGCTGCGGTTCTCGGCCTCAATGGTTTTCAGTGTGTGAATCGCGTCCATATTGGCGCGGAACTTGGCCTTGGGGCCGCCTTCCCCGAGGTGCATATCCGTGATGCGGAAGTTTTCAGGCGGCGGTTGGACAGGCGGATTGGGCGGTGTAGTGTGTAAGGTGCGGATTTCAATATCATACGGCAGATTGTTTCCCTCGCCGGGATAAAAGGCGACGGTTTCAACGGCAGGACGTTCTTGCACCTGCTGTGGAAACCGTTCCATGAGACGTGCAAAGCTCTCTCGGCTTTCGGAACGAAAGATCGGATAGAAAAGCGTAGGGTCACGCAGCTCAACATGGTTGTCTGTAAGCTGCTCCACAATGAATGCTTTTCCATCTTCCAAATAAACTGAATCTCCAACGGCAACCGGCCATTCTGGATGGACTGGTTCCGGCGCTTCGACGGCTTGGCCCTCGGCAGCAATTTGATCCGCGTCAGCCATGACCTGTTGGATAAACGGGTCACGGTCGAGTGCATCCGGGTTTACGATCTGCCCGCCTACGATCCCGGCCTCAGCCAGGCGTTCCCGAAGGGATACCGGGTCCACATCCTCCATGCGGTTGTATTCCTCCACCGTATAGAAGTTCTCGGCCTGGATCAGCTGGGCGATCCGGCGCTGTACCTGCGTCCAGGACAAGGTCGTTTCGACCTCGCCTTTGGAAATGTGCAGCGGTGTATCGGGGTTGCCGCCGTACTCCTGTGACAACCATGCGGCTGCGCCGCGTTCCCGGCTGTGGTCCCGCATATGGCGCACGACGGCGCGTTTGCTTTCGATGCTGCCATTCCAGGCACGAAGAGCGTCGTCGATGTCGTCCTGCGACAGGACCGGATGGAACACCGGTGGCGGAGGCGGCTCCTGATGCTCAGCCACAGCTTCTGCAAGCTGCACCTGTTCCTCGGCGGTCAAAAAACGTCCGTTTTTGACCAGCGCATCCACCCTTGCGGCAACCCTGCTCCAGGAGAGCGTGACGCTTTCGCATTCCTTCTTTTTATAACGGATGCCCTTGCTGTCATGCTCTGCGCCGGAATGGCTTGCCCCGGACAGGGCATGGCTGCTGCCGCCGATACCATACTCATTTTTTAGAAAATCGGCTTTTTCCTTTGCCGTGTGCGTTTCCAGAAAGTATTGATAGATTCTTGCACGCCCGCCTTCAAAACCGCTTCCGCGGGTGGCTAGTGCAGTATTTACTTCGTCCTCCGTGATAAACGGTGCTTGCGGCGGCAGATCGGCCTGCGTTTGGGGAACAATCTCACGGGATAGAAACAAGTCCTCGATGCGGCTTTGCAGCTGCTCCGGCCTGTGATAGGAAAACCGCAGCAGACTGTGGTCATACCGGTAAGCGGCGATAAATCGGCGATAATCCTCGGCGATAATGGCCAGCTTCTCCGGCTCACCCAACGCATCTGCCAGCCGTTCCTGCTCATCCGAAAAGCCACCGCCCTGCAGGAGCTCCATGGTGGCAAGCTGGCCTGCTTCCCGTGCGTCCTCGGACAGATCCCGATACAGAAACAACAGCGCCTGCGCAATCTCCATCCGCTCATTTCGTTGGGATTCGACCAACTCCACATTGGTGGAAAGGGTACCCTGTTGATAGAGCTCGTGCAGCCTGCTTGCGGCGGCCTCCCACGGAATGACCTGCGCCGAGGCAACATACCGGGAAGAAGCGCCTTTTGCAACATGGATGCCGTCCTCTGCATACCACGCCGCATATCTGGCACCGCCTGCTTCGAGACCGTACCCACCGTGGAACTCGCGCTTCAGAAAAGCGACAAGCTCTGCCTGCGGTTTGTTCTTGGACAGCTCCACAACCAGGTGCATCCGGCTGTTGTCGGTATTGCTGCCATAGCGCAGAAATTGGTCGAGAACCTCCTGCGGGCAGGAAAAAGCGAAGGGCGTCGCAGGGACGCTCTCCGCTTCTTCTACGGTATGGATTTGTTCCTCCTCTGAGAGAAAGATGCTGAACTGCTCGCCAGTGAAAGGCGCAGGCTCGAGCTCTAGGCGAAGATCAGCTCCTTCATCAGAATCTCCTCGGCCTGCGCCTTGAGGTTGTTCATCAGCCCCGCCCAGGTCATCGGGTCGCTGGCTTTGAGCTGCTCCGTCACGCCCGCGGCTTTCGCCATCTGCGGGAGCATCGTGTCGAGGCGGCACTGGGCGGTCTGCTCGATCTCCAGCAGGTGCGGGTACAGGGTCTCGCTCAGAATCATCTGATTCCAAAGGACGGGCCGGTGCTCCTGCAGGTACTTCCTCCGCATCCTCCCGTACTTGCCGAGGGGCTGGCTCGTCTCTTGCAGGCGCAGGTTCGGGATCTGATAATCCCCGTTTTTCTGATAGCTCAGACTGCTCATGTTGGCTCCTTTCCGCGCTTTGTTCGCGCTCATAGTGTTTGATGGTGACCTCGATCTGACGCAACACGCGCTCGCTGATCTGGCTGATCGCTGTACCTAAGACGGACACGGCAGCCGGGGTGTTGAAGTCGAACACGGATTGAAAATCGTAGTAGTTGAAGCGGCCTTCCGGATGCAGGCCGCATCGCTCCAGGATCGTGTAGGTTGCGCTGACAGCGGCAGCTATTCGAAATGCGATGCCGATGTCATAGTCATCATAATCAGCGAGGTAGGATTCGTCAAGGATGCCGCGAATGTCGTCTTGCTCGTCCTCCCAATACTGGGAGACCAGCTGCGAGACCACGGAATGGATCTGCTCCTCGATGCCTCTGCCGCCCTCAATTCCATAGCGGTCGGAGAGCATCTCCGAGATCGGACTTTCATGCCGGTCCTGATACTCCCACAAGCTGAGACGGCGGGACTGCGGACGCTCGCCGGTGTCTGAC
>CADBKF010000081.1 GCA_902795195.1 Oscillospiraceae bacterium
TATGAAGAAGGAAGAGAACCCTGCCCTCGGCGTGCGCGCCATCCGTATCTGCCTCAACCGGCCGGAGATCTTCCGCACGCAGCTGCGCGCGCTCTATCGTGCCTCCGCCTACGGCAAGGTCGCGATCATGTTCCCGATGATCACCTCCGTTTGGGAAGTCCGCGAGTGCAAGCGCGCCTGCCAGAAGGTCATGGCTGAGCTCGAGAAGGAGGGCATTCCCTACAATCCCGACACCGAGATCGGCATCATGATCGAGACGCCCGCCTCCGTGTTCGTCTCGCCGGAGCTGGCCAAGGAGGTCGACTTCTTCTCCGTCGGAACGAACGACCTGACCCAGTACACTCTGGCCTGCGACCGTCAGGCGAACGATCTGGGCAAATTCTTCGACCCGCATCATCCGGCCGTCCTCCGCGCCCTCAAGATGGCGACCGACGCGGCCCATGCCGCCGGCATCTGGATCGGCATCTGCGGCGAGCTGGGCGCCGATCTGACCATGCTTGATACGTTCCTTGCCATCGGCATCGACGAGCTGTCCGTCTCCCCCAGCTCCGTGCTGCCGCTGCGCGCGCAGATCCGCAAGAGCATTGCCAAGACCTGCACGCTGGAAAAGCTGGAAAGCTGAGTTGGAAAGCACGTTCTGCTGCCCGAACTGCGGCGCGGCGCTCGAGCGCACCCAAACGCAATACCTCTGCCCTCGCGGACACAGCTTCGACCTGGCCCGCGAGGGCTATGTCCATCTGCTGCCGGCCAACCGGAAGCACGCAAAGGAGCCGGGCGACGACCGGGAGATGGTCCGCGCCCGGACGCAGTTCCTCGACGGCGGCTGGTACGCCCCGCTGCGGCAGGCACTGTGCGATCTGACGGCGGAGCGCATCCGGGGCAGGGGAGCGCTGCTGCTGGACGCCGGCTGCGGCGAGGGGTATTACACGAGCGCTCTGAATGAACTGCTCAGCGCAGCAGGCGGCCGCGTATGCGGCGTGGATCTGTCCAAGGCCGCGGTCCGAAAGGCGGCCCGGCGCTGCCCCGGCGCGGAGATCGCCGTGGCCTCGGTCTATCACCTGCCGCTGGCGGATGCCGCCGCCGATGTGCTGGTCAACTGCTTTTCGCCCCTGGCTGCGCAGGAGTTCGCCCGGGTCGTCCGGCCCGGCGGCAGCTTCCTCTACGTGGTGCCGGGCCCCCGGCACCTGTGGGAGCTCAAGCAGCTGCTCTACGAGCATCCCTATGAAAACGAGGAAAAGCAGGAGGAATATCCGGGCTTTGCCCTGGATGCCGTCGTTCCGGTCGAGACGGGCTTCACCCTGACCGACAACGAGCAGATCCGGGCGCTCTTTCACATGACGCCCTACACCTGGAAGACCCCGAAGGACGCAAAGCAGCGTCTGGATGCCGTGCAGCGCCTCAGTCTCACCGCCCAGTTCCGCATCCACGTCTTTACAAGGCGGCCCGAAAACGAAAAATAATCCGCGGAAATGGCTGCGGACTATTGAAATTTCGCCGGTTTTTTGGTATACTCTCAAAGGTAACTATTTTTAGGAGGAAGATTTCTATGGTCTATTCATCTGAAGTTCGCGAGATGTGCACCGTTCACCAGGGTGTGCATCACGGCGCAGCTCCCATCCCCGAAGAGGCCAAGTGGGTCAAATCCCGCGAGGTCAAGGACATCTCCGGCTACACCCACGGCGTCGGCTGGTGCGCACCGCAGCAGGGCGCGTGCAAGCTGTCGCTGAACGTCAAGGACGGCATCATTCAGGAGGCTCTGGTGGAGACGCTGGGCTGCTCCGGCATGACGCATTCCGCCGCTATGGCCGCTGAAATTCTGCCCGGCCTGACCATCCTGGAGGCGCTGAACACCGACCTGGTGTGCGACGCCATCAACACCGCCATGCGCGAGCTGTTCCTGCAGATCGTCTACGGCCGCACCCAGTCCGCCTTCTCGGAGGACGGCCTGCAGATCGGCGCCGGTCTGGAGGACCTCGGCAAGGGCACCCGCTCCATGGTGGGCACCACCTACGGCACCCTGGCCAAGGGCCCCCGCTACCTCGAGCTCACCGAAGGCTACATCACCGATCTGGCCCTCGACGAGAACGACGAGATCATCGGCTACAAGTACGTCAATTTCGGCAAGATGATGGACTTCATCAAGGGCGGCCTGGACGCTGACGCCGCGCTCAAGAAGGCCTCCGGCCAGTACGGCCGCGTCGCCGATGCGGTCAAGCTGATCGACCCCAGAAGAGCGTAAGGAGGTACGAACGATGATTACTTTTGAATCCTACGACAGAAGAGAAAAGCAGATCCTCGCTAAGCTCGCCGAGTACGGCATCGGCTCGATCGAGGAAGCGGAGCAGATCACCAAGGACGCCGGCCTGGATGTCTATCACATGGTCGAGAAGATCCAGCCCATCTGCTTTGAGAACGCCAAGTGGGCCTACACCGTAGGCGCCGCCATCGCCATCAAGAAGGGCTGCCGCAAGGCTGCCGACGCCGCTGCCGCCATTGGCGAGGGCCTGCAGAGCTTCTGCATCCCCGGCTCCGTCGCTGACCGCCGCAAGGTCGGCCTGGGCCACGGCAACCTGGGCAAGATGCTGCTCGAAGAGGACACCGAGTGCTTCGCGTTCCTCGCCGGCCACGAGTCCTTCGCCGCCGCGGAAGGCGCCATCGGCATCGCCGAGAAGGCCAACCGCGTCCGCACCAAGCCCCTGCGCGTCATCCTCAACGGCCTCGGCAAGGACGCCGCCCAGGTCATCGCCCGCATCAACGGCTTCACCCATGTGGAGACCGAGTACGACTACTTCACGGGCGAGCTCAAGGTCGTCTCCACCAAGTGCTACTCCAAGGACCCCAACTCCTCCCGCGCGAAGGTCAACTGCTACGGCTCCAACGACGTGCAGGAAGGCGTTGCCATCATGTGGCATGAGAACGTGGACGTTTCCATCACCGGCAACTCCACCAACCCCACCCGCTTCCAGCACCCCGTCGCCGGCACCTACAAGAAGGAGCGCGTCGAGGCCGGCAAGAAGTACTTCTCCGTGGCCTCCGGCGGCGGTACCGGCCGTACCCTGCACCCGGACAACATGGCCGCCGGCCCCGCCTCCTACGGCATGACCGACACCATGGGCCGTATGCACTCCGACGCCCAGTTCGCCGGCTCCTCCTCCGTGCCCGCGTGGAGATGATGGGCCTGATCGGCGCCGGCAACAACCCGATGGTCGGCATGACGGTCTCCGTCGCCGTCTCCGTCGAGGAAGCCGCCAAGGCCGGTAAGTTCTGATTGTTTTTGGCAACACAAAGGAGTTGAGCGCTTGCTCAACTCCTTTGTGTTGCAGGGATCAGGATTCGGGGATCAGGGATCAGGGATCAGGGATCAGGATTCGGGGATCAGGGATCAGGATTCAGGGATCAGGGATCAGGATTCAGGGATCAGGGATCAGGGATCAGGATTCAGGGATCAGGGATCAGGGATCAGGGATCAGGATTCAGGGATCAGGGATCAGGATTCAGGGATCAGGGATCAGGATTCAGGGATCAGGGGCCGTAGCGGACGGGTTTCCCGTCCGTTTAGCCGTAGCGGACGGGTTTCCCGTCCGTTCAGCCGTAGCGGACGGGTTTCCCGTCCGTTCAGACAACGGCGTAGGATTGCAAAAGGATGAAAATGCAAGAGCAAGGAGGCAACACATGAATCATGTCGAGAAAGCAGAGGAGCTTTTCCGCACCGGGTACAACTGCGCGCAGGCGGTGTTCTGTGCGTTTACGGACGTGACCGGGCTGGAGCTGGGCACCGCAGCCCGGATCGCCAGCAGCTTCGGCGGCGGCATCGGCCGGATGCGCGAGGTCTGCGGCGCAGTCAGCGGGGCGCTGATGGTGCTGGGGATGGAAAAGGGCTATTCCGATGTCAGCGACCCGGCTGCCAAGCGAGAACACTATGCTATGGTGCAGGAATTTGCCCGCCGCTTCAAGGATGAGCGCGGCTCCATCATTTGCCGTGAGCTGCTGGAGAACGTGAAGACCAGCCCCGGCCCGGTGCCGGAGGCCCGCACGAGCGCCTATTATGACCGCCGTCCCTGCGTGTGGTCGGTGCGCACTGCCGCCGCGCTGACCGACGAATTTTTGCAAAAGGAAGCCTGAAAAAGGCGAACCACCGACAATTTTTCCATACGGAGGCAGCATTATGATCCGACACATTGTTTTATTCAAAATCAAGGACGAATACAAGGACGAGATTCCGCAGCTGGTGCAGAACTTCTACGGCATGAAGGGCCGCATCGAGGGCCTGGTCGATCTCGAATCCGGCGCGGATTTCCTGCACAGCGAGCGCTCGTATGACCTGGCGCTGATCACGGTCTTCGACAACCGCGCGCACTTTGAGGCCTACCAGACCCACCCGGTCCACCTGCCGGTCAAAAAGCGCATGCACGAGGTGCGCAGCGCCTCCGTGGCCTGCGACTTCGAGTTCTGATGCACCCCATCGCGCTGCCCGGGCCGGTGGCCTTCGCGCTCTCGGCGCTGGAGGCCGCCGGCTTTGAGGCCTTTATCGTCGGCGGCTGCGTGCGCGACGCGCTGCTCGGCTGCACGCCGCAGGACTTTGACATCACGACCAACGCCCTGCCGCAGCAGGTGGAGGCGGTCTTTTCCGGCGCGCGGGTGATCGAAACCGGCCTCAAGCACGGCACGGTCACGGTGCTCTTGGAGAACATGCCGCTCGAGATCACGACCTATCGGGTGGACGGCGGCTATTCCGACGGCCGCCATCCCGACCAGGTGGCCTTCACCGGCAGCCTGCGCGAGGATCTGGCCCGGCGGGACTTCACGGTCAACGCCATGGCCTACAACCCGCGCGTCGGCCTGGCGGACTGCTTCGGCGGGCAGGCAGATCTGCAAAACCGCGTGCTGCGCTGCGTGGGAGACCCGGCGACCCGCTTCACCGAGGACGCGCTGCGCATGCTGCGCCTGCTGCGCTTTGCGGCCAGGCTTGGCTTTTCCATCGAGCCGGCGACCGCGCAGGCCGCGCTGGCGCTGCGCGAGCGGCTGAAGCAGGTGAGCGCCGAGCGCATCCAGAAGGAGCTGACCGCCCTGCTGCAGGCGCCCGGCGCCGGGGATATTCTGATCGAATATGTCGATGTGTTCGGTGTGTTTCTGCCCGAGCTGCTGCCCTGCCGGGGCTTCTGCCAGCAAAATCCGCACCATGCCTACGACGTGCTGACCCATCTGGCGCGGACTGTGGACGCGGTGCTGCCAAAGCCGGTCCTGCGCCTGGCAGCCCTGCTGCACGACATCGGCAAGCCCGATTGCTTCACGGTGGACGCCGCCGGCGTCGGCCACTTCTACGGCCACGCAAAGCGCAGCGCCGTGCTGGCCGAGGCGGCCCTGAGCCGCCTGCGCTATGACAATGAGACGAAAACGCAGGTTTTGCGGCTGATCGAGCAGCACGACCTGCACCTGGATCCGCCGGATCAGCCCATGGAGCGCACGATCCGCCGGGCGCTCAACCGCATGGGACCGGAACTGTTCTTCGATCTGCTGGACCTCATGCGGGCTGACAACGCAGCGCGCGGCGTGCCGCACGCAGAACGCCTGGCAAAATTCGACCGGGTCGAGGCGCTTGCCCGGCAGCTGCTGGCCGAGCAGGCCTGCTTCTCCCTCAGGGACCTGGCCGTGGACGGCAATGATCTCATCGCCGCCGGCATCCCGAAGGGCAGGGAGATCGGCCTCCGGCTGAATGCGCTGCTCGACGCGGTCATCGACAACCGCGTCGAAAACGAAAAAAGTGCCCTGCTGCGCTGGCTCAAGGACGCGCCCTGAGCGCCCGGCAGGGCGAGCCTCGTCTTGTTCTCAGTTTTTTTACAATTCCGGGGCTTGACAATAAGTGAATGATCGTTTATTATTAACGCGAAAAAAGGAGGGATTCTATGCGGCTCAAGGATGAAGACAAGCAGCGCCGGATTCGGGAGGCCATGGTGCGCCTGATCCTGCGGGAGGGCATCGACGGCGCGTCGGTGTCCAAGATCGCCAGAGAAGCCGGCGTCTCTCCTGCCACCATCTATGTCTACTATGACAGCAAGGAGGCCATGCTCTCGGAGGTCTTCCGTGACTGCGCCCACCAGTCCTACCGCTATCTGACGGAACGGCTGAGCCCGGATATGAGCGCCGGGGCCGCGATCGAGGCGGTGGTCCGGGGCTACTACGACTTCTCCACCGAGCATGAGGACGTGTTCAGCTTCGTCGAGCAGTGCTCCCGCTGCCCGACGCTGGCCTCCCAGGTCTGCGAGCAGGATTGCTCCTGCGACCTGTTTTCCAGCATCCACGCCTACCAGCGCCGGGGCGAGCTGCGCCAGTGCAGCGACTGGACCCTGGGGGCGATGCTCTTCTCGCCAGTGCGCTTTCTTGCCATGAACCGGCAGGCCATGGCAGGGGAGAGTGAGGCCCATCTGCGCGAGCTGGTGGAGCTGCTGCAGACCCTGCTGCTTCTATGATATAATGATTGGATTTTCGTATCGGGGCTGACCCGTTTCATCCAAAGCCTTCCCCGCCCATCGCGGCGGGGAACTAAAAAATGTTAATAATAAATGAACATTCACTTATACTAGAATGCAATAAAACCATTTATAATGGTTTTATTCGTCGAACACGGAAAGCGTTCGACGCTCCGCATGAAATGCGGAGGCATTCGTACGTA
>CADBKF010000082.1 GCA_902795195.1 Oscillospiraceae bacterium
AAGAAGATCAAGCAGGAGCTCGTCAAGGCGGCAGAGGAGCGCCGCGAGGACTATGAAAAGTTCTGGGCATCCTTCGGCCGGCAGATCAAGTACAGCATCGTGAGCGACTATGGCATGCACAAGGATGCGCTGCAGGATCTGCTGCTGTTCTGGTCCTCGAAGCAGGACAAGCTGGTCACGCTCAAGGAATATGTCGAGGCCATGCCGGAGGAGCAGAAGAAGATCTACTTCGCCGCCGGTGAAAACCGCGCGCGCCTGTCCCAGCTGCCGCAGACCGAGCGGCTCAAGGAAAAGGGCTTCGACGTGCTCTACATGACCGACGAGGTCGACGAGTTCGTACCCGGCACGCTGCAGAAGTACATGGAAAAGGAATTCTGCAACATCGCCACCGACGATCTGGAGCTCTCGAGCGAGGAGGAGAAGAAGGCGGCCGAGACCGAGGCCGAGGACTGGAAGCCGGTTCTGGACTTCCTGCAGACGACCCTGGAGGGCAAGATCAAGAAGGCCGAGACCTCGGCGGATCTGGGCTCGCATCCGGTCTGCC
The DNA here is from genome assembly GCA_902795195.1 of Oscillospiraceae bacterium. Classification (GTDB taxonomy): domain Bacteria; phylum Bacillota; class Clostridia; order Oscillospirales; family Oscillospiraceae; genus JAFRPC01. Next base: position 545 of record CADBKF010000082.1, read on the forward strand.
TGGTGCCCGAGGGCGGCATGAGCTTCGAAATGGAAAAATATTTCAAGCGCATGAATCCCGAAATGGCCATGCCCAGCGAAAAGGTCCTGCAGATCAACCCCAAGCACCCGGCGCTGATTGCCCTGCGGCAGGCGATGGAGACGGACGAAGAGAAGGCAAAGCGCCTTGCCAGGCTGCTCTATGCCCAGGGCCTGATCCTGGCCGATCTTCCCATCGAGGACGCCGCAGAATACACCGAGCTGGTCTGCAGCCTGTTCTGAGCTTTTGATTTTCGTCAAAATTCAATGTCGAATCAAAAAATTATTTAGAATATTTTTGTCATACATGTCGAATTTGGTACGCTTCTGGTACGTATGAAGTGTTATAATATGAAAAGAATGCCACACGTAGGTCTGTAGTATGGGTTGGGATACCGAAAGTTTCCCGGAATACAGACAAAATACGCATCAGATCGGAAAGGAGCGTCGACATGACGACAAAAATCAAGGAATACCGCAAGAAAAAGGGCGTCAAGCAGGCTGAACTCGCCGAGGCAGTCGGCGTTCGGCGTGAAACCATCGGCAATCTGGAGCGCGGAAAGTACAATCCGTCCTTGCGCCTGGCTTGGAATCTTTCCAGGATTTTAGGCGCTCGCATCGAGGAGCTCTTTGATTTCTCTGATGAGGCATAAGTCACTCGAAGCTTCCGAAATATGAAGCCTCGTAGAAGATATGCCCCGGTCCCTGACACCCGCAGGCCTTGCAGCGCAAGGCTTTGGCGGCGTGCAGCGTCCGGGGCTTTTCTGTTGGAAGGGAAGGATTTGTGTTGTTTGACTGGATCATTGAAGGCGGCACTGTGCTCGATGGCAGCGGCAGGGAAGGGCGCGTCTGCGACGTCGGCCTGAAGGACGGCAAAATCGCTGCGATCGGCGCACTCTCTGCGGCCGAAGGCCGCCGCATTCACGCGGCCGGTAAGACCGTGACCCCCGGCTTTATCGATATCCACCGGCACGGGGATCTGGCCATGTTCCGCAAGGGCTTCGGCGAAATCGAGCTGCGGCAGGGCCTGACGACGATCATCAATGGCAACTGCGGCATGTCAGCAGCGCCGTTCGGCGCGGCATACCGGGACGAAATCCTGGAATACCTTGCTCCGGTCATCGGCCCGAGCGAGGCGGCGCCGAGTCTGCGCATGGCGGACTATCTGGACGCGGTCGCAGGCTGCCGCCTGCCGATCCACGTGGGCATGCTCGTGGGCGGCGGCGTGCTGCGCTCGGATCTCATCGGACATCTGGACCGGGATCTGACCGAGCAGGAATATCGGCTGCTGCACAGGCATATGGAGCAGGCGCTCTCCGATGGCGCGCTGGGCGTCTCGCTGGGCCTCGGCTATGCGCCGGAGTGCTTCTACTCGACCGAGGGACTGATCCGGGCGCTGCAGCCGCTGGCCGGGACCGATATCCCGTTCACCGTGCACATGCGCGACGAGGGAACCAACGTGGACCGCTCGGTAGAGGAGGTGCTCTGTGTTGCAAAAGCGCTGAGCTGCCCGCTGGAAATCAGCCACCTCAAGGCCATTGGCAGAAAAAACTGGGGCATCAAGATCCCCAGAGTGCTGGAGCTGCTCGAGCGCAGCGCCGCAGAAGGCTTGGAGGTCCGCTGGGATGCATATCCCTACACCGCAGGCTCCACACAGCTGCTCCACATTCTGCCGCCCGAGGTGCTCGCCGGCGGGACCGATGAGACCTGCATGCGTCTGACAGACCCGAACGAACGCCAAAAGGTCAAGGAGCGCCTGAAAACAGGGGAGGATTACAACAACATTTCCCAGCTGGTCGGCTGGGAGAACATCCTGGTCTCCACGGTCACGCTGCCGGAGCACCGCGCGTTTGTCGGCCTGTCCATCCCGGAATGCGCGGAGAAGACCGGCAAAACGCCGGAGGATTTCACGTTTGATCTGCTCGCCGCCGAGCGCTGCGCGGTCACGATGATCGACCGGATCACCGATGAGCCCGACATTGCTGCCATCCTGCGCTCAAGCCGGGTGAGCGTCATTTCGGACGCGACCTACCCGACCGAGGGCCTGCCGCATCCCAGGCTCTACGGCAATTATGTGCGGCTGATTGAGAAATATGTGTATCAGGATCACGTGCTGACGCTGCCCGAGGCGATCTGCCGCATGACAGGACGCCCTGCCGAAGCCCTGCGGCTGCACCAAAAGGGCCGCATCGAGGTCGGCGCCGATGCTGACATCAACATCTTCGTCCCCGAGCAGCTGCACGAGACCGGAAGCTACCTCGATCCCGCGCAGCACCCCACCGGCATCGAGACCGTCTTTGTCGGCGGTCAGCCAGCCATTTTGGAAAACGAACTGACCGGCATTGCAAATGGGAAGGTGCTTCGGCGCTCGTAAGAAAACATCGAAGAAACAGCAAAAACCGACGGTATTCCGTCGGTTTTTGCTGTTTCTTCGTCAAATTTTCGTCTCGAATACCTGACTGTCCTCCACGCGGTAGACCTTGTCGCAGCGCTCGATCGTGGTCAGGCGGTGGGCGATGACGATGCAGGTCTTTTCGCCGCTCAGGGCAAGGATCGCATCCATCACAGCCTGCTCGGTCTCGTAGTCGAGCGCCGAGGTGGCCTCATCGAGAAACAGGACCTCGGGATCGTCGTAGAGCGCCCTGGCAATGCCGATGCGCTGGCGCTGGCCGCCCGAAAGACGGATGCCGCGCTCGCCGACCACGCTGTCCAGCCTGTCGGGCAGCGAACGGACGAAGTCCGCCAGCTGCGCCTGCTCCAGCGCCTTCCAGACCCGGGCCTCGTCGATCTCGTCTGCGTGCACGCCGAGGGCCACGTTGCTGCGGATGCTCTCGTCCACCAG
>CADBKF010000083.1 GCA_902795195.1 Oscillospiraceae bacterium
CAAAATGCACGAACCTGTCATTTCGAGGGAGCTTGCGACCGAGAAATCCGTACTTTTCACGTGAAAAAGTGTGAAATAGAAACGGATTTCTCGCGGTCTCTCGAAATGACAGAGCATTTTGCAACAGGCCCTTGCTTTTAGTTGATGCGCTCACCCAGCCACACGCCGCATTTGGCGAGCCCGGTCATCAACTTGACTGCCAGCATCGGCAGGCCAAGTGGACTGATGAGGAAGGCGAGCACCAGCAGGATGATGCCGTTTTGTATGGAGGTCGTAAGCAGCACAAGCACCGCGAGCATGCCGAGCAGCGTGCTGATGATGCCGAGGGCAAACGAGGAAATGTAGGTCACGAGTGCGAACAGATGGACGAGCAGCCGGATTGTCATCCGGATCGGTGCCAGCAGAGCTTTCAAAATGATCTTCATGGGAAGCGCCTCCCTTCTTCTGTTTTCATTATATCGGGATTTCAGAATCGCGCAAGGATGCGGCGGATCAGATCAGCGCGGAGAGCTTTTTGAAGATCTCCCGCGCTTCCATCCACAGCTTGTCCTGCGTCTGCTGCAGCTCCGATAGTTCAGATTCGTAGATGCGGCCGTTGGCGTTGACCCGTCGGGTAAGCTGATTGAGGTTGTTGCTCGAACGACGGAGAAGCGAAATCAGCTCCCGCAGCTCCGGCAGTTCCAACCGGATTACATGCCCATCTATCGCCATCTTCCGCAGATAGGCATTCATATTGATGATGCCGGCCTGCTCCATCCTCCGCTCGATCAACTCCTTTTCCTCCGGTGTTACGCGAAGCGTGATGCGGACATTGCGCTTGCGGGAATACGTTTTTTTCATCTTTCCTGTTCACGGAAATTCGCCGAATGATTCGGCGAATTTATTTTCGGGGAGTGATTTGATTTTTTCGCAGCGAAGACTTTGCTGTTCATAGGACGGCCTCCTTGGATGGAACGTTGTGTTTCTGCGTTGGCTGCGGCGGCAGCGGCTGCTTGAGGCGCTCCCGAATGGACGGCTTCTCGGATTTGGCGACGACGGCCTCCGGCTCCGGACGGGTGCGGCCGTCGAGGTTGAGCTGCAGATCCAGCTCGACCAGTCGGGCGGATTTGGCTGCAAGCTCCTCCTCAAATTCAAAGGGCTTGCCGACTTCGGCCTGCGCGGCAGCCTGCTGCTGCTCGTAGTTCGCAAGCTGCGCCTGCACCGCCGTCAAGCGGTCCGGCATCTTAGCAAGCACGTTTTCAATACGGACAAGGTTGCCTCTGGGGTCCGCGCCGACCTCGACCCGGTGGGTCATTTCGCCCTTGAGGGTCAGGATGAATTTCTTTTCCCAGGTATCGTAGTGGACGGTCATATCGAAGCCCCGGTATTTGCCGATCTGCACCGTGGCGGCGCTTCCGATCTCCTTGCAGGTGTCGATCAGCACGGCGCCTGCGTTTTCCTTGTCGGTCAAGTGATCCCCACGGATTTCCATCCCGACAAAGCCTTCTTTTGGGAGCGGATGCGCCGCCAGCGTTTTCATATCAGCCTGCAGACCCTGGATGAAGCCTTTGCTCTCGGTGATCTTCTCCGGATAGTATTTGAGCAGCATATCCTCCATGCGGAATTGCTTGCTCTGATGGTCAGCCTTCATAATCCGCAGCCGGGAAACGTCTACGTCCAGATCCATGCGCTCCTTGATGCGCGGATCGCCGGCGCAAAGGGCTTTGATCTCCGCAAAGGACAACGCAGTTTCATCCACATCCTCGCAGGAGCGCACAGGCGATTTTGAAGTCATAATCTGAGAAATGAACTTCTGCTTGTTTTCCACGGTTTGCCAGAGATAGGCGTCAAACGTCCCCTCTGTGACGTAACGACAGACGTGGACGGTCTCGTTTTGGTTGCCCTGGCGCTCAATACGGCCTTTGCGCTGAATGAGATCCCGCGGCCGCCACGGACAATCCAGATCATGGCTGGCAATCAGCCGATCCTGCACGTTCGTGCCGGCACCCATTTTGGCCGTGCTGCCGAGCAAAACACGAATCTGCCCGGAACGCACCTTGCCAAACAACTCCCGCTTCCGAACCTCGGTGTCGGCGTCATGGATAAAGGCAATCTGTTCCGGGGGCATCCCGTGCTGGATCAGCTTCTGCCGGATGTCGTCATAGATTGTGAACTTGGGCGTCTCTGGCTCGCCCAGTGGAATCATGGATTCGAGTGCGTGAATCTCCGGGCTGCCCAGGTTGCCGCCTGCGGCCTTTGCCGCGACCGGGGTACTGCGGCCTTTGGGCGTGGAAATGTCACAGAAGACGAGCTGCGTCAGCTTCTTGTCCTCGCCGTCCCGCCAGAATTGCAGGATGTTCTCGACACATTGGTTGACTTTTGTGCCGCCCTCATCCGGCAGCATGGGGTCGATGACGCGCTGATCGAGGCCGAGCTTCCTGCCATCCGAGGTGATTTTCAGCATGTTATCCTCTTTGGCGTCCACGGCACCGGAATGCACTTTGGATGCGCGATCAGACAGGGTTTTGACCATTTCCTTCTGAATCTCCGTGGGCTTGGAGGCGTAGGTATGGTATTCCACCTCCGGCGTCGGGAGATCAAGCTGGTCTGCAGTCTTAATGTCGGCCACCTCTTTGAACAGGTTCATCAGCTCCGGCAGGTTGAAAAACTTTGCAAAGCGGGTGCGGGCGCGATAGCCGGTGCCCTCGGGGGCCAGCTCCAGCGCCGTGGTGGTCTCGCCGAAGCGGGATGCCCAGCAGTCGAAGTGCCCCATGCCCAGCTCCTGCAGGCGGTCATACTGCAGATAGCGCTGGATCGTGTACATCTCTGTCATGGAATTGCTGATCGGGGTGCCGGTGGCAAAGATGACGCCGCGGCTGCCGGTCAGCTCGTCCATGTAGCGGCATTTGGCAAACATATCCGAGGATTTCTGTGCGTCGGTGGTGGAGAGGCCTGCGACGTTCCGCATTTTGGTGT
>CADBKF010000084.1 GCA_902795195.1 Oscillospiraceae bacterium
ATGACGGTCTGCACGGGGATGATCTCATTGCTGCCGGGCACGAGGTCGATGACCGCGCGGCGGTTTTCGTCAAAGTAGAAGCGCTCGACCTTCTGCAGCTCGACGCCCTCGGCTGCTTCCTCGCCGGTGATGCGCAGGAAGGAGTGGGCCGCGTGCAGGATGACGCCCTCTTCGGCGCCCTCTTCGATCTCGTCCTTGGAGGCGGTCATCTGCTGCTCGTTTTCGAGGCATGCGATGTGCACGTTCTTTGCGCCAAGGCGCAGGGCGGTTCTGGCGCAGTCATAGGCGACCGAGCCGCCGCCGAGGACCATGACGTTCTCGCCCACGGGCATGGGCTCGCCCATTCTGGCCGCGCGCAGGAAGCTGGCGTTCACATAGACGTTCTTGAGGTCGTTGCCGGGGATCGGCAGCTTGGTGCCCAGGTGCGTGCCGACGCTGACGAGCACGGCGTCATAGCCGTTGGCCAGCAGCTCGGCCGGCGTGGGCGCTGCGGTGTTGGTCCTGACCTCGACGCCGGCGTCATAGATGACCTCGAACTCCTTGTCGAGCACCTCGTCGGGCATACGGTAGACGGGGATGCCGTAGCGGAGCTGGCCGCCGATCTTCGGGAGTTTCTCAAACACGGTGACCTGGTGGCCCTTCTTTGCAAGATACAGGGCTGCCGTCAGGCCCGCCGGGCCGGCGCCGATGATCGCAGCCTTCTTGCCGGTGGGGGGATCCTTGCGGACGCGCTGCTTCCACTCGCCGGAATCGTTGACGCCGGCGGCTCTTTTGAGCTTGCAGATGGAGATGGAGGAGCCCAGCTCCTTGTGCTTGCACTCGGTCTCGCAGGGATGGGTGCAGACGTTGCCGAGGATCTCGGGGAAGGGCATGCGCTCGCGAATGACCGCGGAGGCCTTTTCGTACTCGCCCTTCCTGATGTGGCGGATGAACCGGGGGATGTCGATGTGGGCAGGGCAGGTGGCGCGGCAGGGGACGATGTTGTCGGCCTCCTTGCGGCCCTCCTTCATGATCTTGACCTGGTCCACGATCGAGCCGGTGGGGCAGACCTCGATGCAGGCGCCGCAGAAGCGGCAGCCGGCTTCCTTGAGGGTCTTGCCGTCGGGCACGCCGGCGCGGATGCCGGTGTCGGTCTTGATGTAGTCCAGCACCTTGACCCCGCGCAGATCCTGGCAGGCGCGGATGCAGCGGCCGCAGCGGATGCAGCGGGTGAACAGGTGCGAGATGAGCGGGTTGGAATCGTCGTTGGCGACGCTGCGGGACTTTTTGCGCCAGCGCTCGGGGCTCACGCCCATGTACTGGTACATCGACTGCAGCTCGCACTTGCCATACTTGGGACAACCGGTGCAATCGGCAGGATGGGTCGCAAGGATCAGCTCCATGGACATTCTGCGCACCTTGTCGGCCTTGGGGCCGTTGATGCTCACGCGCATGCCCTCCCAGGGCTTGGTCATGCAGGCGGGCAGCGGCTGATCAAGCCCCTGGACCTCGACCACGCACAGACGGCAGCCGCCCTTGGCCTCCAGATCCGGATGGCTGCACAGGTGGGGGATGAAGATCCCGTTTTCCAGCGCGGCGTCCAGGATGCTCTGGCCCTCACGAGCTTCGATTTCCCGGTCGTTGATGTAAAAGGTTCTGTCCTCCTGAGCGAAGCGAAGAATCCAGGGCAACACCGCACTATTCCGGCGTGCAGATTGCGCCGTCGGAATTTTCGTCAGATCGTTCAAAAGCCGCAGGGAATCCTTTCGGCTTTCCGAGGATTTTTGAACGATATGACGGAATATTCAGCAAGCAAGATGTGCGCTGGGAATTGTGCGGCGTTGCCCTAAAACCAAATTCTTCGCTTCGCTGTGCAGAATCGCAGGGACGGGGGCAATCAGAAAAAGTCTTCCTGGCCTTCCAGGGCGGCATTCTCGCCGGCGATGCGGCCGGAGTTGATGCAGAAGCCCATGGTGTTGCCGGAGAGGATGAAGGGATAGCTGTCGCCGAAGATGTTGCAGGCGTCGGTGCCGACACTGGGTCATGACCTGGGTCTTGTGGTTGATCTTGACGCCGCCGAGGGAGCCGTAGGCGCCGACGTTCTGCCGCAGGCAGTAGAACGGGCCCTTCTCGATGGGCTGCATGTAGCGGCGATCCTTCTCGAAGATCTCGTCGTAGCCGGCGTAGCACATGTCGTTGTACTCCTCGACCTGGGCAACCAGACCCGCGACGTCGATGCCGGCCTTCTCCGCCAGCTCTTCGATGGTGTCGGCCTGGGTCACGGGCTCATAGCCGGCAGCCAGGTCACGGTTCCACTGCTCGTCGAAGTGGTCGTACAGGTCGTGCGGATGCACGTGGGAGACGATGTCCGGGCCGTGCTTCTTGTACTTCTTGAGCAGCTTGCTGTCGAAGATGGAGAAGGCGATGGAGCCGGGCTGCACGGTGATGGCGTTGCCGGTGAAGGTGGTGTTTCCGATCTGGTCCTCGGGCATGAAGCGCTCGCCGTTACGGTTGACCCACAGGCAGGGCTGACGGAACGCGCCGTCGAGGATGAAGTGGTTCATGTTGTCGGGCAGCTGATACATCAGCTCCATCGTGCAGGGCTCATGGCCGGCGCCGGCTTCCCAGCACATCTTGATGCCTTCGCCCTTCATGCCGGGGATGGCAAAGTTGAAGATGGTCTTGCCGAACTCGTAGCCGGTCTGCTCCTTGATCATCTGGGGGTTGTCGCCGAAGCCGCCGGTGGCGACGATGACCGCCTTGGCTCTGGCTTCGATCTCTTCGCCGTCCTTGTCCTTGGCCAGCACGCCGACCGCCTTGCCGTCCTCCATGAGGATCTTGGTGACGGGGGTCTGGAGCTGGAAGTCGACACCGAGCTCGCGGGCGCGCTCGGTCATCTTCTTGGTCATGGCAGTGGCCGCTCTGGGGCCGGGGATGCCGCCGCCCTCAGGCTTGCAGACGTGCCAGGTGAACTCGCCGTCAGAGTAGGCGCGGGTGGCCTCCGGAGCGGAGAACGCGCGCTGCACGCCGACGAACTCCACACCCATGTCCATGAGCCAGTCGATGGTCTCGCCGGACTTGAAGTAGTAGTCGCGGACCATGCGGGCATCGACACGGTAGTGAGTGAAGTACATGTGCTTGCGGAAGGCCTCGCCCGGCGTCAGAGAGACCATGTGCTCTCTCTGGATGCGCGAGCCGACGCCCAGGGGGCCCATGCCCATGTTGGCGGCGCCGCCGGTGGTGTTGGACTTCTCGAAGCAGAGAACGGTCGCGCCGTTTTCCGCGGCGGAGATGCAGGCGGCCAGGCCGGACAGACCGGCAGCGACCACGATGACATCAGCTTGCATTTGCTTCATAAAAATTTATACCTCCGTGTAAAATTATTCTTCGTTGCAGATTTTTCTCGCGATCTTCTCGGCAGGACGGTTCCAGAGGAAGGAAACGATGTAGCCTACGATGTAGATCGGGATGAACATTTTGAGAACGGACATGGGGTAGGCGGGCCAGAAGGGCGCCTTGCCCAGAAGGCATACGTTGAACCAGGTCAGGATCAGGCAGTTGACCACGACGTAGACCAGGTTCACAATGACGTTGACCAGAAGGCCGAACTTCAAAGAGCCCGGCTCAGCCTTGCAGGCCTTGGCGAAGCCCAGACCCCAGGGAACCGCGGGGATGCACATGCCGACAATAAAGGAAATGACATATGCCAGGCAGAAGTTGATGGCCAGAAGCTGGAAGCTGAAGCCCGGGGCCTCACCGGCGGCGATCGCCAGAAGCTGCGCCGCCAGGGAGATGAACAGTGCGATGGGGATGTTCATAATGAGGGTGTTGATGACCTTGCATTTGGTGCTCATCGGCTTCATAATCTTACCTCCTTATTCCAGACCGCGGAACTGCTTTGCCTTGTACTTGCCGATCTTTTCGGCAACGGTCTTCTGGAACTCGGGGTTGGCGTAGAAGCCGCCCTCGGTCTGACCGATCTCCTCGAGGTGACGGGCGCGGCCAATGACGGTGGTGCGGTCCTTGTAGTGGCCGTTCTCCTGAATGACGAACTTCCACTTGCCGTCGGGGGTCTTTTCCAGGGTGCCGCCGCAGCCGCAGACCTGGCACTCGATGGGATAGTAGATGCCGTCCCACTGCATCTCGCCAAGCACCAGCGCGTTGGAGTGGCAGTTCGGGCACCAGCCCATGTCTTCGTCGCCGAGCCAGGTGCGCTCCTCGGGAGGCGTGGCAACGGCCTTCATGATGTTTTCGCCCATCTTGTGTGCGCGGGCAACCAGCTCGTCGTTGAGCAGGCACTGGCCTCTGCCGGGAACGCGGGTGCCGAGGATCATGTCGACGACCTTGAAGTCGGTGGTGAACATGGTGGCCTGCATGCACTCAAGCGCCATGGACTGCCAGGCTCTGGTGGAGCCGCCGACGGCGATCAGGCCGGCGACGCGGTCGCGGTGCTCGATGGCGCCGATGGTTTCCAGGAAGGAGGTCTCAAAGGCGAGGCTTCTCTGCGCGAAGGCCAGGTACTCGGCGTTCGGCATCAG
>CADBKF010000085.1 GCA_902795195.1 Oscillospiraceae bacterium
TACATCTGCCCGGCCAAGCGGCCTCTGACCGAGACCTTCAAGGCGGTCAAGGCCGAGATCATGGCCCGCAAGCGCGCTGCGCAGGCAGGAGGTGGCAAATGAATACTGCATTGAATCTCTCCTCCGGCCCGCATGTCCGCGACCGATGGACGACCCGCTTTATCATGCACGTGGTGCTGCTCTCCATGCTGCCCGCGGCTGCCGTGGGCGTCTATGTCTACGGCCTCAAGGCCCTCTGGGTCATGCTGGCCTCCATGGGCGCAGCGATTCTGACCGAATTCCTGTTCGACAAGCTCATGGGCAAGCCCGACACCTGGAAGGACGGCTCGGCCCTGGTCACCGGCCTGATGCTGGCGCTGACGCTCTCAGCGGATTCTCCGCTCTATGCGCCGATCCTGGGCTCCATCTTTGCGATCCTGGTCGTCAAATGCGCGTTCGGCGGCTTGGGCAAGAACATCGTCAACCCCGCGCTGGCGGCCAGATGCTTCCTGCTGATTTCCTTCCCAAACGCACTGACGGTCTACTCGCTCGACGGCGTGAGCAGTGCGACCCCGGTCGAGCAGCTCGCGCATGGCAATGTGGTCAATGTGACCCAGATGTTCCTGGGCACGGCCGGCGGCGTCATCGGCAGCTCGATTTTGGCGCTGCTGATCGGCGGTCTGGTGCTGTGGGCGCTCGACATCATCCACGGCCAGATCTGCTTCTCGGTCATCGGCGGCTTCGTCGTGTTCCTGGGCCTGTTCGGCGGTAAGGGCTTTGATCCCTACTTCCTGCTGGCGCACCTGTGCGGCGGCGGTGTGATCCTGGGCGCCTTCTTCATGGCCACCGACTATGTGACCTCTCCGGTCAGCCGCCTTGGGCAAACAGTTTACGGCGTGCTCATCGGCGTGCTCGGCGCGATGTTCCGCGTGCTGGGCACGGCGGCCGACTCCTTCAGCTATTCCATCATCATCGCGAACCTCTTTGTTCCGATGATCGACACCTACATCGTCTCCAAGCCCTACGCCTTCCGCAAGCGCGCGATCGCGATCCAGAACGGCGAGGAGCAGAAGCCCCTGCTGCAGCGGATTCCCAAGCCGGTCATCGCCCTGGCGATCATCGCCCTGGTCTCCGGCCTGGCACTCAGCGGCGCCTACTCCATGACCAAGGACACCATCGACGCGCAGAAGATGGCTGCCAACAAGGCCGCCTACCAGGCGGTCTGCCCCGAGGCTGACAGCTTCACCGCGCTGACGGAGCCGGTCGATGCCCTGGGCGGCGAGGTCTATGGCTCCGGCTTCGGCCGCGTGTACATCAACGAGGCCGTGGAGGGCGTGGATGCCGGCGGCAACCTGGTCGGCTATGCCATCTCCGTGACCTCGAGCGAGGGCTATGACGGCGATATCACGCTCTATGTGGGCGTGGGCGCCGACGGGACGGTCAGCTCCATCTCCTTCACCGAGCTGCACGAGACCCCGGGCAAGGGCATGCTCTGCGGCGATCCGGCCTTTATGGACCAGTTCTCCGGCGCGAAGGTCGCGGCCTTCGGCCTCAACTCCGGCAACGGCGCGGAGCGGATCGACGGCGTCACCGGCGCCACGATCACCTCCAGAGCTGTGGTCAACGCGGTCAATGCCGCCCTGGACTTCTACCAGAATTCCTTGAAGGGAGGGCAATGAGATGAACAAATACACAGAACGGCTCTATAACGGCATCATCAAGGAAAACCCGACCCTGGTGCTGATGCTGGGCATGTGCCCGACGCTGGCGGTCTCCACGCAGGCGATCAACGGCATCGGCATGGGCCTGTCCACCACGGCGGTGCTGATCTTGTCGAACCTTGTCATTTCCCTTCTGCGGAAGGTCATTCCCGATCAGGTTCGCCTGCCGGCCTACATTGTGATCGTGGCCTCCCTCGTCACGGTGACGGAGCTTCTCATGGAGGCCTATCTGCCCGACGTCTATGCGGCGCTCGGCATCTATATCCCGCTGATCGTCGTCAACTGCATCATCCTCGGCCGCGCCGAGGCCTACGCCAACAAGCATGAACCCGGCCTGTCCGTGATGGACGGCCTGGGCATGGGCATCGGCTTCACCGTGGCGCTGACGCTGGCCGGCGCGATCCGCGAGATCCTGGGCAGCGGCACCTGCTTCGGCGCCCAGATCCTGCCCGAGAGCGTGGAACCCATCGGCATCTTCGTTCAGCCTCCCGGCGCGTTCCTGGTCATCGCGCTGTTCATCATCATCATGAACGCCATCGGCATCAAGACCCGGCAGCGGGAGCTGGTGGAAAACGAGTGCGACGGCTGCTGCGCCGCCTGCGCCATGAAATGTGAAAAGCGGGAGGAGGATGCCAAATGAAGAGTCTCATTTTGATCGTTGTGACCACGGCGCTCATCAACAACGTGGTGCTCAACCAGTTCCTCGGCATCTGCTCCTTCCTGGG
>CADBKF010000086.1 GCA_902795195.1 Oscillospiraceae bacterium
GCAGGTCTCCACACTGCCGCACCCCGAGTCGGGGGTTACACTTCCTCCTTTTTTGATGTACGACGCCCAAGAAGTGGAGTGGTACGCCGCCATTTGAATGTATTGCCTCCCGCAAGCTTGCGGGTAGTGCACATGGAACGCCTACAGGCTCGCGATGGCCGCCTGCTCCATGGGCAGGGCTGCCTTGTAGCGCTGCAGGAACGCGGAGAAGCCCGCGATGTCGGCCGCGTCCGCCGACAGGGTGGCGGTCTTTGCGCCGGCAAAGACCTTGTTGTCCAGGTAGTCCTCGAGCGTTTCGCCCTCTGCCTTGTTCAGCAGGTAGGCGCCCAGCAGCGCCATGCCGTAGGGGCCGCCCTCTCCGGCCGTCTCCATCACGGAAACCGGCGCGCCGACGGCTGCCGAGAGCATCCGCTGGCCGACCTCCGGCGTCTTGAAGAAGCCGCCGTGGCCGTAGAGCTTGTCGATCGGCACCTGCTCCTCCTCGGTCAGAATGTCCAGGCCGATTTTCAGCGTGGCCAGAGCCGACAGAAGATGCGTGCGCATGAAGTTTGCCAGATTGAACTTCGCGTTCGGCGTGCGGGCAAAGACCGGACGGCCCTCGTCCAGATCGGTCACGCCCTCGCCGGAGAAGTAGTTGAAGCTGAGCAGGCCGCCGCAGTCGGGGTCGCCCTCGAGCGCCTTGCGGAAGAGCATCGTGAACAGCGCGCCCTTGTCCTGCTTCGCGCCGATCAGCTCGGCAAACTCCGAGAGCAGGTTCACCCAGGCGTTGATGTCCGAGGTGCAGTTGTTGCAGTGGACCATCGCCACCGGCAGGCCGGTCGGCGTCGTGACCATGTCGATCTCCCGGTGCACGCCCAGGGGCTTGTCGGTCACGATCATCGCAAAGTCCGAGGTGCCGGCGGACACGTTGCCGGTCCGGGCCCGGACGGAGTTCGTGGCGACCATGCCGGTGCCGGCGTCGCCCTCGCAGGGGGCCAGCGGGATGCCCGGCTGCAGATCGCCGGCAGGATCCAGGAACGCGGCGCCCTCGGCGGTGAGCGTACCGGCGGCTTCGCCCGCGGCCTTCACCTTGGGCAGCACGTCGCGCAGGCGCCAGCTGTAGCCCCGCTCGGCCAGTTTGGCGTCCAGCTTGTCGATCATGCCCTGGTCGTAGTCGAGCTTGGCGCTGTCGATCGGGAAGATGCCGGAGGCCTCGCCAATGCCGACGGAGCGCTCGCCGGTGAGGCGGCAGTGGATGTAGCCCGCCAGGGTAGTCAGGTAGTCCAGCCGGGGCAGATGCTCCTCCCCGTTCAGCACCGCCTGCCAGAGGTGGGCGATGGACCAGCGCTGCGGAATGTTGAAGCCGAACAGCTCGGTCAGCTCGGCGGCGGCGGGGCCGGTGATCGTGTTGCGCCAGGTGCGGAACTCGGCCAGCTGCTTTCCGTCCTTGTCAAACGGCAGATAGCCGTGCATCATGGCCGACACGCCCAGGGCGCCGACGGTGGTCAGCTTCACGCCGAATTTGGCTTCAACGTCTTGTTTCAGGTTGGCAAAGCAGGTCTGAACGCCGGTGTGGACCAGATCCAGAGGATAGGTCCAGATGCCGTCAACGAGCTGGTTTTCCCACTCAAAGTCGCCGGATGCGACGGGAATGTGGTTTTCGTCGATGAGGACGGCCTTGATTCTGGTCGAGCCCAGTTCAATACCGATGGCGCAAGTTTTCAGATTTATCATATCATTATCACCTTTTGCTATATTTCACGCTTTGGGAGAACGGATTGCCACGCCAGTGTGCGCACTGGCTCGCAATGACAGATTTGGGAGGCCCGGAGCACAGCCGGAACGGGTCGGTGCCTGTTCGGCGGGCGAGCAATGCTCGCCCCTACAGGAAAGAATGGATTGCCGCGACCAGTCTGTGGACTGGTCTCGTAATGACGGGATCGGCTGCTTTCCGCGGCCCTGATCCCTGATCCCTGATCCCTGATCCCTGATCCCTGATCTCTGATCCCTAATCCCTGCTACTTCAGCTTCCAAATGAGGTCCTTGACGAGCAGCTCCTCTTCGAGCTTCTCGGGGGTGGTGTCCTTGCCGATGTGGACGAATTCGATGTCCATCATGCGCGCCCAGTCGCGCATCATGTCGGCGGTGACATCGTAGGAGAGCACCGTGTGGTGCGCGCCGCCGGCGGTGATCCAGCACTCCACGCCGGTCAGCAGATCCGGCATGGCCCGCCACATGACGCGGGCAACCGGCAGATTGGGCATGGGCAG
>CADBKF010000087.1 GCA_902795195.1 Oscillospiraceae bacterium
CGGTAAGCAACGCCAGTACTGACTCCGGATCGGCCTTGTGCTCGCCCACCGTATAGTAGCTGATATCTGCGCTGTTGCTGTCCACGCCTGTCGCGCCGCCGACTGCATCGGTCAGATAGGCACAGAAGCTGGAAGCCGAGATAAACAGCGACACGCTCAGGAAGAGCGAGACAACCGTGCTGCGGTAGCGCCGCCGGTTGCGCTTGAAGTTCTTGGCCGCCATCGTACCTTCAAAGCCAAAGAGCTTTTGTGTCAGTCGGCTTGTCCGCACCTCCCGGCCCTTCAGTTTGACGTCGTTGCTCTGACGAATGGAGTCAATGGGAGAAATACGAATTGCCCGGCGCGCCGGAATCGCGGCGGAGATCAGCGTTGTGATGAGGCACACCGCCGCCGCGAGCAGCAGTGCCAGCGGATGGAGCACCAGGCGCATCCGCGTGCCGGCCCCGGTAAAGATGAAGCCTACAAAGGCGTCGCGCAGGAAATACAGCGTCAGGCCGATGCCGACACAGCCCACGATCAGGCCAATGGGGATGCCAACGGCGGAGAGCAGCATGGCTTCATACAGTACGCTCCGACGGATCTGTTTTTTTGTCGCGCCGACACTCTTGAGGATACCGAACTGGCGCGTGCGCTCGCTGACGGAGATCGAAAAGGAATTGTAAATCAGTGAAATCGAGCCGAAGGAGATCAGAAACACCAGTACCCCGGCAAAGCCGTAGAGGAGGATGTTGTAGCTCTCGGTGTTGAAAACGCCGTTGAAGCGGCGCAGATCCTCATGGACAACGCGCTCTCCCGCGCTGGGATGCGCGTCCATCCATTTCTGGATCTGACCGGGGTGCCTGAGGCGCAGGAACACGGTGAAATCACCGCGCCCATCGCCGCGGGTCAGGGCGGTGTAGCCGGGGCAGGAATAGCTCTCAACCAGCAGATCGAGACGCTCATAGGTTCCAACCACGGTAAAGCTGCGTTCGGCTGTGTCCGTGATCTGTTCGCCGCTATCCGGGTCAAAGGATACCGCAGTGGGAAGCGTTTCCCCATTTGCGTCCACACGGCGGCCGAGAGAAAGCGTCAGCGTGTCGCCCTCGTGATACAGCACGTTGCCGTTGCTCGCCAGATGCGCAGGCAGCAGCAACTCGTTGCTGTTTTCCGGCATCCTGCCGGAGAGCAGGCGGAAGGACAGCAGGTTTTCAATGTCCTCATCGGCGGCTTCGACGAGCAAGTAGGGCTTGTACTCGTTTTCGCTACCAATCTCAGCCCAACCGAGCTCCTGCCAGACGGCGCTTTCCGCGACACCCTCGGTTGAGCGAAGAGCGTTCGCCTGCTGCGTGTTCAGCCCGGACTCATAGAGAAGCCAGCGCCCCTGGATCTCCTCGATGCTGCGGACCAAAAACTGTTGGCCGGAATACGCACCCTCGATCACCGCTGTGAAGAGTGACATGGACAGGACGATGCCGATGATTGTAACCCAGGTACGGCTGCGGTTAGCACTCAGAGATCGCCGGGTAAAGCGGTGGAAGATGTTCATTTCCTGCCTCCCCGAATCCGCTCGTCCCGGGTAATGCGGCCGTCTTCAATAGCAATGATGCGGTCTGCCTGCAGGGCGATAGACTCATCGTGCGTAATGACGATCAGGGTCTGCTTGTACTTGAGGTTGGAAGACCGAAGGAGCTCCACGATCTCCTGGCTGTTTTTGCTATCCAGGTTTCCGGTAGGCTCATCCGCGAGGACAACCGATGGGGCGTTCATCAGCGCGCGCCCGATGGAAACGCGCTGCTGCTGGCCTCCGGAGAGCTGGTTCGGGAGATTATTCGTTCTGCCTTTTAAGCCAAGCGTGTCCAGAAGCTCTTCCAAACGTTCCTCATTGACCTTTCGGCCGTCCATCAGCACCGGGAGCGTCATGTTTTCCACGACGTTCAGCACGGGGATGAGGTTATAAAATTGGTAGATCAGGCCGACCTGCCGCCGCCGGAAGATGGCGAGCTGCTCTTCGTCCTGCGCATAGACGTCCTGCCCGTCCAGCCAGACCTTGCCGGACGTCGGGCGATCAACGCCGCCGAGAATGTGCAGCAGCGTTGACTTGCCAGAACCGGATGGGCCGATGATGGCAAGAAACTCGCCCTTCTCTACGCTAAAGGAAACGCCGTCCAGC
>CADBKF010000088.1 GCA_902795195.1 Oscillospiraceae bacterium
CAGAAGACCGACGACGCGCCCCTGGCCTGCCTGCGGATCGTCCGCACGGCAAAGGACGCCTTCTCCCCCACGGTCTGCGACCAGTGCGGCATGTGCGCCATCGCCTGCCCGGCCGGCGCCATCACGAAGAACCCCAAGGGCGTGTACATGATCAACAAAAAGCTCTGCATCGGCTGCGGCCTGTGCAAACAGTCCTGCCCGAAGGGCGTGATCGTCAAGACGCCCGCGCTGCCGGTCGCGACAAAGTGCATCGCCTGCGGTATCTGCGTGCGCGCCTGCCCGAGAGACGTGCTCGCCCTTGCAGAAGGGTAAACACGAAGGGGCTTTTCCTGTCGCAGGGGGCGGCGTCTTCGACGCCCCGAAAGCCGAAATCCGCATCAGACCGGCGGGGCGTCGAGGACGCCGCCCCCTACACCCCGCTGGGGTAAAACAAAAAACAAGGCGGCCTCGTGCTAGAGGCCGCCTTATCATGTCAAAAAAACCGGGAGTTATGCAGTTGGTTGAACTGGATGCAGTCCCGATCCCGTCATTGCGAACCAGTGACCGCGTCACTGGTGTGGCAATCCGTTCCCCTGGCACTCCCATCAACAGGGTCTGCCTCCGGCGGCCCCATTTTCTTTGCTTCTTGGCCAAAGAAAATGGGGGAAAAGAAAGGCCGCTTCCCATGCTGTAAACTTTCCCGGCAACCATCGTGTGCTGTTTGCTTTTTTGGTACCTGGGAAGGGATTTGACTGTCGTTCTATCCCCGCGCTACCCCGCGACGCAAAACGGGCTTGCGTGAGACGCCCGTTTTACTGCTATCGCGCTGGCTTTGGCCCGAGCGGGGTGCTCTGCTCCATCGGCCTATATCCAGGTGCCGTCTGATGTTTTGTCAAAATCCGTAACGTAAGCTTTTGGGACAGTCTGAAGCGGCCTCGTGCTAGAGGCCGCCTTGTTCGATTACCTGCAGCGCCGCTGCGGTGTCGACGTCATACAGCTGCTCCGGCGGGACCTGGACGGGAAAGACCCGCTCGGGGGCGCTTTTGATCACCTGGCTGCCGCCGCGGTCGCCCTGCAGGGCCATCAGCGCCGGGAAGCAATCTGCCGGAAACAGGCAGGGATTGCCCCGCCGCGCACCGGCAAAGGGGGCGATGATGCGCTCCGGGTGCGCCCGGAAGGCCGCGATCAGGCGCAGGACCGTCTCCTGCCGCAGCAGCGGCTGGTCCGCCACCTGATACAGAATGCCGTCGCAGGCGGCCAGGGCCTCGGTGCCCAGGCGGATCGTCCGCGAGATGCCGAGCTCCGGCGCGTCGTTGCGCACGACTGCAAAGCCGAATTCCGCCGCCAGCGCCGCGACCGCGTCGTACTGCGTCACCACGACCACCTGCGCCAGCGCCTGCGCCGGGATCGCCTCCAGGGCCCAGCGGATCAGCGGTTTTCCCCGGAAGTCCGTCAGCAGCTTGTTGCCGCCGAAGCGCGCGCCGTTGCCCGCGGCCATCAGGAGCAGGCCGATCTGCATGTCATCCCTCCTCTGTCAAATCCTGTCACACCGGTAGTGGCCGATGCCCACATCGGCCATTCCGCCTCGTTTCGCGTCATACTCTTATGGCCGAACTCGAAGAGTCACGAAGTATGTGGGCATCGGCCACTACGGAATTCTCTCGTCGTTCCACCTGCAGTGTACCAGCATTTGAAGTGCTTGTCAAGAATATCCGCGCTACGTTATTCTGTAAATAAAATAACGAAAGCCCTGTACACCTTGTGAAATTTATGATAAACTATATAGACGGAAAGATAGCAAATTGTGAGAAACGACAAATCGCAATACAATAAGGAGGGGGTCGCCCTATGAACAAGGTAGGCAAACCCGAGCTCCGCGTCGACGGCTACGACAAGGCCACCGGCCGGACAAAATACTATGAGGACCGCATGCCGAAGGATGCGCTCTACGTGCGCATCAAGCACGCGGAAAAGGCCCATGCCATCGTCAAATCCGTGGACACCTCCAAGGCCGAGGCCATCGAAGGCGTGGTCAAGGTGCTGACGGTCTTTGACGTGCCCGATCTTCCGTTCCCCACCGCCGGCCATCCCTGGTCCATGGACCCGGGCCATCGGGACGTGGCCGACCGCCATCTGCTCAACCGGCATGTCCGCTATTGGGGCGACGACGTGGCCGTGGTCATCGCGGAAAATGAGGTCGCCGCCAACCAGGGCGTGCGCGCCATCACCGTGGAATATGAGGAGCTGCCCTTTGTGCTCGACGTCCAGAAGGCCATGGAGGACGGCGCGCCTCAGCTGCACGAAAAATACCCCAACAACATCCTAAAGCACACCTCCTCCCGCATCGGCGACTACGAGAAGGCGATCCAGGAGGAGGGCCTCATCAAGGTCGAGGGCTGGTACGAGACGCCCACGGTCCAGCAC
>CADBKF010000089.1:0-3284 GCA_902795195.1 Oscillospiraceae bacterium
GCCCCCAGCAGGGTCACGCCGAAGAGCTGCAGCGTCTTGAGAAAGCCCTGCGTCAGGGCGGAGAGCACGGTCGGAATCATAACAATCACCTGGGAGCAAGGGCCTGTTGCAAAATGCACGAACCTGTCATTTCGAGGGAGCTTGCGACCGAGAAATCCGCACTTTTCACGTGAAAAAGTGTGAAATAGGAACGGATTTCTCGCTTCGCTCGAAATGACAAAGCATTTTGCAACAGGCCCCGGTTGTTTTTTACTGCGCGATCAGCGCCGCCTGGATGCCGTAGCGCTCGGCGCAGGCCTGTAGGCTGCCGTCTGCATAGGCGGACTTGAAGAAGTCGTTGAGCGCGGCGCCCACGCCGTACTCCTCGGCGTTGAGGGAGATGGTGTAGGTGAGATCGGCATAGTCCGTGCCCTCGCCCACCATGGCGCCGGCCATGAGCGCGTCGATGATCGCCGCGTCCGCAGTGCCGGACTTGACCTCCAGCAGCGCCGTGGCCTGATCGATCACCTCGATGTAGTCAAAGCCGTACTCCTTCGCCATGGCCATGCCGGCAGAGCCGCTCTCCACGGCAAAGCGCAGGCCCTTGAGGCTTTCGGCGTCTGGATACTGGTCTGCCGCCGCCAGGGGCAGGATCACCACCTGGGCATTGTTGCAGTAGGCATTGGAGGTCTCCATGGCGCTCTTGACCCCGTCGGTCAGGGTCATGCCGTTCCAGACGCAGTCGATCGTCTTGCCGTTGAGCTCGGGGACCTTGTTGTCCCAGTCGATGACCTGGAACTCGACCTTCACGCCCAGCGATTCGGCAAAGGCAGTGGCCATGTCGGCGTCAAAGCCGATCCAGCTGCCGCTTGCATCCTGATAGTCCATGGGGGCGAAGTCCGTGATGCCGACCACCAGCGTGCCCTTCTGCTTGATCTCTTCGAGGTCACTGCTCGTCTTGCCGCCCGCAGCGCAGGCCGCCAGGCCCACACAGAGCACCAGCACCAGCAGCATTGCAAACATCCGTTTCATTGAAATCCCGCCTTTCTGTTGAATTTGTGTCCCATCTTACCACAGAATTGCGAAAAAGCAAGCATATTTGTATGATATTCCAAAAGATTGGAATATCATACAAATATGAGGCGTTTATCAGAGAAATATTATTATAATCATGCAAAAAAGGACGAGCTCAGCTCGTCCTTTTTTGCATGATTATAATTCAAAGCATATGATAGATCAATACGCGACGCCCCAGAGGATGGAGTGCTTGGCGGGCTTGCCGCAGATGGGGCAGACGTCGTCCAGATGCTCCTGGGCAAACGGCATGCAGCGGGAGCTCATGCCGGCGACCTCCTTCATCTTGAGCTCGCAGGCCTCATCGCCGCACCACATGGTCTTGATGAAGCCGCCGTTCTGCTCCTGCAGCTGCTTGGCCTCCTCGAGCGAGTGGGCCTCGTAGATGTGGTCCTCAAGGTTCTTCTTTGCGCGGGCATACAGGCCGTCGTGCACCGCCTGCAGCAGCTCGCCGGCCTTGGCCTCGAGCTCGCTGACGGCCACAAAGGTCTTCTCGCCGTTGTCGCGGCGGACCATGACGCACTGGCCGTTCTCCATGTCGCGGGGGCCCATCTCGACGCGCAGGGGCACGCCCTTCATTTCATACTCTGCGCACTTCCAGCCGAGGCTCTGGTCGGACAGGTCGATCTTTGCGCGGTAGCCGGCGGCATTGAGCCGGTCGCACAGGGCCTGGGCGGCCTCGCTGACGCCGGGCTTGTGCTGGGCCACGGGCACCACGATGACCTGCACCGGGGCGATCTTCGGGGGCAGCACCAGGCCGCTGTTGTCGCCGTGGGTCATGATGATGCCGCCAATCAGGCGCGTGGACACGCCCCAGGAGGTCTGGTGCGGGTAGGCGCGCTGGTTGTCCTTGTTGGTGAAGGTGATGTCGAAGGCCTTGGCAAAGCCGTCGCCGAAGTAGTGGGAGGTGCCGGCCTGCAGGGCCTTGCGGTCGTGCATCATGCACTCGATGGTGTAGGTGGCCTCGGCGCCGTTGAACTTCATGGCCAGCACGTTCTCGCAGAAATCGGCGTAGACGTTCAGCATCCGCTGGGTGTAGGCCTCGGCCTCCTCGGCGGTGGCGTGCATGGTGTGGCCCTCCTGCCAGAGGAACTCGCGATGGCGCAGGAAGGGGCGGCTGGTCTTTTCCCAGCGCAGCACCGAGCACCACTGGTTGTAGCACTTGGGCAGGTCGCGGTGGGACTGGATCACCTCGCGGAAATGCTCGCAGAACAGGGTCTCAGACGTCGGCCGGACGCAGTAGCGCTCCTCGAGCTTCTCCGAGCCGCCCATGGTGACCCAGGCGCACTCGGGGGCGAAGCCCTCGACGTGGTCCTTTTCCTTCTGCAGCAGGGACTCGGGGATCAGCATCGGCATGTAGACATTCTCCACGCCGCACTTTTTGAACTCCGCGTCCAAGATTTTCTGAATGTTTTCCCAAATCGCATAGCCATAGGGCCGGTAGACGAAGATGCCCTTGATGGACGAGTAGGAGATGAGCTCGGCCTTTTTGCACACGTCGGTGAACCACTGCGCAAAATCGACCTCCATATCGGTGATCTGTTCGACCTTCTTTTCTTTTGCCATTGTACATGAACCTCTCAGCATATTGTTGTTTTTGAGGCAATAGGCAGTAGGCAAGAGGCAGTAGGAGCACGTTCTCCTATTCCCTGTTGCCTATTCACTATTGCCTATCTATTCTATCACATCTGTCAAGTCTTTGCATAGGATGGAGAGAACATTTTTGTGAAAGGGAAGCAGGAAAGGGATCAGGGGTCAGGGATCAGGGATCAGGGGTCAGGGGTCAGGGGTCAGGGATCAGGGATCAGGGATCAGGGATCAGGGATCAGGGGTCAGGGGTCAGGGGTCAGGGGTCAGGGATCAGGGATCAGGGATCAGGGATCAGGGGTCAGGGGTCAGGGGGTTGGCGTTCTTTCCGAGAGAGCGGCGCAGTTCGTCAACCAAAGCCTTCCCCCGAGGGGGAAGGCTTTGGTGCAGTGCGATGCTGTACGCTGAACGCCGTGTGGACTGCGGGTCCCACTCTTATAGCTTTTTCCATCTTTTTGGAGGCGCGATGATGAAAATAACGATCACATTGGACGACGCTGCGGCGTTGTTTTACAGGCGGCTGGCCGAGCGGCTGGGCAGGCCTGTGGAGCAGGTGGCGGCAGACGCCCTCTTTCAGCTGGCCGGCGAGCTTTCGCTCGAGGCGCTGCACCGGAAAAAAGCCCGGGAATCTATTGATTTCCTTC
>CADBKF010000089.1:3343-3777 GCA_902795195.1 Oscillospiraceae bacterium
CTGTCCAAGACCGGCGTGGGCCACGGCACCGACCGCGTGCTGCTGCAGACGCTGGGCGAGGAGAAGACCGAGATCGTCTTCTCCAAGGAGGACCCGGCAGACCTCAAGCACCCGAATACCCTGGACTTCTTCGCCACGGAGAACGGCGCGGAGGTCGGGCCGATGCGCGTGCAGTCGGTGGGCGGCGGCGACATCCTGATCGAGGGCCGGGAGGCGAACGACGAGGATGACGAGGTCTACCCCGAGCGCTCCTTTGCCGAGATCATCCGCTACTGCCGCTGGCGCGGTCTGCATCTGTGGCAGTATGTGGAGCTCTGCGAGGGCCCGGAGATCTGGGACTACCTCAAAAAAGTCTGGAAGACCATGCGCTGGGCCATCGCCGACGGCCTGTCCACCAGCGGCATCCTGCCCGGCGGCCTCAACACCGAGCGCAA
>CADBKF010000090.1 GCA_902795195.1 Oscillospiraceae bacterium
CAATAGCTGAACATGCCAAGCCCACTTGGCTTGGCATCTGCGGCGTTCGCCGCAGGCAATAAAACGATTCAATCGTTTTATTGCAGTTCAGTATTATACCCAGCGCATCGGGCAAATTGACTGGACAAGCGAGGCGCTTTGTGCTATGCTGGAATCAGCCAAAAAAGCAGCAAAGACGATGGCCGAGTCAAAAATAAGCGAAAGGAGCACACAAGATGAACGAAGCATTGCAAAATCTGCTGACCAGACGTTCGTGCAGAGCGTACACAGAGGAGCAGGTCAAGCCGGAGGCGCTGGACGCCATTTTGGAGGCGGGCAAGTTCGCGCCCACCGGCATGGGAAAGCAGACGCCGCTGATGGTGGTGGTGCAGGACGCCGAGACCCTGCGCAGGGTGGAAACGCTGAATGCAGCCGTCATCGGCAACCCGGATGCCCGCACCTTCTACGGCGCGCCGACGGTCGTGGTCGTGTTCGGGCAGGACACGCTGATCGGTCTGGCCGACGCCAACCTCGTTATCGGCAACCTGCTCAACGGCGCCAACGCTGTGGGCGTCGATTCCTGCTACATCTGGAGGGCCAGAGAGTCCTTTGCGTGCGAGGAAGGCAAAGCATTGAAGGCCGCCTGGGGGATTCCCGCAGACTATGTCGGCGTCGGCAACGTGATCCTCGGCTACGGCAGGCCCGAAGGCAAGCGCGAGCCTGCGCCCAGAAAAGACGACTACGTCCGCCGCGCATAGGATGCCCTCCGAGCTCAAGCAGGCCGACGCGCTCGAGCGCAGCATCTGCGCGGCGGTTTGCGCCGGGAACGGCTTGAAGGCAAGAGAGATTGCAAAGCAGCTTGGTCTGGATCACACGATGGTGAACCAAACGATCACCCGTTCGGGTCTGCTGCGGGAGCTCTGCTGGCAGGATCGCGACTACCGCTGGCACGGTTTGGTGAAGCAGGCCCGCCCGCACACCGGCCTGCAGGAGTTTTCCGGCTGGTACGGAACGGTATCGCTGTTCCTCTCACAGGACGAGCAGAGCTGGCTGAGCGCGCTGGAGCAGGGCTGCACGAACATCGGCCGCAGCCTCACCGACACCAGAGGCCTCATCCATTCGTTTCTCGACTGCCGCGCACAGATGCGGACGCTGTTCCGGGATCTGCGGCAGATGCTGGGCGAGAGCTGCCTTGGCTGGGAGCTGGTCTTTGAGTTTCGGCTCAAGCGCTCCCGCCACGTGCGCATCTACGCCGACGTGCTGGTGATCACCGAAAACCGGGTCTTCTCGCTGGAATTCAAGATGAAGGACGCCGTCGACCCGGACGAGGTTCTGCAGGCAGCGAAGTACTGCCCCTATCTGGAGATCGTCTTCGGGCCCGGCTATGAGGTCATTCCCGTGCTGGTGCTGACCCGCGCGGCCGACCTGTTCCGCTTTGTCCCCATTGGCAGGGCCGGCGCCGTTTTGCCGGTCTGCTCCGGGGATATGCTGTTCAACGTATTCAACGAATATCTCCGGTTTTTGTCGGATTAAGGAAAGAAACACAGTCGCTCCTCCCCCAAGCGGTATACGTTTGTGCGCTTTATCACAGGAAGAAACAAGGGCCTGTGGCAAAATGCACGAACCTGTCATTTCGAGGGAGCTTGCGACCGAGAAATCCGTACTTTTCACGTGAAAAAGCGTGAAATAGGAACGAATTTCTCGCGGTCCTTGGCACAAAAGAGACCATTGTTTTTCCTGCGTTGCGGCATATAAAAAGCGGCGTTAAACAGACGCTTTTGGAAACCAGAGTGCAAATTGTCTCTGAGCTTGCAAGCGTATCATTCAGAAACAGAAAAAACGTACTCCGTCTCATTCGAGCGGAGTACGTTTTTCATCATGAAATAGTTTAACCGCCCGGTCTGCGGCGCGAAGGTCTGCCGGGCATCGGAAGGCTCGCATATCCGGCAACGCCGGATATGCGAGCCTTGCAGACTGTCAAAGAACTATACAAACGCCCTTGTTTCCTGTATAATAGAGGAAACGGGGGTGTTTGTTATGGAGCAATGGAGAAAAGACGCACGAAACG
>CADBKF010000091.1 GCA_902795195.1 Oscillospiraceae bacterium
TGGCCTGCTGCTTCTGGGCAGCAAGGGTTGTTTCCTTTGCATTCAGAACACGCTTTTCCTTGCCGTCCGCATCCTCGATCGTGTCATAGATACGCACATACCGCAGATTCAGCGCATCCTCCAGCAGCCGGTAGGCGTTGGCGCGGGAGGTGCCGAAGACGTTGTTTGCCGTGAAATCCCCGTATCCGGTGGCCGTCTTGCCCTCGATCTGCCACTCCGCGGTGTAAGGCGAGTAGTTGATCTTCACACGCCGCTGCATATAGTAGGGCGTTTTGAAGGTTTCGTGCATGAACTGCTCATAATACTTCGGGTCGATCCAGGTGCTGCCCACGCGAACCTCGATTTCGGAGGCGTCCAGGTCTTTCGGCTGGGCGCGTTTGAGGGCTTCCGCGTTGATCTGGAAGAATGGGTCGCTCTCCGCAATCCGCTCTGCGGTGCGGAGCTTGCGGCGCACGTTGCCGGAGAGGTATTCGTCGGCGGTCTGCCAGCCCTTGCTCCAATGCCCGCCGCCGTCCGTATAGTCAAAGGGGCCGGTGTTGGGGTCCTTGAAGATGATGCCGTGCAGATCGTCCACGATTTGCGGGATTTTGTCCTCGCCGCCCATGAGCTGCGCCATATAGCCGAGATCCACACCGGCTTTTTGCCCGATGGAAACAGCGAGCGCTTCCACCGCAGTATCCACATGATCGACGCTGCGCTGCTGCTTAATCGTGCGCTTGGTGAAGAAATCGGCTTTTCGTTCCAGTTCATTATTTTCGTCCAGCACCTCCAGCGAGCAGAGCAGATAATAAGAGCTGTCGTCAGCAAAGGCCAGACGGTTGGCGCGGTCATTGATGAGGCCGTATCTGGAAGAAAACCCGTCATATAGCTCATTTAGCTCCGCTTGCTTGGCGGCAATGGCGGATTCTGGGGTGTATTCATCCATCTGCAGGTCGATGAGCTCCTGCACGCAGGTGCGCAGGATGACCATGCCCTTGACGCGCTCCTTCGCCGTGGCGTTGAGGTCTGGCTTGATTATGACGCTGTTCTCACGGTAATAGACCTCGCCGTCCACCAGGGTGTAGGAGTAGTTCTTGACATTGGGGTCAGCAGGGATCGTGCTGCTGACCTCCTCGCCCTCGCCCAGCTCCGGCAGCTCCACAGCCTCATAGGTGCCGCGGATGTACTGGATGGCGTCGGTAAGCTGATCTTTCAGCTCCAGCCCCTCAATCGGGGCAACGGTGAAATCCTGCCTGCCGTACTGTGTGCTCTCCGAGGACTGCCGACCGAGGATCATTTCGTAGCTGTTAATCGCAAAACCGTCCTCGTTCTGCCCCAAATGCACCCACGGCTCGTCGATGTCAATGGGCCGGTCCCTTTTTTGCAGGAAGATAATGTCCGAGACAACGTCGGTGCCGGCGTTCGCCTTGAAGGCATTGTTTGGCAGCCGGATGGCCCCGAGGAAATCAGCGCGCTGGGCGAGATACTTTCTTGCAGAACTGTCCTTGCTGTCCAGCGTATAGCGGGAGGTCACAAAGGCCACGACGCCGCCCGGCCGCACCTGATCGAGCGCCTTGGCAAAGAAGTAGTTATGGATGGAAAAACCGAGCTTGTCATACGCCCGGTCTGCCACCTGATAATTGCCGAACGGCACGTTGCCGATGGCGAGATCATAGAAATCTCTGCGGTCGGTAGTCTCGAAGCCCGCCACGGTGATATTCGCCTGTGGGTAGAGCTGCTTGGCAATTCGCCCTGTGATGCTGTCCAGCTCCACGCCGTAGAGCCTGGAATCCGACATTTCCTCCGGCAGCATCCCGAAAAAGTTGCCGACGCCCATCGAGGGCTCCAGAATGTTGCCGCTCTGGAAGCCCATGCGGGCAACCGCGTCATAGATGGCCTGAATGACGGTGGGGCTGGTGTAGTGGGCGTTGAGGGTCGAACCTCGTGCCGCTGTGTATTCCTCCGGTGTGAGGGCTTGTTTCAGCTCCTGATACTCCTTCTTCCAGTCGGATTTGCTTTCGTCAAAGGCGTCTGCCAAACCGCCCCAGCCGACATAACGGGAAAGGGTTTCCTGCTCCTCCGGCGTCGCGCTGCGGTCCTCCGCTTCGATGGTTTTCAGCGTGTGAATCGCATCCATATTGGCGCGGAACTTGGCCTTGGGGCCGCCCTCTCCGAGGTGCATATCCGTGATGCGGAAGTTTTCGGGCGGCACCTGGATCGGCGGCTCAGGCGGTGTGGTGCGCAGGGTGCGGATTTCCACATCGAAGGGCAGATTGTTTTCCTCCCCAGGATAAAAAGCAACAGTTTCAACGGCAGGACGTTCTTGCGCAATTTGCTCTGCATCAGCCATGACCTGTTGAATAAACGGGTCCCGGTCGAGCGCATCCGGATCTGCGACCTGCCCGTCGATGATCCCGGCCTGTGCCAGGCGTTCCCGAAGGGATACCGGGTCCACATCGTCCATGCGGTCGTATTCTTCCTCGGTGTAGAACTTCTCTGCCCGGATGAGTTGGGAAATCCGGCGCTGTACCTGCGTCCAGGACAAGGTCGTTTCGACCTCGCCTTTGGAAATGTGCAGCGGGGTATCGGGGTTGCCGCCGTACTCCTGTGACAGCCATGCGGCGGTGCTGCGCTCCCGGCTGTGATCCCGCATATAGCGCACGACGGCGCGTTTGCTTTCGATGCTGCCGTTCCAGGCACGAAGAGCGTCGTCGATGTCGTCCTGTGGACAGGAAAAAGCGAAGGGCGTCGCAGGGACGCTCTCCGCTTCTTCTACGGTATGGATTTGTTCCTCCTCTGAGGGAAAGATGCTGAACTGCTCGCCGGCA
>CADBKF010000092.1:0-431 GCA_902795195.1 Oscillospiraceae bacterium
GTGACCCGGTTGGTCTGCCACTCGATCCAGTCTAAGGGGCTGCGGATGGATAGCGCATCTGCAGCGTCCGACGCCAGCTCCGGTTGAAAGCTGCGGGACTGAACCAGCTGGATGCTGACCTGAGTGGACTCCGACTGCCCCGCAAGATTGCAGGACAGATAGTGAAAATCTTTATTGTAAAACCTCTGGCCGAGGTAGAATAGCCGATGTCGGTAGGCATGAAAGCACTCATGCACAATGGCCTCGTTGACCCGATCCTCGCTGACCTGTCCGTCGTCGCCCAGGCACTCGTTCAGATTGACCAGGATTGTGTTTGCCAGAACATGCTTGCGCAGCCTCTGGCCCCGGCGTCCGATTACCGTAATCTCGTGGGCTTCAAAAAAGAACTGTGCGCGCACATCGGATTCCTTGGGCAGAGAAACAAGCTGCAC
>CADBKF010000092.1:476-2664 GCA_902795195.1 Oscillospiraceae bacterium
GGTCGGCCGGGCAGATTTGCAAGCTTGCGAAACAGGCAGATACCCAGAATCTCGGTGCAGCTGAGCGCTGACTGCCCCAGCGTCAGCACACAGCGCATACGGAACCGCTCGGTTTGCTGCTCCAGCAGCCGCCCGCTGCCGCGGTCCAGACAGGAAATAGTTGCAATGATGATAAAATCAGCGAAAATCTCATGCTGTGACTTGGTGTAAAACTCGATTCGCTCGATGGAAGCGGAGGGGTATTGATAGCGGAAATCGCACCGCACAGCGTCGCGGCCCGGATATTCCGGTACCGCGCCATGCTCCATGAGCTGCCGGAAGGTGCTGAGAAACCGTGCTCCGTAATTCGCCTGCAGAAACGCCCGGAACGAACCGATCCGCGTCAGCTCCGCAGCGTAGGGGTTCGCGTACTGTTGGGAAAGCCTTGTTATTCCAGCAGCTTCTCCCATTGACTCTATCATACCCATCGGATCGTCCAGCTTCAAATTCGGTTTGTCCGGCATCAAGGCTCTTTCAAATTCTTGTGTCATTTTTGTTTCCCCCAATTTCGTCATTTCAGCAGGCAAAACCCCCGCCTGCTTTTTCTTATGCAAAAATGTGGTCCGTGCTCTCCACGGCATGACTGCTGTCAAGATGAATATAACACCGGGGAAAAACAAAGTCAATATTACATTTGTCGCCTGATAAGAAATTATAATTGACTTTTGTCTTCTGATAAGCTATAATAGAGGTACAAAGGAGTGATTTGCTGTGAGCGAAAAGACACCCAATCTGATCCCAATTCCCAAGCGGGAAGCAGCGCATTATGACGCGGCATTGAGCCGTCAGGAGAATGTCATCGGCAGGAAAATCGAAGAAGCGCGTCATGCAAAGGGCCTTTCTTTGCGCAAGCTCGCAGAGCTTCTGCACGAGCGCGGCGTGGACTGCGATTACCAGGCGATCCACAAGTGGGAGAAGGGCACGACCGCCCCGAATATTTATCAGGTTCTGGCGGTGTGCGACGCGCTGGAGATCCCGGACGCCTTTGCGTACTTCATGGGCTGCGGCAGCGGGCTCAATGCCGAGGGCATGAAGAAGCTGCTGGACTACCGTGACGATCTGCTGGCCTCCGGGCGGTATATGCCTGCGCCGACGGCCCAAAAGGACACGGTCAAATATATCGAAATGCCGGTCAGCCTGCTGGACGCCTCTGCCGGCACCGGTGAGTTTCTGGATGAGGAGAACATCGTGATGATGCGCTTCCCGGAATCCAGCGTCCCTCTGCAACAGCCTGCGGCCAGGCGAGGTCGGCATCTTCGTGCTCGACGGCTCGGGCTACATCAAGGCCTACGACGAGCAGACGCCGGACGAGGACGAGCTCGACTACTACACCGACAGCAACGGCGTCGTCCACGGCAAGCCCGTGCTGATCTCCTACAACAAGAAGTACGCGCCGCGGCCCGTTCTGCCGCCCTCCCGCTTCAAGATCTGCGGGCGGGTTCTGAATTAGTCCGACATATTGGACTGGTTCTTTGCTACAATATCCTTGCGTTTTGTTACGGGGAGGGGTTTTCATGTTCAATACCACCGAACGGGTAGCGCAGCTTGCCGAGGAGCGCGGCATGTCTGTGACGCAGTTTGCCGTAGAATGCGGCCTCAACCGCTCCACCTTCTGCGCCACCCTGCGGCGCGGCGGGCAGCTCAAAGTTGATACGATAGAAACAATCTGCAACAGCCTGCACATAACCCTCGGCGAGTTCTTCACCTTGCCGGAGGATGCGGAAAGGCTCTACTGAAAGGGATGGGTTTTCCGGCTGCCGCATGGTAGAATACACAGGAAAGGTAGGCGGCATAGATGAAAAAGCAATATCTGGCGATCGACCTCAAGAGCTTCTATGCCTCTGTGGAAGCGGCGGAGCGCGGCTTCGACCCGCTGGATGTGAATCTGGTGGTGGCAGATGAGAGCCGAACGGACAAGACGATCTGCCTCGCGGTCTCCCCTGCCCTCAAGGCCTTGGGCATTCCGGGCAGAGCAAGGCTGTTTGAGGCCCGGCAGAAACTCGCCGAGGCAAACCTGGAGCGGCAGCGCAGGCTTGGCGGCCGGCCGTTCTCGGGCAAGTCCGTGTTTGCCTCCGAGCTTGCCAAGGACCCGACGCTGGAAATTGACCTCGTGATCGCGCCGCCGCGGATGCGGTATTACATGAATTAC
>CADBKF010000093.1:0-400 GCA_902795195.1 Oscillospiraceae bacterium
CTGGGCGTCCGGAACCGGCAGTTTCGTATGGAGGACGTCTACCGGACCGGGGATGAGATCGAGGTGCTGGCGGAGTCTTTTGCCAAGCAGTCCGCCAGAATAACGCTGTATATTGACCAGGTCAAGAAAGTCACTGCCGAGAAGGAACGCATCGGTGCGGAGTTGGACATGGCAAGCAGGATTCAGGGCAGCCAGCTTCCGAGACTGTTTCCGCCGTTCCCGGATCGAAAGGAGTTCAGCCTCTACGCCAGCATGACCCCAGCCAAGGAGGTGGGCGGCGACTTCTACGATTTCTTCATGCTTGACGACGATCACATGGGCTTTGTTATGGCAGACGTCTCCGGCAAGGGTGTGCCCGCCGCGCTGCTCATGATGGTTTCGCGCGTGCTGATCAAATCCA
>CADBKF010000093.1:419-2117 GCA_902795195.1 Oscillospiraceae bacterium
CGGAAAGGGTCCGGCGGAGACCCTCAAAAGCGTGAACAACCAGCTCTGCGAGGGCAACGACGCGGACTTCTTCGTGACCGTGTGGTTGGCAGTGCTGGAGATCTCCACCGGGAAGGGCGTTGCCGCCAACGCGGGGCATGAGCACCCCGCGCTGCGCAGAGCCGACGGCAGCTATGACCTGATCGTCTATAAGCACTCCATGCCGGTGGGCGTCATGCGGGATCTCCCGTTCCGGGAACACGAATTCCAATTAAACCCCGGCGACAGCTTCTTTGTTTATACGGACGGCGTCGTGGAGGCAACGGACGCAGACAAAGAACTCTACGGCTCCGACCGGATGCTTCAGGCGCTGAACCGAAACCCGGATGCGCAGCCGGAACAGATGCTCGCGAACATCTCACAGGACATCGACCGATTCGTAGACGGTGCGGAGCAGTTTGACGACATTACCATGCTCTGCTTCCGCTATTTTGGGCCGTCCGAAGAATCGTAATGGTTATATACAGGAGAATGAATCCATGAAAAGATACAGGATCAGGAGCGCTCTGAGAGTCATCGGAGATATCTTTATCCCGCTGCTTCCCGGCATCATCTGCGCCGGACTCTGCGGGGGCTTCGCGACGCTCATTGCGCAGGCGGTCCCGAACTATGCGGAAAGCAGCACCTGGGCGTTTATCTACCAGATTCTGAGGCTGATCAACACCGCCATGATGACCTTCCTCACTGCGTGGGCAGGCTATCGCGCGGCGGAACGGTTCGGCGGCACGCCCATCCTGGGCGGCATGCTGGGCATGATCACCTCTCTGGACGGCATCAATGAGATCGCCTCCATTATGGGGCTGTATAACAGCGCCGTTCCGCTGGATTCGGTGCTCTGCAGCGGCAAGGGCGGCGTGCTGGCAGTCATTGCCGGCGCACTTCTGATTGCCTATGTGGAGAAATCGATCCGCACTGTCATGCCGAAATCCATCGACATTGTTCTGCGTGGTGCCGTACATCGTCTTCATCATGCCGCTTTTCGGCTATACCTCCAGCGGCATCGTCTGGCTGTTCAGCCGGGCCTGCCTGTCCGAAAATGTATTCATCCGGGCGATTTCCGGCTATCTCGCTGCGGCGTTCTTCCTGCCGCTGGTGGCGGCAGGCATGCACCACGGCTTGGTTGCGCTCTACAGCGTCCAGCTGTCGGAGCTGGGCTTTGTCACGCTCTATCCGGCTCTCGCCATGGCCGGCGCCGGGCAGGTTGGCGCAGCGCTCGCTCTTTGGAAGAAGGCTAAAAAGGTCGGAAACCAGAATCTCTGCTCCGTGATCTCCGGCGCTCTGCCGGCAGGCCTTCTGGGCGTGGGTGAGCCGCTGATCTACGGCGTCACGCTGCCCCTCGGCAAGCCCTTCCTCACGGCAGGTCTTGGCGCGGGCTTCGGCGGGGCTTTCATCATGGTCACGCAGGTGGCCTCCACCACTTGGGGGCCCTCAGGCCTTCTGGGCGCCTTCGTGATGACTGCCGGTCCCGGAGGCTCACTGGGGAGCGTGCTCCTTTACCTGACGGCTCTGTTCATCAGTTACGCTGCCGGCTATCTCATCACGAACGCGCTGTACCGCCAAGAGGAGCTGAGCTTCGAGACCACCCTCACGGCAGAGCAGGCCGCTGCCTGGCGCTCCGCCTCCTTCCAGCGTCTCAGCAGGAAAAAGCCCCGTCACATC
>CADBKF010000094.1:0-1596 GCA_902795195.1 Oscillospiraceae bacterium
TGGAGCCGGGAGATGGCCTTGGCGTAGCTGTAGTAGCTGAGGATCATGGAATCCGGGCGGCCCAGGTCGCCGTGGATGTGCCACACCGGCAGCGGCGGCAAGCCCTTTCTTTCCATGATATAGCAGAAGTGCAGGTTGTCCTTGCGGTACACCGAGCCGTCCATGCAGGCCAGGGTGCGCCGACGGTCCTCCTTGCCGAAGTGGTCCTGGCCCAGCAGCACGCTCTCCGCCTCATAGGTATAATTGGTGGTCAGAACGCAGTCCCAGGGCAGGC
Organism: Oscillospiraceae bacterium; assembly: GCA_902795195.1. Lineage (GTDB taxonomy): Bacteria > Bacillota > Clostridia > Oscillospirales > Oscillospiraceae > JAFRPC01. The sequence goes on from CADBKF010000094.1 coordinate 275, forward strand.
GAAGGAGCCTGCGCAGCGTGTCGGTGACGCAGGCGTCCGTGGGCTCGAACTCCGCCGCCGCCCGCAGCCGCGCCCCCTCCACGTCCGCGCCGCAGAGGGCTTCCACCCGCATGGCCAGGGGGATGTCCCGGAGCACGTGGTCCGGGATCTCGTCGTTCACGGCGATGCGGGCCAGCAGCGCCTCCCAGCTCACGCCGCCCCGCAGCCGCAGGATGCCGTTGCCCAGCAGCAGCACGCGGGGAAACCGCTGGGCCGCCAGGTTCACCTCGTAGCGCGGCAGCGTCTTCACCCGGCCCGTGCCGGTTTGCCTCTCGTCCATATCGATTCTTCCTTTGTTATGGGATGATGCCGCTTCTATTATAGCACGCCCCCTCCGCGAAAACCGCCGCGAAGGCGTTAAAAAGGAGCCGTTCGCGCTCACGAACGGCTCCGGATCGTCTGTTCAATTACCGGGCGGTGATGTTGGTCAGCTTGCTCACCTTCACGAAGGCGAACAGGTTGTAGCTGCCGGTGGTGCGGACCAGCGCCCAATCGCCGGACACCGCGCACACGTTCACTTCGCAGGCCTTCTTGATCTTGGTGCTCTTGGCGGAGGCGGAGGCGCGCTGGTAGACGCGGGTGCCCTTCTCCAGGACGGCGTTGTAGTCGCCGGTCACGTCGCCGTGCAGCAGGTCGGAGGGCTGCAGATAGACCACCTTGGCCTTGGCATTGCAGGTGGTGATGTCCCCGGTGTAGGCCAGCGCGGTGCTGGACAGGGCCATGAGCAGGACCAGTGCCAAAACGGCTGTCATCAGTTTCTTCATAAGTAATACCTCCCTGTCAGCTTGTGACTTGTGGTAAAATTATAGCATCACAAATTAACATAGGACAAGAAATTTTGCGAATTAACATAGCAAATATACATTTTTGGAATATTTGCAAATTTTATAAATACCTAAGTCCAAATTATGTCGTTTTGGTCCGGGAAAAGACAGAATTATGACGAAAAAACAGGGGGCTGGGCGGGCTTTGAACCCCCCAAACCCCCTGTGCCGCAGGCCGTCATTCGGTCACGATGGCGATGCCGCTGCTGGCGCCGATGCGGTTGGCCCCGGCCTGGATCATGGCCTCGGCCTCGGCCCGGTTGTGGATGCCGCCGGCGGCCTTCACGCCCACGTCGGGACCCACGGTCCTGCGCATCAGGGCCACGTCCTGAACCGTCGCGCCGGCCTTGGAGAAGCCCGTGGAGGTCTTGACGAAATCCGCCCCGGCGCGCACCGCCGCCTGGCAGGCCGCCACCTTCTCATCGTCGGTGAGCAGGCAGGTCTCGATGATGACCTTCA
>CADBKF010000094.1:1611-2535 GCA_902795195.1 Oscillospiraceae bacterium
TCACGGCCACGGCGGTCTCGGCGGCCTTGCTCTCCGTGGGGATCGCGCCCAGGGGGAACCCCACCACGCAGCAGGGCGTGACGCCGGAGCCCCGCAGGGCCTCGGCCACCAGGGCGATGCGGCTGGGATTGACGCAGACGGAGGCGAAGTGATACTCCCTGGCCTCGTCGCAGATCTTCAGGATCTGCGCCTTCGTGGCGTCCGGCTTCAGCAGGGTGTGGTCGATGTACTTGGCGAGCTCCGTTCCCTTCATGACAAACACTCCAATCCTTGTAATCTCTGTCTCAATTATACCCTCCCCGCCGCCCATGTCAACATGAACGCCGGATGAGATTGTTACAAAATTCAGGTTAAAACTGCATACGCGGGGTTGTATATACATGAATCCTCTATGCAGAAATCCACACTTTCCACACGGTTATCCACAGGTTTTGGGGGTAAAATGCCCCTGATGACGGCATTCTCCGGGTTTTTGCACCGTTTGTGGACGGATGTATAAAAATTTTCCACAGACTTCGGTCTGCTTTGGTCGGATTTGCTTCGCAATTCCCGCCGAAATGTGACTTTTCGCACCATTCCCCTTCAAGATTTTGTCAAATTCAACCCTCTTCCCGGCCTTGCGCCGGTGTGATCCCCCTCGGAAGCCCCCTTTATCCACCCCGAAATGCGGCAAAAACGTTTCAAATTGTTGCAAAAGTATTGCATTTAAAGTCTCTTAACAAAATAGGGATATGCACCCCGTTCGACCCTCGCCAAGAATACTCTCCCCCTGCCCCCGCTTTTCCTATTGCCTATTCCCTATTGCCTATTGCCTATTGCCTATTCCTGAAGCTGTCAAGTTTCATGCAGTCGAGAAACACCCAAAGTAGTGAACGGTAGAGATTCCCGGAGCCAGAGGTCGTCACTTTGAGGCGAACAGGACTG